>JANOAI010000593.1:0-15675 GCA_031411055.1 Pirellulaceae bacterium
TGACCCCATATCCCAACCCTAAATCTAAAACTTGACGCTCCACTTGCCTCGTAATCCCTTCAACTACGAGGCAAACAAAGCTATCATAACGTCAGCAATTGTTACCTAGGATAATATCGAGCATGGAACTTCAAGAACAAAAAACGGCGATTCGCAAACAGGCCCACGAAAACCGTAAAAATCAGCTCGACAAAGACGAAATCTCCCAGCGAATCGTCGACCGTTTTCTCGCACTCCCGGAGTATGCGACGGCGAAAACGGTCATGTTTTATGTCGATGTTCGCGACGAAGTCCGAACTCGACAGGCCCTCCCGGAAGCCCTTTTGAGCGGCAAACGGATCGTTGTTCCCTATTGCCTCGACGGTGAACTCGAGCTTTTTCACCTCGAATCCATGGACGAACTCGAGTTGGGCATGTATCGCATTCTTGAACCGAGGGTCGAGCTACGCACCATCAAAGAAAAACATTTTCAACCGGAAGATCTCGATTTAGTCATGGTCCCTGGCGTTGCCTTTGATCGTAACGGCGGACGAACCGGACACGGCAAAGGTTACTACGACAAACTGCTCCAACATGCCAGAAAAGATGCGCCGTTGGTGGCGTTGAGCTTCGAATGTCAACTGTTTGACGAAATCCCAACCGGTGAGCACGACATCTTTATGGACAAGATTGTCACCGAAGATAACGTCTTTCAGGGACGGGGCCGTAGCACATCGTGAGCATCGTTCCCCCCGATCAACTCATTGAAGATACTTACGCGGAGGCATTCAAAAGCCTCTACGGACGAGTCCTGGTAACGGCAGCTAGCAGAAAATGGCTCGACGCTGGTTGTTTCGCTGCCACGGGAAACGCAAGTAGTACGATCCTTTGCGATTGTGAAGCGGGGATCGAAGGTTATGTCGACGGAGTTTCGGAAGGTCAACAAACGCCCGATGGACGACCAGGAGCCTACCTTCAGTTTCATGTCCCGCGATTCCGCAAAGACCGGGTCGAGCATCTCGAACGAGTCATGCTGGCTCGAATTAGCCAGAATATATTGACTTGTCCAACGGCTCGTTGCTTCAACGCACTTGAAACCGATCCGTATTATAAACTCGGACGCAAGATTGCTTTCTTCGGTGACGGTCATCAGTTTCGTGACGTTCGCTACGGCAAAGAAGGATGGGTCATTCCCATTCTCGCTGGTGAGTTCTTTCTAACCCGCCGATTCGGCTATGCGGATGGTTTAATGGGTGGCAACGTTTGGTTTATGGGTGCGACGGAAGAATCAGCGATTGAAGCTGCCGAGAAAGCCGCTGCTGCGGCCGACAACTGCCCCGGAGTTATCACCACCTTTCCCGGAGGCGTCGCGTCGAGCGGCAGCAAAGCGGGAAGCAGCTACAAGTTCTTGATCGCCAGCACCTTCGCGGAATACTGTCCAACTCTTCGCGATAAACTGGGAGATGCGTCGCGTGTTCCAGCCGGAGTTCAATCGATCATGGAAATTATCGTCAACGGAACGGACCTCGCCTCGGTTGCAACAGCATGCCATCAAGCTGTCGCTGCCGCTCAATCCACTCCCGGCCTCGTTCGTATTTCTGCCGGCAATTACGGTGGCCGGCTCGGAAAATCATTCATCTATCTACGTCCCGAACTGCATCCTTTGTAGTCGGCCACACCGAAAAATCGAAAGCAACTGGATTATGCCGAAGAAAAAAAAGACCGCGTCGAGTAAACCTGCCAAGCCTCCTAAATCTGGGCGGATCCTCTTACGATGCGGCGAGGCCTTGATTGAAGATACACCCGCATGGTCCGCAGCCGAACCCGAAGTCGTAATCGGCCAACTCGACGGTCCCGTCGGTTACGCCATTGCAAACTTGATTGGGAATCAAGTCAAAGGGCACACCAAAGTCTTCGCTATTCTGAATAGCGACTACATGGTGAAGCCGGCTACGGTGATGGTGAGCAAAGTCACCGTCAACAGTTCCAAGTACACAAACATTCTGATGGGAACCGTTCAAGCTGCGATAGCTCATGGCGTCCTCGATGCCGTTCGGGCAGGACATATCCCCAAAAACAAAGCAGAAGAGCTTGGCATCATCGTAAGTGTTTGGCTTGATCCCTCGATCGTCGACGAAGATTACGATCCAGAAATCCTATTTCGAACCAATCGTGAAGCCACCACCAAAGCCATTGCGAAAGCTATGGCGGAAGAACCCGGCATTGATTGGTTGCTGGCGAACCAAGACAAAGTTCCGCATTTTTTCCACCAACTGGCCCTTGAGAAGAAGCTTTAAAGGCGATCTCTGATCGTCATGTGGCCATTTGGCGGCTATCGTCCGAATGGCTACGTTAGCGATACGGACTCTTCTCATTCCCAAGACCATTCCACTTTTTTATTTAGACTTTTCACTCCACCAGAAAGCAAATCTTGATCACGATTCAAACGACACTTGGCGACATTTCGATCGAACTCGACGCCGAGAAGGCTCCTATTTCTGCGGCAAACTTCTTGCAGTATGCCAAGGATGGTCATTACGACGGAACCATTTTTCATCGAGTCATCGAGGGTTTTATGATTCAGTGCGGAGGCATGACTGCCGATATGCGCTCGAAGAAAACACGGGCCCCAATCAAGAATGAGTCGAGGAATGGATTGAAGAATGAAAAGTACTCGATCGCTATGGCGCGAACCAACGTTCCGGACAGTGCGACCAGCCAGTTCTTTATCAATACGTCCAATAACGGATTTCTTGACCAAGCCCAATCTCAGGACGGCGTAGGCTACGCTGTCTTCGGTCGTGTCACGGCAGGCATGGACGTTGTAGATAAGATCAACACCGTTGAAACCGGCAATCGCGGTGGACACGGTGACGTTCCGATCGAAACGATCGAAATTCTTGGAGTTACCATCTCGGAAGATTAGACATGCCGTATCTCATACGCAACGGACGAATCGTAACTGCAGTCGATGACTATGTGGCTGATATTCTTGTCGTCGGCGAAACCATCGCCGCGATCGGAAACAACTTGTCATCGCCTGCGGGTACGGAAACGATCGATGCGAAAGGGATGTTCGTCTTTCCTGGTTTCATCGACCCGCATGTGCATATTTATCTCCCATTCATGGGAACCTATGCCAAAGATGACTATGCAACGGCGAGTCGAGCCGCCATCGTCGGTGGGACAACGACCCTGATCGAGATGTGTTGCCCGAATCGAACCGAAGATCCGTGGGATGCGTTTCAATTGTGGAAATCGAAAGCCGTTGGGATCTCGGCCTGCGAATTCACATTCCACATGGGAGTGACGCGCTTTGATGATCAAACCGAAGTCCAGTTGCGTAGGATTGTGGCCGAAGGAATATCGAGTTTCAAGGTTTTTCTGGCCTACAAAGGTTTCTTCGGAGTCGACGATTCCGAGCTTTTCAAAACGCTGAAGTTGGCGAAGGAACTCGGTGTCGTGGTGACAGCTCACTGCGAGAATGAAACGCTCGTCGCTGAACTGCAGCAGCAGTTCTTGAGCGAAGGCAAGTCTGGCCCCGAGTGGCATGAACCATCGCGTCCGAAGCAAGTCGAGGCCGAAGGGGTTCAGCACTTGATGACGTTTGCCGAAGCCACGGGGGCTGAAGTCTACATTGTTCACACGAGCAATGATTTAGCCGTTCAAGCAGCACTTGCAGGCCGACGTCGTGGAGTAAACGTCCATGTCGAAACGGTTATCCCCTATCTTGTTCTCGATGAGACTTACGCTCAGCGATCGAATTTTGAAGGTGCCAAGTACGTGATGTCACCGCCAATCCGAGAGATTGGACAACAAACTAAATTATGGCAGTTCCTTCGTTCTCGCGACATCAGCACAGTTGCTACCGATCATGCACCATTTGATTTTGTGAGTCAAAAGGAAATGGGCCGTGGCGATTTCACAAAAATCCCCAATGGGATTCCCACAGTCGAAGACCGCGTGAATTTGCTTTATTCCTACGGCGTTTGGGCGGGTCACATCGATCTCAATACGTTTGTAGATGCTGCCAGCACTCAGGCCGCAAAAATTTTCGGGCTCTTTCCCAAGAAAGGGACCATTGCTGTGGGGTCCGATGCGGATCTGGTGATCTATGATCCCCAGTATCGAGGCACGATTTCAGCGAAAACGCACTTAATGGCCACCGATTACAGTGCCTTTGAGGGCTGGGAAATACGCGGACGCCCCGAAAAAGTCTTTGTTCGTGGAAAACTGCAGTCTAGCGGCGGGAAGTTCGTTGGTGCGATGGGTTATGGGAAGTTTCTTGCTCGCAATACGAAATAGCAGTTGTGTACTGGAGTTTCAAACTCGAAATTTCAAGACATGGACTGCGTCCTACACACGCGGCCAACGGCATACTAAAATGAATCGAATGTTATCTTCAAGTGCTCATATGCTTTCTGCCAATCGATTTGGCTTTTGCGATTCGAAGTTTGGAATCCGAGTAGGATTGTTCCAGGTTCGTGATTCACTGAGTAAGAGGTTCTCCAATTCTTTGTTCGAGAACCGGGCGCGTTAAGGCGGAGCGACGAAGCTCTGACAGTTTATGCCTCAAATGGCGGGTTCGCTGGTCCGTTATCCAGCCCGTGTTACGAGTATCTGGTTCGCTGGCATGATCGGCTTTGGGACGATCGCTCTCGCGATGCCGTTTTCCTCGCGATCCAGTGAAAATCCGATTTCGTTCATCGATGCGTGGTTTACCGCAACCAGCGCGCTTTGCGTTACCGGCTTATCGGTTCGGAGTACGCCGAACGATTTTTCGCTCATAGGGCAACTTGTGATTCTCGGACTCATTCAACTCGGCGGCATCGGCATCATGACGTTGACCACGTTCATCTTGATGCAAGTTGGAGGCCGGAGTGGACTCCGACATCGAGCTGTGATTTCCGAAACGCTTGGCTCTGGCGATCAAACCGATGTGAAGCAAATCTTGCGTCGCGTTTTGATGGCAACAGCGATTATCGAAGGAATTGGGATCCTTATTCTTTGGGTTCGCTTTTCATTTGATTCCCATTCGATTCTTGGCGCTTTGTGGCATGCAACGTTCCATTCGATCTCTGCCTTCTGTAATGCTGGGTTCGCATTGTACGATAGTTCACTCATCGAATATCAAGCCGACCCTGTTATCAACGTCGTCATTTCGGTACTGATCATTCTGGGCGGGATTGGTTTTCCAGTCATCCTCGATGTTTATAGCGGTTTCGAATGGAAGAAGCCGTTTGATTGGCAGGGGTTGCACATCCACAGCAAGGTCATACTTATTGGAACGACTATTCTATTGCTTGGGGGCTTTATTCTGATCCTAGTTCTCGAATGGGATAACGCCATCAAAGACGTCCCGCTTCACACGAAGATGATGATTGCGATGTTCCAAAGTGTGACCTGCCGAACGGCGGGTTTTAATTCAATCGACCTCAATGAATTAACCAATGCGAGTCTGTTCGTCATGATTCTGCTGATGGCGATTGGAGCAGGACCTTGCTCAACCGCTGGCGGTATGAAGGTGTCGACTGTGGCGTTGTTATGCATGCAAGCTTACCGTCGATTTCAAGGGAGAAATTGCTTGAGCTTCTTCCGTCGCACTATACCTCAGGCGGCTGTCGATCGTGCGATGGCAAGTTCGTTGGTGTTTTTTGCGGTAGCGATCCTGGCCTGTTTGCTTTTGATGGTCGTCGAACAATCGGGCACTAGCCATAAATCGCTGGTTGGAGAAAGCGACAACGCGTTGGACGTGATCTTTGAAGTCATCTCTGCCTTGGGGACCGTTGGTTTGTCTACGGGACTTACTTTCCATTTATCCGTCATCGGAAAATGCGTTATCATTTTCTTGATGTTCCTCGGGCGACTTGGTCCGATCTCAGTGATGTCGGCTTTATCCAAAGTAAGTCGCGAAGCAAAAGTTGAATTCGCGAACGAAGAGCCACTTATCGGTTAGAATAACGAGCTTATTCGACAGCCGGTGGGTTTACCTCCGCGTTACAAAATAGATTCAAAGCAACTCGGTTTTTTTGTTGAAAAAACACATTTTTAAACTATTCACTTAGGTGAGCCTTATTGTGGCGGATACGAAACGCTTTGTAGTAATCGGACTTGGTAGCTTTGGTTCGGCTTTGGCTCGAAAGCTGAAGAGCAACGGGATTCGCGTGACCGGGATCGATGGCGAAGCGGAGGCCGTTGAGGCCGTTCAAGATCACCTTTTTGAAGCCGTGATTGGCGACGCGACGGATCGAGATGCACTCGCCACTCTGTCGCTCGAAACGGCCGATGCGGTTGTCATCTCACTGGGCGAAGATATCACTCGGTCGTTACTGGCAACATTACACGCCAAGGAACTAGGCGCTCGTCATATCGTGGTGAAAGGGGTCACGCCCGAACACGGTAAACTTTTAAAGAGCCTTGGAGTTGAGCGGGTTGTATTCCCTGAAATCGAAATTGCTCAGCAGCTAGCTGATCGATTGACTTGGCCAAGCGTTATCGATTTTCTTCCGATCGATACCGATTATAGCTTCGTCGAAATAGTGATGCCCGAATCAATGCTGGGCAAGAAACTCATGGATACCGATTTGAAGAAAAAATTCGGCTTGTGGGTTATCGGTGTGAAAGATGTGATGACCGGCAAGCTGACTATGTTCCCTGACGGAGACTATAAGTTTTCCGACGATCAAATGCTGTTGCTTGTCGGAAAAGAAAAAGACCTTCGCAAGTTCCGCGAACTTCTCTAGTGCGCTATGCCCCGCTTTGAACATGTCCGTCACAAGGAACAGTCCAAGCTCATTCAGCCGCGAGAGCTGATTGTCATTTTGGCTCCGATGCGCAGTTCGGTAAACCTAAGTCGCATCGTCCGACTCTGTGGCTGCGCGGGTATTAAGGAAGTCATCCAATGCGGGCCAGGCAAGATCGATCGCGAAATCGCCCGCGACGCCATCGATTATGTCAAAGTCACACAGCGGCGGTCGCTTTTACCAGTCCTTGAAAACCTGAAGAAGGAATCAATGCCGCTGGTGGGGCTTGAACAGACCACGAATTCGCAATCATTGTTTGACTATTCTTATCCGCGTCGCATCGGGCTTGTGATTGGCAGCGAACGAGAAGGCCTGAGCCAAGACGAACTCAACCTTCTCGACGCGGTTATCGAAATCCCTATCTATGGGATCCCATTTAGCTACAACGTCGCCACTGCCACCACCATGGCTATCTACGAGTATTGCAAGCAATATCCGTCGGGTTGAGGCAACGCTGTTGATAGAGCGCAGTCGTCCGTTTAGCTATCGCTTTAAACGAGTGCCGTAGCCAGTCGGAAAACGGGGTCAGGTACCAAAAGCCGGAACGGCCCTTTGGGTGCTCTGCACTTTTGGTACCTGACCCTGTTTTCCAAGCCTACGTCGTTCATGAAAATGCTCGAGAGCGACAAAGGCTTCGAGCTGGTGAAGGCAAACACAATGCGAGAAGCCTCGGCCACGATGGAAATTCCAACGCCTGATGATCGACGCCAATCCAGGGCGAGGCACCGGGACTCGGGAATTCAATCTTTGCCCAGCGCTCCAAAAGCCAGCTATAACGACCATTACATTCGGTGCGTTTGGAAGAATCGTTAAACTCTGCCTAATTGGACTTCCGATACCTTCTCAAGACGACAAAGGCGAGAGTAGCTATGCCTACTTCTGCGGGCTTGTTACCCGATGCTTGGGTCGTTTTACGAAGGATAGAAATAGGACGTTCCGAACATGAAGAAACAAGGCGAAGAGTGTAGTCAAGTTGCTCGTCGATCACGACGATTGCGACTCATACTTCCATCGCTTTTCGTGGGTTCGGTCATCTCTGCCTGCCCGGTGATCGCTCAGATTACCATGCAAATTCCACAGCAAGCAGTGGATACGCCAAAAGTGGCTCCGGTACTCAAGTCTGTCGGTATCAAATTCCGTGCGTCGGATTCAAGTCTTCAAGGTACCACCACAACGATCGTCGAGTCGGTTCGCACGACCGCTCCGGCGAACATCTCGCCACCAACGATTTTCAAACCCGATATTTTGATGCCGCCTCTGGTAGCGGGATTCAAGGGAGATTCCGGTAACAACGGAACCCCGAAAACAGATTCCGTGAAGATGGAATTGCATTCCGACAGTTCACCGAAGGCAGAAACACGGCACACACTGCTCGTAGAGGGTACACCGACTGAAGCGAGTGCCGCCAACAGGGAGAAAATGGCTGCGCCGGCCGTGCTGGAAGCTCCTTCTCAAAAAGCCAAGCCAGCTGCGCCCATCGCGATGCAATTGCCGTTGGAAGCTCCATTGTCCAGCCCAGCCGAGACCAAGATACAAGTTTCGTTGGACGTTCCACGAACGCCACAGGTCGTGAAAATACCGAGCATGACCATTTCTAATTCGGTCGTCATCAAGACCCCTCAACCTGCTTCCGAAGCGATACTGCCCACGCCACTGCCCGTCCCAAATTTGGCTCTCAACAAGCTGGCTTCTCCTCCCAAGGCCTTGCCTGTGGTGCCGTCGGCTCCAGCCGCCGTCGAGCAACCGCTTTTACTCAATCAACAGAAAATTCAATTTAGCTTAACAGACAAGCCTTCGATGGCGCCAGAGTCTTCAGGCTTCGCGACAGCCCCCGTTCAATCCAAGCCAAATGCTAAGCCCGCCGAGGCCGTCGCAGAAACGGCTCCGCCAAGACACGTCGAAGCTCGGAACGATTTGCCGACCGTCGTTGCATTGCCTGTTTCGCGGGTGAGTTCGGTGCCGGCTTCGAGCGAATCGAGGCAAAAAGAGCTTGCCCGATCTTCGGCCATGACGAGACAGACCGGATCTTCCTCGTCCAATCAGTTGCATTCCACGTCTGGCAACTTGAAAACAATCGAAGTCCTACACCGAAATTCGCAGACGATTGAAATTGGTCGTCCTATCGCTCGGATTGATATCCAGGACGAAAGCGTATGCAAGGCATTAGCCACCGAAGGGACTAGCATCATCCTTATGGGGCTCAGCAAAGGACAAACAACCTTCACCGTTTGGACTGCGGCCGGACGCGAAGAACCCGCGACGCCCGAGTCCTATCGTGTCAACGTTTGCGATGCTTGGGCGATGGAATCAGTGGAAAATCGAACACTCCAATCTATCGAAAAGGTTCAGGAGTCATTGTCTGAGTTGTTTCCCACCGCGGAAATCAGGTTGAAATCCAACTCAAACGGCGGCTTAATCATCTATGGTACAGCCCAATCAAACGAACAAGCTAGGAAGATCTCGCAGCTGGTTCGAAAAGCGTTTTTAGTTCCTGTTATCGATCGAGTTGCGGTGGTTTCGCCATGAAAACAGTTAAGCCCTTATCGTTTGAGTCTCAGCCAATGACAGCGACTTTCATCGCACCGTTTACGTTTGATCATTCGGAAAACGAAAATATGTCCAGTGTCCAAAGCCCTAAGGTATATGGAGTGGCAACTATGCGTCACAATCCAGCGCAACAAAAAGCATCCGGAAAACCCACCTTCCTTTACGGTAAGGCACAGCGAGCAACGTCGCGGTTGCGATGGCTTGCTGCCCTCTGGTCTGGATTTGCCGGGCTTGTCTTTGGCGGAGAAGCCGTAGGGCAAACGCTGGCTCCGATCGTTCGCTCGGCCGTGAGCGATCCAACGGTCGGAGACAATTTCGGTGCACGAACCCTGAACAATTTCTACGATGCAAGTAAGGTTGTACCGGCTGGTGCTCAGCAGCTTTCCACATCGTCTCAGATTTCTGACCAGGGGCTCGACCTTGGTTTGGGTTCTGAAGGCAAGGTAATTAGTATTACCGAAGGCGAAGATAGGATCATTGAAACCAGAGACGCCATACCTGGTGGAATTCCGACTGCAACACAGTACGGAGGATACGGCTACGGAGGATCCTCGTCTTCCATGGCATCCGGAGTTCATTACGGCAATAGCGGTGGAGCCTATAGTGGTTACGGGCAAACGGGTTCGCCTGTTAGCAATCCATGCTGTCCAGAAAACTGTCACGATTACTATGTCAGCTATGAATCCGTATTTTTGAAGGCGAAAGCATCAGAGAATTTCTCGTTGTCGCAAGGCCGGTTCCTCGGTAGGTACGACTACGATTTTGGGAGCCGCATTACCATCGGACAAATGCTTGATTGTGTAGATGGAGTTGAAATGGTCTACACCGGGCCGTTCGAATGGAATCGAAGCCGCACAGATCAAGCCACGACCAATTCATTGCAAAGTGTACTCACCGCGGGCGGCGGCTATACCGCAACGGATATTAACGTCTTCAACAATTCACTACGACATATTCAAGCAGAACGGATCGAACTACAAAGCTACGAAGCTAATCGTCGATGGTTCGCTTGGGACATTATGAGTACGCTCATTGGAATTCGAGCTTTCCAATACAAAGAAACATTCTTGTTCGATACGGCTGTTGCGTCGCCAGACGCTTTTGGCTTCTTCCGAACTCGGCTCGAAAACTTCATGATTGGCCCTCAGATTGGGATGGATGTGGCTCGGCCTGTCGGTCAACGCTTGTCCATCGGTTCGACCGTACGACTTGGAGTCTTTGCAAATTTCAACAAGGGATCGACGATTCTCGTCAATCGAGACAACCCACTATTGAACTCTTCGCGTCGAGACGTCGATATAGCCGGAGCGATCATTTCCGGTGGAACAGCTCGGTATCGCATCACGCCACGAATTTCGGTTGTCGGCGGATATGAATCGTGGATCCTAGCAGGTGTCGCAACAGTCTCCGAACAGAATTATGTCCCAATCACACCGGCGACGGGCGTTCGATATCGAGCGAAAGACCTGGTCTTCTTCCACGGTGCGACCGGCGGTGTTGAAATCAAGTACTAGGCTTTGTTTCTAAACGAGCTTTCACGTAGCTGCGTCTCTCCGAGACGCAGATGTTTCGCTTCTCGGAGAGACGCGACTTCGTGTTTAGAAACAAAGCCAAATGTCCAGTCGTTCCTCACGCGGAAGGGTTGGTCTAGGCCGGCCCGAAGCGAAGGTCGTAAAGACGTTCGGCGATTTGAACGGTAAACAGACTGTCGTCGCTACGTTCGGCCTACCAGCCCATAACCATATTGGACTCGATCACGCGACGGGCACGTTCCAGATCGGTACCAGTCAAATTCATGTAAAGCCGAATTGCATGAACTTTGTCGCCAGCCGATTTTGAAAGACAGTCGCGGGCAATTCCACAAATGTCGGGGTTCTGTCCAGCCAAGCCAATGGCACTCTTCGATATTACCCAAGTATTTCGCGGTCGCTTGACGATTCGAAGGATTCGATCCGCGGGATAAGTCTCGGTGAGAACATCTCGCGCACCAGCTTCATCGTCGGCCCAAGTTACGACAATATGGGCATTGGTTTCAATTTCGAAAAGCGGCATCACTTTGGCTCCGTAGGTAGGTACCGTAGAATACTGGTCCACGGAATTTCAGCCAAGGACTATTCGAAACAATGGACCACCGCAATTTGCTTCCCGAAACCAACCCCACGCCGGACCGAAGCAAATGGCCCATGGTTGTTATTTTGAGCCTCATTATCGCCTGCGTTGTGCTCCCCGTCCTGTCGGCTGCTTGGCCCGCCGAACGCGCTCGCTGGCTGCTAGCGGCAGCCGCCAATGCGATGGAGGAATCGCACGAAAATGATGATAAGTTCGCGGAACGCACCAGGGAATTGTTAAGACAAGCGATCGAAGTCGATCCATCGATCAAGTTTTCCACCGAGTTCATGGAGCTGAATCTGATCACCGGAGAGCTTGACGCTGACGAGGCCAATGAAATTCTGCTCAGCGCACCTGAAAAAAACCGCCCGCTTGTCGCCTACCGAATTTCTCAAATCTTCGCCAAAAATAGAGAGTTCAACGTGGCTTTCGACTTTCTAAAAAGGGGATTTCCCGAGCTTGCTCAGCGCCCGCCACGGATTTGCAACGATTTTGCCTACTTCGCAGCCCTGAGCGACCAAGATCTGGACGAAGCTCTTCTTTCGATCGACCATGCCCTCCAATCCATTGACAATTCAGGCCTGGTCGACACGAAAGCTTGGGTCCTTTTCAAACTGGAGAGATTGGACGATGCCTTAAAAGCAATCGATGAATCTATTTCCAAGTTTGACGTTGAGGTGAAAGCAGCCGCTTTGACCGCCGCCGAACGAAAAGCACTGACCGCTTTTCGGACCGAGCCCCCTAAAACTTCCCTTCAGGCAAGCCCGAAAAAGCTTGAAAATTCAGGGGGGGGGAACCGAAACTTGCAGGAATGGTTTCGGCAGTTGGCGGTCTATCAATATCATCGCAAAGAAATTCTTGAAAAGCTTGGCCGGAAAGAGGAGGCACAGCAAATCGTCGATTGGCTTAAAAATCGTGGCTATCACGACCTGGAAAAACTCCATTGATACCCAAGTGTGCCATTTTTGACGTAGCCGCGGCACTAGCCAAAGCGTCATAATCTGCCTAGAGATCCCGACGGAAAATTTCCCGTCGAGCCCTCATCTCGCAAAGTATCCCAAAAAAGAGTGTCGACACCGTGTCATCCATTGAATTACAAGATACAGACGTAAGCCAAGGTAAGAATCCAGCCCAGTCTTCTACGACTGAAGGAAGGACTCCATTGGAGCTTCCAATCGAAACGCAGCCCTTGCGAACGTACTGGCCGTACGCCATTTCGCTTACCGTTGTCCATCTTCTCGGTTTGCTTGCGTTCTTTCCAAGCTACTTTTCTTGGAGTGGGCTGTGGGTTGCCGTGTTCGCCCACGTTCTCTTCGACGGTTTCGGAGTATCGATCGGGTACCATCGATTGCTAACCCATCGTGGCTTTGAATGTCCCAAGTGGCTTGAACACGCGATGGCCATATGTGGAATCTGTACATTGCAGGATTCCCCAGCCCGCTGGGTCGCTGTCCACCGAATGCATCACCAGCATAGCGACCACCAGCCCGATCCCCATTCACCGCTCGTCACATTTCTTTGGGGCCACATGGGGTGGCTAATTTTCAAAGATCGACGACACGACGGCGTTATCCACTTTGAGCGATACGTGCGCGACTTGTTGCGCGACCCATTTTATCTTTCGCTCGAGAAGAAATTGATGTGGTTTTGGATTTATGTTGTGCATGGGGCAATCATCACGACTGCTGGTTTAGCGGTTGGGTGGATTTCAACCGCAAGCTATTGGGGAGGGGTTTCCCTTGCAGCTTCTTGGTTCGTTTGGGGAGTCATCATTCGAACGATCTTCACGCTCCATGTTACTTGGGCTGTGAATTCGGCTTGCCATCTCTGGGGCTATCGTAATTATGCGACGCGCGACAATAGTCGGAACACCTGGTGGGTCGCCTACGTGACGTTTGGGGAAGGCTGGCATAATAATCATCATGCGGATCAGAGAAGTGCCATGCACGGTCATCGATGGTTCGAGTTTGATCCTTCATGGTGGGCGATCAAGACGATGGAGAAGGTCGGCTTGGTTCGAAATGTTATCAGCCCTCGCGTAAAGTATGGTGGTGAGCTAGACCAACCCACTGGTTATTGATTGGGTCTGCTGGAAATGCCTGATGAGGATCCCGAGCGTGTTCAATCCTTGAACGAAATTTGGGAAGGTTGGAACGCCGAGCAAGTTGCCCCAATTTGGTAACCAACCAAAAAAAGCGGCGGCTGAAGCCTTCGAGTCCCCACCCAAAGCATTCAGCCGCCGCATCAGAGCAGAAGATTGTACGATCTTCGCTCAATCTATTATTCAATCTGATTTGATTGCGTGAGTCCGCAATTTCATTGTGACTTGGCGCAAAAGTCACAATTCAAAGAAGCTCTGCTTCCCAAGAATCCTTTTTATGACGCGTTAACCGCCCTTGTTGCCTTCGAGCGTCCCTTCTGGTTCATTGCTAGCGTCATGTTAAACAGTATCGCGCTCGGCAGAACGCATTACTTAGGAGCGACCGGGAGGCCGATACAATCCCTATCGTTGTTAGAACTAAATCGGACTCCTTATTGAAGAGCAAGATCATGGCCAAGCTGTCGTGGTTTCATCGGATCTATTGGCAACACATGGCGAAGCCAGCGGAATACCGTCCGTTGTTTCGCTATCTTGTTGATAATCCAGTCAGCTCTGTTCTCGAAATTGGTGTTGGCCCCGGCGAACGAATGAAGCAAATTTTGTCGCTTTATTCGCTCAAGCCTGACGCGAAGCAGTTAAGGTACACCGCTGTCGATTTGTTCGAATCGGGTGAGAACAGTCAGGGCCACATCAAGCTTAAAGATGCCCATCGTGTCTTAGCCGAGAAATCGGTCAAGGCTCATCTGATTCCGGGTGACGCAGCGAACGCATTGCCACGTGTGGCGCATACGGTGATGCCTAGCGATTTAATCGTGATCGACGCTGGTTGGAATGTATCGACAATCGAAGGCAATGCGATTGCACAATGGTTGCCGCGCCTTTCGCACCAAGATTCCGCGATTTTCGCGCGATCAAATTCAAAGCAGCCTCTGCTAAGAATTGAGACGCCATCGGAGAGTCTGGTCTTACGGGCTGCCTAGTCGAACGTGTTTTATGAAAATACTGATTACGGGCGCGACGGGACTGCTTGGAAACAACTTGGTCCGACTCGCCCTCGACGACGGTCATCGTGTTGTAGCTCTTGTCCGCGGTAAATCACGACCGCTTGCCCTTGAAAATCTTGATATCGTGCTCGCCCCCGGCGATGTAACCGATGCTCCAAGCTTATTAAAGGCAGCCGAGGGGGTCGACGCGATACTTCATAGCGCAGCACTGCTTCATATTGGCTGGGAGAAAGGTCCTGAATCACAGACTGTCAATGTCGAAGGGACTCGAAACGTTGTTGCGGCTGCAAGAGCGGTGAATGCGAAACTCGTTCACGTTTCGACCGTCAATACGCTTGCCATCGGAAATCGGGAAGGAACCACGGACGAAGATACGCCGGGTGATGGCCAAATCCCTTGCAACTATGTCGTGAGTAAGCGGGGTGCCGAGCAGGTTTCGATTGAGGCCGCGAAGCAAGGGCTAAATGTTTCAATTGTCCACCCAGGCTTTATGCTGGGGCCATGGGATTGGAAGCCTAGTAGTGGGCGGATGCTTTTGGAAGTCGGAAAACGTTGGACACCGCTCGCTCCGTCTGGGGGTTGCTCGGTCTGTGATGTACGCGATGTCGCTCGCGGGGTCTTGCTCGCTATGGAGCGCGGCGGCCTTGGTCGACACTACATTCTGGCTGGCGAGAACATGTCTTACTTCGAGCTGTGGACAAGGATTTCGAAAGTACTCCAAAAACAGCCTCCTTACACGATCATGCGAGCACCCGCACGCATGTTTATCGGTGCCGTAGGTGATTGTCTTGCGAAAATTCGCAAACAGGAATCCGACGTAAACTCAGCGGCGCTCGCGATGAGTGGACAGTTTCATTGCTATTCCAGCCGGCGAGCGATCGATGAACTCGGCTATCAAACACGTTCGGCTAACGACGCTATTCAAGCCGCTTTTTCATGGTTCAAAGAAAACGGCTATCTGAAATAGACGTAAATGAATCAAGCCAAATCATCGAGCCTTCGCTAGGATGGTTTTGCGTCCGCCGGTTGTTTGGGTGCAATCAACTTCAATAGCGATGCACGCAATTCGCGAACCTTGAGTGGCATCGCTAACAACATATGTCTTTCGTCACGCTTTGCTTCGCGTATCAGC
>JANOAI010000594.1:0-2364 GCA_031411055.1 Pirellulaceae bacterium
AGAACGCGGATCTGATCCACGCCATTCAATACATCCAAAGAAACCGTCAAGGTGCGGTGGTCTTCGCCTAGCGATACTTCATCGCCAGCATTGATGCCGCGTCGAAAGACGCCGCCAAAATCAGCCGAAGGAAGCCCCAACATCGCATCGGATTCATTCAGCATCGCCGCTCGAAACAAAAGACCCACCACCGGGCGGTCAAACTTGAGTGTGCCGGAAAACCGTCGAGGTGATTCAGAAGTCATCGATTGACCGGGATTGAACTGGATCAGATAGCTGTCGACTACCACTGGTGCACTGAGTGACACTTGTTGCTTTAAGCCTTTCGGAATGTGATATGCGCCGGGCTTATTTGCACTCACTACGAACCCTGCCGGCAGTTGTACCGATTCACGTTCTGGAAAAATCAGCAACCGATCGCCATCGACTACCTTGCCCGGGACAGCTCGTTCATGAGGTTCAGCGATTCGCATTTCCCCCTCCATTGCCTCCATGCCAAAGGAAGTTTGCCATGTCGGCAGGTAGTCGCTCACGTCATACGGTATTTCGCTGGGCGTGTTAGAACTCCCTACGACGCGCACTGATTGTCCTGCCGAAATTTGCTGTGGTCCTGAATCATGTTGCTGGCCACGCAATTCTACCGAACCTTCAAATACGGCAATGGACGTCGCGCCGGTATCTTCGATCTTTACCCCGAACGAAGTTCCCAAATCTACGATCTGCTCAGTAGGAGTGTCGAGCGTAAAGCCCTTGATCTTGCCCGGTACGCGAACCGTTGCTCGGCCTCGGATCATCTGCGCAGCATTGTTATTTACGATCTGAAAATCGGCGGGCCCTTCGACTGCCAGCTTGGCCCCGGATTCAAACTTTACTACCACGCGACCTTTCTCAAATCGACCCCAATCCCCTGGCTTAAACGTATCGCCACTTTTGAGCCCCGTGGCCTGCATTGCACTCTGCACAAAACCAACCGGTTCGATAACAGAAGCATGATCCACCCGACCTGTCCGCCAACTCTGCCCCCACAGGCCCATCATCACGACCGCCGCAGCAGCAGCGACTGCCAACCACGCTTTATGTCGCAACGGAAAACGCAGAATCTTGTCTAATCGCTTTTCGTTTCTCGCGGCACCACTACTTGTGGTATATCGAAGTGCCGCTTCACTAGCTCCAAGGCTCTCGGCAAGAGCGGAGTCGAGCGAAAGGAACTGGACCGCGAAACTTCTAGCGGCCGCATTATTGAGTAGTAAGGCATTGAGTTCATTGCGTTCGTCGACAGAAAACGCTTCGTTCGCCGAGGCCAACAAAAGTTCTTCGAGGCGATCACGGTCAAAGGAAAGATTGCTCATACGGTACCCCCACTTGCCAGTCGCCCTTCAACGCACTCACCGAGTTTTCGTCGCATTCGAAGCAGCATCACTTTTAATGCACTGATCCCTTTGCCCTGCATGGCGGCGACCTCCTGAATCGAGTGACCATGAACATAGTAAGCCGACAGAGTTTGCCGATTCCGGTCACTGAACAACTCCAGGCACTCCTCCAGCGCCTCGGCTCGATCAGAAATCAGAGCGACTGTTTCGGACGCCTCGACGGCCATCAACTCTACAACCGCCGAATCAAAGACGAATCGCTTCTGGTCCCGCTTGCGATCCCGAATCACCCCTAGCACCTCAAACTTGGCCACGCTGATCGCCCAACGCAGAAACTCAGTTTCAGGGTTCCAGTCGTCGCACTTTTTCCACAACACAATGCTGGTTCGTTGCACGGCCTCCTTGGATTCTTCGCCATGCCCTAAGGAAGCCTGACAATAGCCTCGCAACGCCGTCTGACTTTCGGTCAACGCGCGGATAAATGCTTCGCTTGGGATGTGCGGGGCAGGCTGTACCATTCAATTTCTCTCCTTCTCACCCATACACTCCACCTCAAAGGACGGCGGTTACATTTTTTTGGAAAGTTTATGGGAAACGAATCCCAGCTGTAGCCGCCGGCGAGAAACTGGTAAAAATATCGAGATTCCCGATCCCGGGACTTGAAAAGCAAGCCTCGGAGGATGCGTTTGGGTTCAAGACAGGAGAACCACGCTTGTACACCTGAATTTCTCCACATTGGGTAACATCGGGTAGGTCGGTTTGAATTTGACAACGAACGGTGTCAGGGCTCCGAGTCTTTCTACTTTGTTTTTGTTCAGCCTGAATCGGTCACATTTAACCGGCTTGGTTCAGGAATACAGCCACAGCCGTTGGCCCATGACACGCTAGGATAACTCGCACCGGTTTGGGGTGATCGGAGCGAGTTAAAAGCATCGGGGTTATGGGGTCAGGAGTCAATTGTGCAAAGCACCCGAAGGGCCGTTCCGGCAATTGA
>JANOAI010000595.1:0-13226 GCA_031411055.1 Pirellulaceae bacterium
CGATAGGCTCTTATTGCGATCCACGCAGGGCCGAAATTCTATGAACAGCAAATCTCCATTGTCGCATTCAGAACTCTTGCAACTTAAACGTTGGAATACGCCGACTATCTACAACGGCTGGGAGCAAATTACTCGACGTGATCCGGCAGCGGATGCCTTCAATCTCGAAGAAGTAAGAGACTTCATGCCACAGATGGGACCGATGGTTGGCTATGCCGTGACGGTGGTGATCGAGCCCAGCAATCTAGAGCATCGCAAGACGAATCCGAACGCGTGGTCAGAATACCGAAGATATCTAGCACGTATTCATGGACCAAAAATCGTGGTCGTGCAGGACCTCGATAAGCCACGCACGATCGGATCATTTTGGGGTGAAGTGAACAGCAACATTCATCGATCGCTTGGTTGCGTCGGGACGATTGTCGATGGGGCGATCCGCGATGTCGATGAGATGACCAACGCAGGTTTCAAAGCGCTCGCGAAACGACTCTGCGTTGGCCATGCCTATTCGCATCCTGTGCGTTGGAACTGCGAGGTAGAAGTTTTCGGTCGGCGCGTAAAGGCCGGAGATCTGATCCATGCCGACAAGCACGGATTCTTGGTCGTTGCGCCCGAAGAACAAGCGGGCCTTCTTGAAGCAGCTCGATTTATGGACGCCAACGAGTGCAACACACTCATTCCGGCAGCGCGTGGATCGGCTGGAAAACCATTGCTCGAGATTTGCGATTGGATTGATGCTGCCGGTAAAGCCTTCTCGGAGAATACGCGGCGTCAATTTGGCCAGCAAGGAGAATGGTAAATCAAAGCATGACTACCCAAACGTTGCCTACGATGAGAGTGCTGGAGATGAGGCAATTCTTTTTTAACTCTGTCGAAAGCCGTCAAGGAGATCCCACGACGCAAGCGGGCAGCCCAAGGTTAGGAGGCATCGGACTCGTTAGGAGGCACTGTCTTCATTTGGCTAGCGAGTAAGTCGCACTTCGAGCTGGAATGCTCACACAATGAACATTTCGCGATTCCGCCATCACCAGCCCTATTGGCGATTCCACCACACGATCCTTCAAGCCGTCTTCCGCTTACGACATAGCCGATCGCCATCCCAATCATGACGCAAACAAAGACGACAAGTGAAAAACTAAAAACGAATAGCAAGGTCCAACCCATGTTTCAGCTACTTTTTATCGATGCTCAAGTGTTTGAGATTGGGGAAGCATTTCGAAAACGTGTCGGAAGTCGTCGTTAATAATTTCCCCCCTTCATCATGAAACAGCATTACCATCCACCCTCGTTCGTTCGCGACCTTAAGCCCTTCGTTGTGGCCTAAAACCATCATGCAAGTCGCAATCGCATCGGCCAACATACAATTGTCGGCCACCACGGAGGCCGAAACAAGCGGATGAATCACTGGCCGTCCGGTTTCAGGATCGATAGTATGCGAATAGTATTGCTCGTTGTACTCAAAATAGTTTCGGTAGTTGCCGCTAGTTGCGATGGCTGCGTTGGACAATTCGAGGATCATTTGTATCGAACGTTTTTCACGTTGCGGTGACTCGATTCCGACTCTCCAAGGCTTTCCGTCTTGCCGTGTCCCACGGGTTACGATCTCTCCACCGATTTCTACAAAGTAGTTTTGGATCCCGTTTTTTGAGAGTACAAGGCCCACTCGGTCGACACCATGCCCTTTCGCAATTGCCGAGAGATCGATCTGCAACTCCGGAATCGCTTTCTTGACTGCCGGCGGATCGAGCCGGACCTCCAATTGTTGATAACCTACACAAGCCCGGGCGGCCTCAATCTCGGACTCACTTGGAACTCCTGCAGCCTGTTTGCCTGGGCCAAACCCCCACAAATTCACTAACGGTGCAACGGTCACATCAAATGCTCCGTGGGAAATTTCGGAAATCTGCTGCGCCAGTTCGACGACTTGCGCTGTTTCCGCGGAGACTGCAAACCAGTCGGTGGAACGGCTCGCGCTGAAAAGTGAAATTTCCGAATCGGGAAGATACGTGGACATTTGCTGGTTGACCGTGTCGAGCTCCAATTCAATCAACCGTTCGATTTCATGTGGTTCTGTCGAAGTCGTTTCCGAAACATATCGAATGGTGAAGGTAGTCCCCATCGTAGCTCCCTCGAGCACTTCCAGTCGCTCGCGAACAGGAGTATCGGAGCAACCGCTCATGAAAAAAAGGGAAGCGAGACTTAGGAGCATTGCCGACAGCGTTTTCAAAGGCCAGCGACAAGTGCGGACAACAAGCCAGCTATGAAAGCTCATCGCAACTTGCGATACGACAGTTGACGGATCGGACATTCGGCGAAATAGGTCGAAGCCTTTGTACATATCACCCGCCGAAATCGTCGTAGGCGATATTGCTCTGCGGAACGCCTAGATTATCAAGCATCTTGAATACGGCGGCATTCATCATTGGTGGACCACAAATGTAGTACTCGATATCCTCCGGAGCAGGATGATTCTTGAGGTAATGATCGAAGACGATTTGGTGGATAAAACCAACATATCCATCCCAATGATCTTCTGGCTTGGGTTCTGAAAGCGCAATCTTAAATGAAAAATTCGGAAAAGCTTTTTCGATCGCTTTGAATTGATCAACATAAAAAAGCTCGCGGGCGCTGCGTCCACCGTACCAGAAAGATACCTTGCGTTGAGTCTTCCTATTTTGGAAAAGCTCAAAAATATGGCTTCGTAGCGGAGCCATTCCGGCACCACCTCCGATGTAAACCATCTCGTTTTTCGTATCTTTGATAAAGAAGTCGCCGTATGGCCCAGAGATGGTTACGGTATCTCCTGGTTTGAGGCTAAAGACGTAAGAACTGACTTTACCAGGTGGTGTTCCCTCGGGTGCCCGCGGTGGTGGCGAGGCAACGCGGATGTTCAACGTGATGATCCCTTTTTCTCCGGGATAGTTGGCCATCGAATAGGCTCGAAAGACCTGCGATTCTACCGTCGACGTGTAACGCCAAATTTTGAACTTGTCCCAGTCTTCGCGGAATTGCTCTTCGACTATGAAATCCTTGTAATGAACCGTATGCGGAGGTACTTCGATTTGTATGTAACCACCCGATTTGAAATCGACGGCTTCACCGGCTGGCAATTCCAGGACCAGTTCTTTGATAAAGGTTGCGACATTGTGATTGGATCGGACTTTGCAAATCCATTTCTTTGTCTCGAAGACGTCGGGGGGCACTTCGATTTTCATGTCTTGCTTCACGGCGACCTGGCAGCTCAATCGATAGCCTAGTTTGGCTTTCGCATTGCTGATATGCGTGCGCTCGGTGGCAAGTATTTCTCCACCGCCAGTCAAGACGCGCACTTTACAAAGCGCGCAGGTTCCACCACCGCCACAGGCACTTGAAACAAAAATGCCGTTGCTGGCAAGGCAGCCCAGGAGTTTGTCACCACTCGGTACGACCAATGTCTTGCTGTCGTTGACGACAATCTTTACGTCGCCAGCAGCGACAAGTATTTTTTTTGCCGCCAAGATCGTAATCACGAGCGTCAATACGATAGCTGTAAAGAAGCCAACGCCAAGAAATATTAGTGAAATGTCTGACATAGGGGACGGGTCCTACTCGTTCAGAAATCGCTCGACAACATGGTCGTAAACTTGAGATGATTCATGGAAGCCACTATTCCAACCTAAAAACAAAATGAGCATTAAAGCTGAATACCGGAAAAGGCCATAAAGGCCATGGCAACTAAACCGACAGTAATGAAGGTGATTCCTAGCCCACGAAGTCCAGCTGGAACGTCGCTGTACTTCAATTTTTCGCGGACGGCAGCCAATGCAACAATCGCTAGTCCCCATCCGAAGCCCGATCCTACGCCGTAGACCACGCTTTCACCAAAGTCATAAGATCGCTGATCCATAAAGAGTGAACCAGCTAAAATCGCGCAGTTCACCGTTATCAGCGGTAAGAATATTCCGAGCGCGTTGTAGAGCGACGGGAAAAATCGATCGAGCACCAGCTCAAGTATCTGAACAATGGCCGCGATCACACCGATATAGCTAATGAATCCAAGAAACGACAAATCCACCGTGGCATAGCTTGGCCCAAGCGTTTGGGCGAGGGCCCCTGGCGAAAGAAGAAACTGATAGAGAAGGTTGTTGGCCGGAACCGTGATTCCTTGCACAATCGTAACGGCAATCCCAAGCCCAATCGCTGTCTTCAAGTTCTTCGAAATCGCCAGGAAGGTGCACATTCCAAGGAAGAATGCCAACGCCATGTTCTCGATAAAAACCGCTGTCATAAACAGACTGAGATAATGTTCAAAGCTATGTAAGACCATCGCTGATTAAGCCTCCTCGATTTGTTCCGGTTTAAAAGTACGGACGATCCAGATCAAGATTCCAATCAGAAAAAACGCGCTCGGCGAGAGAAGCAATAACCCGTTCGGCGTATAGAAACCACCATCGGTTACCTTTTGCAATATCGGGTATCCAAAGAGCGAGCCTGATCCGAAGAGTTCCCGAAAAAAGGCAACCAGCATCAGCACCGCACTGTACCCCAGTCCATTCCCGATACCATCAAGAAAGCTCATCCACGGGTTGTTTTTCATAGCATAGGCTTCGGCACGCCCCATGACGATACAGTTGGTAATGATGAGGCCAACAAATACACTCATCGTCTTGCTGATCTGAAAAAAATAAGCTTTCAGTATTTGATCGACAACGATGACCAACGATGCAATGACGACCATTTGGACAATCATTCGGATGCTATTGGGGATGAAATTCCGAATGGCAGCAATGGAAGCGCTTGAAAAAGCCGTTACCAAAGTCACGGCAATACTCATCACCAAAGCGGTTGAAAGCTGGGTTGTCACCGCCAGCGCGGAGCAAACACCGAGCACTTGCAACGTGATTGGGTTGTTGTTTATGATCGGTTGAAGAAGAGCTTCTTTAGCCGTTTGGGCTGCCATTGGGAGCTCCTTTTTGAGAAGCCAATTTCTTGAGGTAGGGACCGAAAGCATCACTGCTAAACCAATACTTCATCATATTCTCTACCCCGCGACTGGTAATCGAAGCTCCCGAGAGACCGTCGACCATGTAAGCCGCGTTGTCGGGCGTTGGCATCCCCTTCGCGACTCCTATGGCTAGTGTCGAATCATCTACATCGCCTCGCCAAATCTGCTTGCCCTGCCACTGCGTTTTCCATTTCGGATTGTCAACTTCCCCACCCAAGCCGGGCGTTTCCCCATGCTCATAGTAGGTAAGACCATTGACCGTCTTGAGATCGCTTTTCAATGCAACGAAACCGTACATCGTCGACCAGAGTCCCTTGCCATAAATCGGTAGAACAACTTGGTCCAGTTGGCCTTGCTTGTCCTTTACGAGGTATACCCGAGTAAACTTTTCTCGCTTTTGAATTCCTATGCCGGAACCTGCCGCTCGAATGATCGTGTTCATTTTTTCGTCCTTGGCGGCTTTACGTTCATCAAATAAATCGTTGGCAATTTCTGTATCGACCACATAATCACCCGTTTGGAGATCGACGACTTTGGCTTCGATCGATCCATTCGAAAAGAGATCGGTAATGTCCTTGGCCTTCAGAAGGCGAGGATTCTCGACGAGCCTTGCGACTTCAATAATATTACGTTGTCGATCGATTCGCTTATTCTCGGACTGGACCTCTTTCAGAGCCACGGCGGCGGTACTTACCAAGAGCGAGCATACGATGCAAAGAACGAGCGACACCACAAACGTATTTCGAATCGAATCCCGTTGATTAGTTTGCATAGCGCGCTGCTCTCCGCCGAATGTTGCGTTGAACGACACAATGATCAATGAATGGCGCAAAAACATTCGCGAAGAGAATCGCGAGCATAATGCCCTCTGGGAAAGCTGGATTCACAACTCGTATCAGTATCGTCATTCCTCCAATGAGCGCACCATACAACCATTTACCGGTTTCCGTCATCGACGCGCTTACCGGATCTGTTGCCATGAATACCGTTCCGAATGCGAATCCGCCCAGAACAAAATGCCACCACGGCGGAACGTGAAACATACCGTTGGTCTCACTTCCAACGCAGTAGAACAAAGTCGAAACAACCAGTGCGCCCAAACAGACACCCATCATGATCCGCCACGATCCGATTCCCGTTGCAATGAGAATGAACGCACCAAGAAGGCAAGCCAAGGTACTTGTCTCGCCAATCGAACCGGGGATAAAACCGAGAAACGAATCGATCCACGTCCAACTGCGCTCACCGCCAGTCGTCATAACATGCGATAGCGAATCCAATACGTTCGGCGTTTTCGTTAAGTCCGCCGAAGCCAATTGACCCAAAGCCGTGGCCCCAGAATATCCGTCGACTACTCCTTCACTCACGACGTAGTTGGATGCAATCCAAACTTTATCGCCGGTGATGTCCGCTGAATATCCGAAGTAGAGAAAGCAGCGTGAAACAAGGGCAGGATTTAGAAAATTCCTCCCGGTTCCACCAAAAATCTCTTTGCCGATAACGACCCCAAAAGCAATTCCCAGCCCTACTTGCCACAAGGGAATATCTGGTGGAAGCGTGAGTGGAAACAACAACCCGGTAACTAAAAAACCTTCATTGATTTCGTGCTTACGTATGATGCAAAAAACTAATTCACACGTTCCGCCAACCGCCATGCACACCGCATAAATCGGGAGAAAATAGATCGCTCCGAATACGAAACAATCGAGTAGCCGGCTAGGGTCATGTCCAAGCCCTAACGCATCGTGAATTGTATGATGCCAATCCAAGGCGGGTTGAAGCCCTTTTTCAATCAAGCTCTTGTTCGCCACATTCGCCTGATACCCTACGTTCCACATACCAAAGAGTGTGCATGGAACCAAAGCAAGCACGACGATACTCATCATTCGCTTCAAGTCGAGCGCGTCGCGAACGTGCGTCAAGCCTTGAGTCACCGTAGCGGGGGTGTAGAGAAAAGTGTCGGCTGCTTCATAGAGTGGATAAAGCCTCTCTAGCTTGCCACCTTTGTCAAAAAGCGGATGAATCCGATCCAGTATGTTACGGAGAAACTTCATGGAATCTCTAAACCGATTAACCTTCCCGCTCAATCATTGCAAGATTTTCTCTAAGGATCGTACCGTAGTCGTACTTACCGGGACACACAAACGTACACAGTGCCAAGTCCTCTTCATCAAGCTCCAGGCAACCTAGCTCTTGGGCTCGAACGGTATCCCGTGTAATGAGGGCGCGAAGCAAGAGGGTTGGCAACACATCTATGGGCATGACTTTCTCATACGTTCCGATTGGGACCATCGCTCGCTCACTCCCTTCCGTACTGGTCGTTAAGGCAAATTTCTTCGCGCCAGTCCAAGCTCCGGCAAACGCACGCGTAATCGAGAATTTGTTGAAGCCCGGTTTTTGCCAACCAAGCAATTCCCGCTTGTCCCCCTCCAATAGACATGAAATCTGAAGATGGTATCGACCGAGATACTCGGCAAAATGTTCGCTTTGTCGACCACAGAGTATCGAACCGGATATGACGCGTGATTTTTCTGAGACAAGTTCGCCACCGACAAGCTGTTCGAGCGATGCACCCAATCGCGTTTTGATCAGGCGAGGATTCGTGACGGCCGCTCCAGCAAGCGATATGATTCGTATCGGGTCAAATCTTCCCTGGGTGAACGCTCGGCCAATAGAAATGACGTCCTGATAATTCAGATGCCAATTGATTCGTCCGATTGAGGCAGGTCGCAGAAAGTGCATGTGCGTTCCGGGCAATCCCGAAGGATGCGGTCCGAGAAACTCCACGACTCGAACGTTACCGACCGATTCAAAGAGTGTTTCCGTGCCAGGAGATTGGCAGAGAAAGACATTTCCATCCGTTAGCTTGCGGATGGCGTGTAGTCCCGTGCGGAAGTCTTCAATCGAGCCGAGAATGATCGGTCTGGGCTGGGCGGCGAGAGGATTGCTATCCAACGCGTTGACGAAAATTGCCGCTGGCACCGTTTGAGGTGTAGGAATTTTGCTGAAAGGCCGTGTCCGAAATGCAGGCCACAGTCCTAGTTTGACGATATGTGTTGAAACATCGTCGCGCGACATTCGTTTCACTTGATCGGTGTCAAACGATTCGAATTGACATACCGATTCGTCCTGAGCAACATCAATCACCATCGATATAAAGCGGCGTTTGGCACCACGATGAATCGCTTGAATGCGTCCCCCTGCCGGTGATGGGATAATGAGCCCTTCGATCTGCTTGTCAGCGATCACGGGCTGCCCCAGCTGCACCTCATCCCCTTCCGCAACCAGCATCGTCGGACGCAAACCCAGATAATCGCTGGATACAATTGCAACTTGGTCTACTGCTTTCTCGTAAAGCTTCTGCTCCGGTTCACCTTGGATCGGGATCGACAATCCTTTAGAAATCTTGAACCGCTCAATCATCTTCCTTATCAATCCTATGAAGCATGACTCGGGATGCAATTCACACAACAGATTTCCATCATCAAAAAGTATCAGTCAGTTTAGATCGGACTCCCCGATACTGCGGGTTCAGGGTCGATTTCACTAACTCTGAATATAAACTTTCAGATAGTGATTCTCATGCGCAAGCGAATCGAATTGAGCTTTAACGACGTCTCCGATCGAAATCATTCCAGCCAAACGATCATCGGACATGATCGGAAGATGTCGGATGCGTCGACTTGTCATAAGTCCCATGACGCCATTGATGTCGTCATCGAGGCGTCCAATGATGAGATCTCGCGACATGAAATCGTTAACGAGCAACTCGTTCAAATCGCACCGCTTCGATGCAATGGCTTTTAGAATGTCCCGCTCAGTAATGATGCCGACGATAGTGTCAGCCAAAGTAACCAACAATGAACCGCAGTTGAACTTCACTAATCGATCGACAGCATCGGCTAGAGTTGCTGACGGAGCGACTTGGTAAACCGAATCCCCTTTAACCCGCAAAATATCGTTTACACGCATAGAAAATTATCCTGTGTGAAAGTGACTCGTTAAGCCGAAAGAAACGAATTGCATTCTCCGAAAATGATCAAGCTGCAGACATCAAGAGGTGCGGTTCTTTTGAAACTCAACGAATCGATCAGAACAAGTCACCGGCGACTCAAACACACCGTTCGAACCATCCTACTTCCAGCTAATGTGACTTGCAACCCCCTAGAAAGTTTATAGCGGGGGGCGGCGCCCCGCTCATCACTGCAAATTGATCGCATTGCGGTCTAATAGTAGTGACGCTCACCATGGTCAATCATTGCGCGCGGCCACACCTAGCGAAGGGTCGGCGTAATCGAGCGCCGTCAAAAACGGTTGCAAATGCTTGTTTCCGTCCTACCAAGCCGTCCTACCAAGCCGTCCTACCACCGTCCACGATCAAGTTATGGCCAGTTACATAGCTACTCGCTTTGTCTTGGAGTCGAGTGAGATGACCGTAGATTTCGTTGCGTTTCGTAACCCGTAAGGGCTCTTGCCATGTTTCGCCATCGTAATCGCTTTGAAAATGCGATGATCGATTCCCTTTGGCTTTCGTCGACTTGCTTGGGACGTTCCGGTTGCTTCTCGTCGGTCCAGCCTGAGCAGAGAGCCATCAAATCGCCATTACCAGCCAGCCCAGCATTCGATGTCGCCAGCCATCTGACCATGACTTGGCTTGCCGAAGATGACGGCGGCAATCGTGCCGTCGGGGAGTTTGGTTAAATTTGGCCAAGCGCAAACGTTGTCGATGGAAACATATCGTTCGATTTTTAGTTCGCCGTCGAACGTTTTTGTTTCATCGGCGTTCGTCTGCAATCCACCAAGGATCAAACAGAGGAATGACACGACGCAAGACACAAATGGCTTCACAAAACTGGGGGGCATCATTGGATTTCTCTGTCTACAAATTGCAATGCGAATAGATCAGCGTCTTTCATGACGAACTTCAATCGTACGGTTCGACCGACGAGCGACGAAACATCGTCGCCAGACTTCCATCGCGCGGCGCGTTCGATTTCATTGCCGATCATCTCGACAGCATCGTCGATTGAATAACCCGGTATCGGCTTCTCAGTCTCATCTTGGATCTCAATTCGAATACCGCCAGCCGCGGACGTCGAGTAGTTCAACATCAATCGATCGCCGCGAAACGTGAACGGCTTCGTCACCATCTCTCCGGTTTCATATTCCGCGTGCAGCGATGCGAAACCATCTAGCCGCAAACTGTATCGATGAAGGTGTGCTGTTGGTTGAGCGTAGTCCTGATTCAGATAAACCGACATCTCCGTCGGTCCCGTTTGAACAATACCTGACGCCAGATAGTTTGTCCTCGACACCCAGTTTTGAGGCCCAATGCCCGGTCTAATAAACGCCCCCATAAACGTTCGATTATAAGTTGCCCCGCCGCGCGTCGTTTGAAGGATTGCATCCGACGTATCCAGAAAATAACTCAGATTCACACTCAGTTTTTCCGCTTCTTCTTTGTTAAGCACACTTCGCTTCGGCATGAACCGAGCTGCTGTAGAAACATAGATATGGGGAGCTCGAAAATACGGTGTCGTTTGATTCGTATAGAGTTGCTCGAGTGGCACTTCGGTTGCATCATTGCTTCGGTACTCCATCAACTGGAGTTTGCTCCAATGAACAAAATCATCGCTTTCTGCGCGTGCTATTCTGCGAATCTTGTCACGAACGACTCGAAAGTAAGCGAAGTACTTTTTCTCGGTATCCGACCAAAAGGCTAAGTTCTGTGAATCAAAGACCCAATTGACGCCGTCGATTTGACTGACAACCTGATCTTTGGTGAGGACAGGCGCTTCTTGCAGTTTTTTCCAATCAAGTCCGTCCGCAGAAGCGAACGCGATCAGCCCACTGACCTGCGTTCCACCGAGCGCTTTGTAACGCTGTTCTTTAGGTGCAGACGGGTTGCTATCGAGCATCGGCGCGAAATTGTGCGCGAGCTGTGGCTGCGAGAGTACGATGTTGTTGTCGCGACTTCCTTGAAAATCAATCAGATCCAAGCGCGGACGCCTCCAGTTCAGACCGTCGGTCGATTCCGCCACGCAGCCAACTTCATCGGATCCGTCTTTCACGGCCGTCGGTTTGCCTCGATAATAGAGTCGCAGCCGATCGCCATCTCGAAGTACGGTACAGTAACCGCAGAACGGACCTTCCCACGGCTTATCAAATCGAAAGGCGATCCCTTCGTCACGAGGGGAATGCATCTGTAGCCGAAGTTCAGTCAGCGAATCGATTACGTGGTGATCGACAAACAATTCGCGTTGATGGTCTAAGGCAATCGGAGAATCGGCCTTTGCGAGATCTATCAGTAAGAGGCCTAATGCGCAAGCGTTAATTATTAAATAACTAGCCAAACGATATGCGTTGGCGTTCGCGATAGTCTGTAGCTCGCAACAAGATTTTCTCGACAATCGCATCAATGCTCCCGGAATCATGGAAACGCCGTTCCGTTCTGAATATGGATCGTACCTATTCAATATCGCGTTACAAGCTGGTTTTTGAAAGCAATTTCGATATGATTTTCCGTCTTGATGCAAGAATGGCCGGCCATCGGTGCCAAGATGATATCACGTGTCAGCGCGCATCCGTTACGCTTGATGATGATCGGAATGGTCGACCTGCAGTAATCAAATCGAATTCAATGCGATATGGCGAGCGCTTTACAAAAACAAAATCTGAGCGAGGTTGTGTTGTATCGACTCCGTAAAACAAGAATGCCTTGAGCTTCGCGATTGGTATCTACACAATTATCGAGAACGTTGGCGGGAAATACGGCTCTACTTTGACAAACGATAAAATCCACAAGTCGCGAATGCAACGGAATTCAACGGTCATTCCTTTTTTCATCGTGGTGCTCTTCATGAGCGGATGTCGAACGCAAGTGGACGAGGAACGTGGAAGTTTGGTTGCCACCCTCCAACGGGAAATGGTTGAACAGCGAGAGTTCGTCAAAGTTCATGCCGCCGAAGCTCTTCTGTCATGGCATACGCGATTCGGTCAAGAAGCAGTTTGAACCCGAACTTGCTTCCGCAACGGTTCCTTACTCGATCGGTGTTCATCGCGTGCTGGCCCAAGTCGCGGTCGATGCCGAGGCTGGCAATCGTCATATCGATGCAATTCGAAGCGTCGCTTTCGATGAAACAAGTGAGTTTCGAGTCCACGCCATCGAGAGCTTAGCTAAGCTTGGTGAGTATCGAGACGAAGATCGTCCAGCGATAGAGCGTATCGTCGCAGACGTTGATGACGGAACGGCCGCATTTGCTAAATGGCTGGTTGCCTTATCTAAAGAAGCGAACGATCAAGATAGACTTGCTCAATCATTGCGATCGGCCGATCCGCTGGCTAGGCTTCGAACGGCCTACGCGATTACACGAACCGCAGAGGTTTCCGATTCGACCAAGACTCTACTAGCCGAAACCTTAGAAAGTGAGCCGCTCGATTCGATTGCGCGTGTCTATTTGATTGTCGCCGTGTTGCGGCCCGGGCCATCGGACGTAGCCGGCAAGATGCTTGATGAGCTTCAAAAGCATCTTCAATCGGACAAAGTCAACGAGGTTTTTCATGCGGGTATGATGATCGGACACTTCGGTGATGTGTCGATGGTTCCCGCATTGAAAGCGAATCTAAACGCAGCGGAACCCGATGCGAAAATCGGGGCCGCTGATGGCATGCTCCGTTTGTTACGGCGCGAGGGACGAGCCAAAGGTTCGAAACTCTGGGACATTGATGGTCATGAGTATATCGATTATCACACTGGATTCGCGCCGTATATTCTCGGGCACAACGACGACGATCAAATCGCGACTGTGACCCAATCGATGGCAGAAGGGCTATCGAATTGGGGACCGGGGCCGACTTGCAACAAAGGTGAACTCGCCAAACATTTCCTGCAAGCGGTACCGCACGCAGATAAAGTCCAGTTCCTTAACACCGGTTCTCACGCGACATCGCAAACGATCCGCGTTGCACGCGGCGCCACGGGTCGAGCTCATATCATCAAGATGAAGGGCGGTTACAACGGTCGTCACAACATGGTGGCTGCCAACGTGTTGAGCACAAAGCAAGCGCTCGGTGGACAACCGATCAAAGGCGACGAATACCCGCTCGTTCCGCTCACAGGCGGAATAACACTGCAAGAGCAGGCTTTGCACACACCGAAGCCGATATCGATGCGACTTTAAATGCAATCGATGACGCGATGAGCGTACTCGTTAAGACGGGATAGACGATGTCGATTTTCGTC
>JANOAI010000596.1:0-5438 GCA_031411055.1 Pirellulaceae bacterium
GAGAACCATCGACGCTTTTCGCACTTCACGCTTCGTTCTCGGAGAGAACGGCGACACTCTTGGAACGCCACACTAAGCTAATCAGGCTTCTCGTGCGTTCGCTGACGGCCCATCACGATAGTGGCGCAAATCACCGATGCCAGCGTCACAATAATCGACGCCGACCAAACAACGATCGATAGCGCAAAATTGCCCTCGCACTTGACGGTTGCGTAAGTCGCTCCCGCGAAAGCGATCCCCGGCACCCAAAAAGCTAGCGCCAAAGCGACCGAGAAGAAGCGATTTCGCCGAGCCTGCGTTTCGATCGTCTTGAGAAGTTCAATCGATTGCCCCCCCTCGATGATCTTCAAACGCTCGGTATTCGTCAGTTTTCGGTATGTGAGTAAGCACCGCAAGGTGATCCAAATAGTCGCCCAAACCACAATCGCAAGGACAATAAGTAGGGCAATGGCAACTGGTTTCGGTTCAGACGCGACAAAATCACCAATACGAGCTAACATAGCTATCTCTACTTTATGCTTTGGAAGGGAACACATTCCATTGTAGTTCAACTCTTCTGAAATCGATGGCTATGACAACCAAAAAGTCACCCGAAGACACTCAACAACCGTTGGTCGGCACATACGAAATGGAGCTGGGATTTCCGATTCCCGGCCTGATTTTGCCACCGGAAGAGTGGGTTAAAACCGGAATCAAAAAATTACCCGAACCAAGCCACGTGGATTGGTCAACATGGTTCGGACGCACAGCCCCAATCGTGTTAGATATTGGCTGTGGCAATGGTCGATTCGTGATTTCTTCCGCCGTAAATCGCCCCGACGTAGACCATATCGGGTTGGATATTCTCCCAGTTGTGATCCGTTATGCGACTCGACGCGGCAATCAACGCGGGCTTAGCAACAGCCGATTCATCGTTTGCGATGGCGAGCGATTCTTACACGATTACGTTGGGCCGGGCACGATCACCGAGATTCATATCTATCATCCTCAACCCGTCCACGTCGGCGATTTCCGCTCTTACAACGATCGTATGATGCAACCAGAGTTCCTGGGATTGCTCTATAAATCGTTAACGGTTGCCGGAAAGATCTACCTCCAAACCGACAGCCGGCCCTATTGGGAATACATGAAGTCGGTTATCCCAGAATTGTTTGCTTGGAAAGAAAAATCAACGCCATGGTCTGACGCTCCGGAAGGACGTACGCGACGCGAAATTCAAGCCATCCAGCAGAAGTTGAAAATCTTTCGCGCGATTGCGACGAAAGAAACTGCCATGGATGCGACGGAACTGGATGCGAAAATCGCAACGCTGCCGCGCCCGGTCTTCGCGTCCGACCGCCGACGTGTTAAACGCCGGAATTGAACACCGGACCGAGTGCTTCGTGACAGATAAAGTTTAGGGTACGACGGACTGGAAACCCGTCGTACAGGTTCAGCTCAACCCTCATTTTAAGGCGTGAAGAAGCACTAGATTCGGCTTGAGCAGCATTCTCAACTACGGACTTAAAAACAAGTCGCTTGTGACGACTGCTTCGATGAGTTCACGCATCGGGTAACCTTTTTCACGAAGCGGTTCGCAAATCTTTTCGATCGCTGGACGATCACGTGGTTCGATTTTTCGTCCACATGCGTAAGCGACAAGCTTCTCGGTTAACATTCGCGCAAAGAATTCTTTGCGCTGCACCAAGACTTTCTTCAAGCCAGCCAAGTCTTTGAACGATTCTCCCGACGGCAATTCGCCCGACGAATCAATGGCTATCTTCTTGTCATAGTGGGTTCGCCATTGGCCAATGGGATCAAAGTTTTCCAGAGCAAAGCCGAGCGGATCTATCTTTTGGTGACACTCCATGCAAGCAGGTGAGTCGCGATGTTTCACCAACAAATCGCGCATGGACGTCGCTCCTCGCACATCAGGATCGATCGTCGGAACATCGTCCGGGGGTGGCGAAGGGGGCGTCCCCAAAATGTTCTCAAGCAACCAAACGCCTCGAATAACGGGCGAAGTCTCGATCCCGTTCGCCGTCACGGTGAGAACACTTGCTTGGCCAAGCAACCCTCCGCGATTGGGGTCTTGAAAGTGAACAAGCCGAAACTGCTCACCACCATCCGCGGGTACTTGCGACGGTATTCCATAGAGCTTGGCAAGCGGACGATTGATGTATGAGTAGTCTGAATCGATGCAATCCAGAATGGGTTTGTTCTCATGAATCAAATGCTTCATGAAGAGTTGTGTCTCTTTCCGCATCGATTCTTGCAAGTCTTGCGAATAGTATTTTGCGAACTCTTCACGGGCTGGCGGCATATCACCCAACGAGCGAAGATTGAGCCAGCTATCGGGAAAACTCGCCAAAAATGCTTTGGCTTTGGGATCCGCCAACATGCGTTGCACTTGGGACCGGAGTGTCGATTCTGACAACAACTTTTGATGATCGGCCAAGTCCCGCAACTCATCATCGGGCATCGAAGACCAAATAAAGTAAGCCAACCGCGATGCGACCGCCGAATTGTTATCGCCCATCGGTTCAAGGTAAAGAAATCCAGGAGCGCATAGCGAAGCTTTCAACGCATCTTGAAACGCATTCTCGACCGAGCCACCTTGCTTCCGACGATTTCCATAAACCGAAAGAAGATGTTGCAATTCTTCGGGCTTACAGGGGCGTCGATAGGCTCGACTCGCAAATCGTTCAAGCACTTCAGAGACGTGCTCTTCAGACAACGAGCTTTCGTTCCGAATTCGGTGAATGGGCAAGGATGGCGACTCAGCCAACGGACCACGAACAACCACTTCGTGAATACGAAGATGCGGAAGTTGGCCATACTTGAACAAGGCAATTCGATTACCAACGATTCCGCCAATCATCTTTCGACCTTCAGGCGGAAGAAGATCCTTATGTTGATTAACCAGTTTCGAATAGGCTGTCCGAATGCTTAACATCCCATTCGGAAAAGTAAATCGAGGTGAGAATCCTTCGTCCAAAGGGATTTTGAAGGCGTACCAATGGGGGCCGCCATCCGCGATTACCGCTTCTGCAAGTGGTTGATGAAATAACTGAGCAACATGCATTCGATCATGTTTGGCGTTCCCAGGAACGACTGCCATTCGAAATGGATCACTCGGGTCAACGCCAATGATTTTCGGATCATATTTATTGATCCGGTTCTTACCTTCGACCAAGACCCGGACTTCATATAACCCATCGCACGGAACGCCTTCTCGAAAGTCCATCAAAGGCCCAAAGGCCCCTTCCGGTTGTTCCGAATGGCTACATTCGTACAAACACATATAGCGGTTATCAAAAGCCTTGTCGTGTGCTGAGTCTACCTCGGGCTGTTGCTTAAAACGTTTGTTGAACGTCCAAGTTTGTTCGGCCGGTCGTTCAGAATGCTTGAAGACCTTTTCGATGACCGCGTCGGCTGCCTCCAAATATTGTTTCAAAAGAAAGCTTGAGGTAACCAGCGTGTCGCCGACGTTATCCAAGTGCTCGAGGGTTTGATCGCGAGGGAACTTTGTCGTTGGATCAAACATCGACATATCGATGCCGAATAAATCGCGAATCGTATTTAAATACTCGCGGCGATTGAGGCGACGCAGGACGGTTTGTGAGTCCGTGCTCGATTTAGCGGACTTCGCAGCTTCAACCGATTTCGTAAGTTGTTCAATGATTCGTTGGCGCAACTCGATCGGCGGCTGCTTGGCTTTTTTCGGAGGCATTTCACCAAGCACAAGCTGATCGATAATATCCCGGAGTTCAATCAATTGATCTTCGTTGTTAACCGCTGCCGTTACCTGATCGAGTCGACGATCCCCTTTTTGTTTGGATTCGCCATGACATTCGACACAATACGTCTTCAGAAAGCCTGGAAGGTCTTCCGCTCGCAAGAATGAACTTCCAAACAGCCAAGCCAAGATAAACGGTACAAAAAACAAACGTTTGTTACGCACGTTTCTCGATCCCTGTTAATGTGCCCGTACTGGTAGCAAAGCGGTCGGACTCAACGCCAAGTTCTTGAAGCATCGACACATAAAGATTGCTAAGAGGTGGGCGTGTTCGCAACTTTGGATCGAACTGAACATGTTGGCCATGTTTGAAATTGCCACCAGCTAAAACGATCGGCAAATTTGAATTCGTATGTGAATTCGCATTGCCCATCCCACTTCCAAGAAGAACCATTGTTTTGTCAAGCAAATTGGAGCTGCCCATCTCGATCGATTGGAGCTTTGACAAAAACCGGGAGAACTGTTCAATCTGATAAGTTTCAATGGCAATTAAGGCATCGATACTCTCTTGGACTTGTCCATGATGCGACAATGCATGATAGTCTTTGCGGAAGCCGAGATCGCTGACCTCGAATCCACCTGCAATTTCGAGAGTCGCGATCCGAGTGGAATCGGTTTGAAGGGCCAGTGCAATCAAGTCGTACAATTCAGGGAGATCGGAAACCATCCCATCGTCTTCGGGTTCGTCGATCAAAGCCTTCGGCTTGGGAACTTGCGTCCATTTTTTGTCGAGCTCGAGCTGTTTTTCGATGTCGCGAATCGAAGTCAGGTATTCATCGAGTTTCGTTTTGTCGCGTGCATTGAGCTTTTTTTGAAGCGAATTCGCGTCGCCTAAAACTGAATCGAGAATCGAAGCATGAAGCAAAATTCGATCGCTTGCTCGATCTTTCGAGTTTTGGCTATCCTCGACAAACATTTTGCGAAACAACTCGCGTGGCCCTTGGATGGGCGGGACGCGTGTCCCGCTTCGCGTCCAGCACATCTGGCAGCCACCGTGAATTCCATCTTCCGAACCGACGGTCAGACTCGGAAAGCGAGTGAAACCTCCAATACTTTCGGCGGCGAATTGGTCCAGACTAATGTTCGCATCCGGCATGGCTTTCGCGTCCACGGCCCGAACGCCACTTAGAAATGCATGAATCGCAAAGTGCCCACCTTTGACTCCATGATCGAGCCCTGAGATGACCGTAAAGTTTTCACGATGATCCTTGAGCGGTGAAAGCACGCGTGAAAGTTCGTAATCACTCCCCGTCTTCTCGGGAATAAAGGTCGGCGGATAAAAACCAAGCATGTTACCGACGCAGACCATTCGCTTGGCGTCGGTTGTTGCGGAAGCGACTTGCTCAACGGCACCAAACGCGAGGCGTTTGGGCAATGAGTCGAAGCATGGTAGTCCGAGCGAGATTCCGGCCGCACGCAAGAAAAAGCGACGGCTAGGCTGGGGGCGTCTCATAGAGGCATCCTTAAAGGATCAGGCAGGGCAAGGCGGGGTAACATCATTGTAGCTCGTTCGAGGAAACAAGCCATTCCAACGTAAACAGGCATGGCTGTAGTCGAAACTTCTAGAGCATTTTCATTTTTCATATAGCCATTCGGAAAACGGGGTCAGGTACCAAAAGTGCAAAGCACCCGAAGGGCCGTTCCGGCTTTTGGTACCTGA
>JANOAI010000597.1:0-10516 GCA_031411055.1 Pirellulaceae bacterium
GGCGAATTCCCTGCTTCCGATGAAGATTGGAAGTTACCAGCTGAAAAACGCAACGCTGTCCTGGCCACGATCAATCCCGAAGTATATCCACAACCAGCGAACACACCGAGCGTGAGGCTGTCCAGCAAGAGCGTTCCTTTCAAAAAGTTTAATCTTGGGAGCCTTGCGAAAGTTGCAGCGGTCTTTTGTGTCGTTGGGTTTTTCGGACTGTTAGCGATTTCTTCATTCGGAGGTCGAGCGCGAGAAATGGCTCGGAATCAAGATCAAGTCCGTCCGCCGGTCGCTGGCACGTTCTTTGAACGCGCCGAAAAATCTACGGAAGCGTACATGTCTGACAGTGTGAGCAGCCAGACGTTAAGCGAGAATCGCTACTTTCAAGCAGAAACACCTGCGCGCGAAGAGTTTTCCCTTAATCAGGATTCGAAATCAGCTCTTTCGGCCATTCGAGACAAGCTTGGCAATGAAAGAGTTTCGGAGACATCGCGTCTCAGCAATGGCGATTTTGGAACGGTTCAACCTCCTAAAGGCTCATCTCAATGGCTTTCCCGCGAGCCCATTACGAGATCGCAACCGAGTATCGCGGACGTAACGGCGGGTACTGCAGTGATGCCAAGTACCGTTCCCAATGCGGGACCTGTCGACGGATCGAAATCCAAGGTGCCCGAAGTAGCTCTTCGATACGGTAGGACAGACAGCGAGGAGTCGAGCAATGCCTTGAGATCTTGGGGGTTAGCGCATAACCCCGTACTGGCGCCGGCTGCTGTTAAAGCCCAAGATAAGGTACGTGAGCAAGTTCAACTAGGCGATGCATCGGGGGGAGTAACGTTGAGTTTTCCGAATTCGGTGGCGCAATCGGACGCTTCTGGAACCGTCACGGCTCAAACGGACACCTCTCAGCAGCTGCAAAAATCTTTAAGGGAATCCCGAATCGATCTTGATATTCCTCGTCCGAGTGCGGCCAAGCCGTCCGTGAGTTCCGACAACGGTCGCGATCTCGATTTCGCAAAGTCAGCCCCTCAACAACAGTCGGCACAGACCACCACGTTATCGAACGGCACTACAAACTTGCCCTATCCTAACTCGCCCATGACTCCGCCGACTAGCGGAATGAGTCGCACCGGTCAAGGGTCGCTGACCGTCGACAGCAACGGAGGTCGCCAGGGTGGTTTCGGTGGCGGCACAATCGTTAATGGTGGCGTACTCACTGTGAATGAAGGAGATCGCCGGAGTATCGAGGACGGTCGAAAGCCAGACACAGTCGCTGGAGAAAAGTCTGGCGATAGCCTTTCGAGGCTTGAACTTGTGATGAGCGCCCCCTTGGAATCTCAGATTCAAACCGGCGGAACAATCAGGGGCGTGGAAAAAAAGACCGATGCGAATTCCGTCGTTGATCTGTTTGCCAAGAACTCTTCAACGTCGTCAACACTTACTCCGAACTCACCAATCGAGTCCGAAAAGCGGGAGCTCGAGCGTCGTGCGAAACGTATTGATGAAGTTAAAGCAAGAGTCCAAGTGGAAAAGGAACGAGGCATCAAGCCTAGCGACGAGAGTCTCGTAGACAAGGAAAAACAAATGCCCAACAAAGCTTCATTGGGTCGAGGTACCGAGAATGACAAAGAACTTGACGCGTTATTCGGAGTTGACAATCCAACGGGAGATGAACAAGCAGGTTTAAAAGATCCCTATGGGAGTGAAAGGAAGCCTTCTCCTCCAGGAACTCCTTCGTCGTCAACAGATTCCAAGAAGGCTAGTAGTCCTGACGACTATGCGAAAACCGACTCCAACTTCATGACAACCCTCACGCCTCGCATTTTGATCGAGGAGGAAGTCGTAGAAAAGAATGAAGAAGTCGCACAGAAATACACCGATGGCTTGGCGTATTTCAATGGCACAACGACTTGGTATGGGAAAACGGCCGTTGATAAAAAGTTTGCACCGCACAAAGGATACATCGTCCCGGAAGGGCTGAATGAATTGAACGCTGCTGACGATGCGTTCTCAACCTTTTCGCTCCATGTCAGTGACGTTTCCTTCAAGTTAGCGCTAGCGGCCTTAGCACAGGGTGAATGGCTGGAGGCGGCGAAGATTCGCATCGAAGAATTCGTCAATGCCATCGACTATGGTGACCCTTTGCCAAAGCAAGGCGAAAAAGTTGCCTGTCGTGTGGAGCAATCGATCCACCCATTCTTGCAACAACGAAACCTGTTGCGTGTCTCGATGCGGACCTCGGCTGCTGGCCGTGACAGCAACACGCCGCTACGTCTGACGCTCCTGCTCGACAATTCCGGTTCGATGGAACGCTTTGATCGTCAGCAAACGGTGCGGCGTGCATTCGCTACGTTGGCCGGTCAACTGAAGCCGATCGATCAAGTCACCTTGATTAGCTTCGCTCGCCAACCACGTTTGCTGGCCGATAAGATCAGCGGAGCGCAATCGAATCAACTGATTCAACTCGTTGAAAACCTGCCTAGCGAAGGTGGGACCAATATCGAAGCCGCATTGCAGCTTGCGTTTGAAAAAGCGAAAGAACAACAGACCGAGGGTGCCCAAAACCGAATTGTCTTGCTGACCGACGGGGCGGTGAACCTAGGAGATGCCAATCCCGACAGCTTGTTGCGAATGGTCACCACGATGCGCGATGCAGGCATTGCATTTGATGCAGCCGGAATCAGCGCTGAAGGCTTGAACGATGAAGTGTTGGAGGCACTGACTCGCAAGGGTGACGGTCGTTACTATCTGCTGGATTCGGCGGAAGCCGTCGATGATGGGTTTGCAAATCAGATTGCCGGCGCGCTCCGCCCTTCAGCCAAGAATGTCAAAGTGCAAATTGAATTCAATCCGAAGCGGGTTGGGAAATACAAGTTGCTGGGCTTTGAAAAGCATCTGCTGAAACAAGAAGACTTTCGAAATGACCAAGTCGACGCGGCTGAGATGGCAGCCGCCGAAGCCGGAGTGGCCGTCTATCAATTCGAAGCCAAACCGGATGGTGAGGGCGATGTGGGCTCGGTGTCGGTCCGATTTCAGGATTTGACGACGGGAGAAATGGGCGAAAACTATTGGCCCATCCGCTATGAGCCCGATGCGGCTCGAACTGAACAAGCGGCTCCGTCCATGCGCATTGCGTCGTGCGCGGCATTGTTCGCCGCGAAGCTCCGTGGCGATCCGCTCGGTGGAACCGTTGATTTAAAAGCGTTATCCGAACTCCTCTCTGGTTTGCCACAGCAATGTCGCAATGGCAAGCCAGTTCAACAACTGCAATTGATGATCGATCAAGCTCGACAGGTCAGTGGTAAGTAAACATGAACACAACAACTTTGCGAATCGTCGGTTCCGCGATTATCTTTTTTACGCTGTGCCTGCTCCCTTGCCTCGCTCAAAACGAAGCCCAGCGTGCAAGCATCAACAGCTCCATCGGCGATGATGGAACGGGCACGATCACCGTGGAAGCCCGCGGCCATTTGCCAGAACCACCTGTCTTTTATACCGCCAGTTCGATCGCGACCGCACGAGTAATCGCCGAACAGGTCGAGCAATCCATTCAGCTCACCATCAAGATAATCCAAGGCAAACCCAAGTTGCTAAGCGTTGGATTGAACGGTGAGGGTGAAGTAACTTCAATCGAGGGTGCAAATCTGAAATCTTGGTCTTTGCGTTGGGAAAAAACGCAACGCTTCGTCGATTTGCAGCTTAGCGAAGGTGTTACTGAACTCAAGACCGAAATTAAACTTCGCTCGAAGAAGCTATCACTCCCCACGACGATCGAGCTGGGACATTTCACGCCGGGAGCGTCTGTTGGTTTCGATTCAATCGTGAATATCAACTTTGCTTCGGGCGTGAAGGGTAACGTTACGACAGCCGACGGTTTTGTTCCGCTTGAATCGGGCGATCCGACAACGGGTAACAACAAGTCAACTCGCTTTCAGACCTCAACCGGTGGACTAATCAAACTCGAAATCCGTCGCGACGGAACTTCACCAGCTCCGGTTGAGCTCTTGAACTCGACGCTCAAAGGTGAACGACCATCGAATGACAAGTCGGTTCGTTTTCAACTGCGAAGCACGGCTCAAGTGCATGAAGCGAACGCGGAAGTGGTCATTCTTTCAGGCAATGCAGCCGTTAGTGAAATCCCGAGCGATGCCAACTATCGATTGCGACTATCTACCGACGGAGCTCGTTCAGTCTACAAACTCGTATTTCCTAAAGCAGGAACCTTTCCAATTGCGCTCGACTTTGTGGCGACGTTAATGACGCCGGACGCAAACCTTCAGGGAATAGACTTCACCATTGCTGCCAGTGCCATTGTTCCGTTGACCATCAGCGGACTCGATAAAGAATTGGTGTTTCATCGCGACCAAGAGTCGGTGGTACCGCAGCGACGTGATGACAAATGGCTGGGATTCTTGCCAGCCACCGGACGCGCTAAGCTGCATTGGAAATCCATTCGTAAAACTGGCGAAGGAAAACTCTTCTTCACGACGACCGGTCGTGTCGAAGCCAAAATCGGAACGGGTCTGCTGCGGCAAGATCACAAAATCGATTATCAGGTGCTACAAGGCGAATTGAAATCGCTGAGCATTCTGTTGCGTGGCCCAGGTGAAATTCTCGACGTTCAAGGGACGAATATGGTTGCTTGGAAAGTGAGCGGCTCAGGCGAGAATCGCCAACTCGACATTACGCTCAGCCAACCCATTACCCTATCGAGCCAATTCAATATCCGAAGCCAAACTCCCTTGGCTGCCTTCCCCATTCGAGTCGAAGGGCTACGTCTGAATCCTATCGGGGCGATTCGGCATTCGGGCTATCTGCGATTGACGAATTTCGGCTCAGTCCGCGTTGAGCCAGCTGGGTTAGTCGGGCTGACTCAACTAGCACCTGAACAATTTCCCGGTGATCCGATCGAGGCGCGACAGGTCTACGTTTATCGCTTCCCGGCCGCCGACCATGCGTTTACCGTTGCAGCCGATCGCATTCAGCCAGAAGTCAATATCTCCGAATTGGTTCTGTATCAACTTGCCGAAGCGGACCGGGTCATCCGATCGGACGTGGAACTCGACATTCGTGAAGCACCAATTCGCGAATGGGAATTCCGAGTCCCGTCGGACTACTCTGTCGTTTCGGTCACCGGGGCCAACGTCGTGGATTACATTGCAGCCACCGAGATCACGGAGGGTCGTCGGAGTTTGAAAGTCATCTTCGGCCAAGACGTTATCGGGCGACAATTGGTGTCATTGCATCTCGAGAAGAGCGAAGTCGCCGCGGCGGGCAATTGGGTTTTGCCACGCATCGAATTTCCAAATGCCAAGGCGGTGCGCGGCGATATTGGCATTGTCGGTGCGCCAGGCTTTCGCATTGCCGCCGGCGAAACGAGCTTGTTAGTCGAAAAGCCCCTTTCATATTTTCCAAAGCCGACCCCTGATCTACAACAAGCTTTTCGGATCCGTGAACCGCTGTGGTCCGCGACGATGCATATCGAACTCCTCGACCGTAGCATTCAGTCCGATGTTTTTCACCTCTATTCCTTAAGCGAGGAAACAGTCTTTGGCAGTGCTTTGATCAACTACTTTGTTACCGGTTCGCCGGTGACCGAATGGAAGATTATGGTACCGGCAGCGTTGGGTAACTTGGTTGTTGACGGGAAAGACGTTCGCACTTGGCGTCGAGATGGGGACACGTTGACGGTTACTTTGCATCAGCCGGTGATGGGTGCCTATACGCTGCTGGTGACGTTTGAAGAAAAGCCAGACAAGACCAAGGGATCGTTCCGCGCAGGCCAAATCGCCCCCATTGGTGTGCAAGGCGAACGCGGCTACATCCAAGTGGTCAGTCCGATGCAGGTCGAGATCAACGTCGCTTCGATCTCTGCCGACATGCTGAAGCTGGATCCGTTGGAGTTGCCAGCCGAGTTCCGTTTGCTCAGTACCGCACCTGCTTTGGGGACATGGCAATACACCGAACGGCCGTTTGATCTCAATTTGAAAGTCAAGTGGTTCGAGCCAGGCACGGCGGCAACGCAAGTGGTGGAGTTCGCCGAGGCCAATAGTCGCGTTTCGAAGGATGGGGAGCTCGTGACGGATGTGATGTACTACATCAAATCACGTGGACAACGAACACTGAAGATCAGGCTGCCAGCAGCTCCGGTGCGTTTATGGGAGGTCTGGGTCAATGGTCAACCAGCTACTGCACGCCAAACCGAGGATGCAACATTGATCCCGCTCCCTGGTGGAACCGACCCCAACATTCCGATCGAAGTTCGATTGCGTTTAGGAAAGCCAACGGTCCGTGAATCGAGTCCCGAATTAATGTTACCAGTCGTCTTCGCACCAGTTTTAAAGACTCAATGGAACGTCGTTGGTGACGAAAAACGCGTGCTCGTACCAAATGGTGGTACGGTCACTCCGCCAGTACCTGTCCTTCGGCCATCTGGTTTGGATTGGGTGGTTAGGAATGGAATCAAGCCACTCCTGTTGATTGGGTTTTTCTCAGGCATTGGTCTCTGGTTTACTCCGAAAAATGACCCGACCCGTTTTATGGTGATGACGCAAATAGGATTGCTTGGTCTCGCAATCGCGATTGGAATTTCCGTATGGACAGCATTGACGGCCTATGCGGAAACAGGTTCGCCATCACCGTTGCAACTGAGCGTACCGATTCTTTCTTCGGGGGAAGCTATTCAGTTGCGAGTAAACAACACACCGCTGTGGCGAGTCAATCTCTCATCGTTCGGTTTGATCGTGTTCGTGGCTGGCATCGTTGCGATCATCTGGTCGTTCATGAAAGAAGAGTTGCCCCGACGTATGCTTGTTCGCGTGGCTGGCGTTTTTCTTCTTGCTCTGGGAGTCCTTTATCAGGGTGATGGCGCTCCGTGGTTCTATGGCTTGCTTGCAAGTGCGATGACGCTCTTCTTCCTCGTTCCAGCAGCGTGGGTCGGCCTACGACATGCGCAAAAGCTCGCGGAGCAACGTCGCGAGAAACAGGATGACGAAGAATCGCCGCCTAGTCCCGATGTCGCACCCGTCGCTTCAGCCATTCTGCTGTTTGCTTTATTCCTGTCGTCTTCGAACGCCTGCTTGGCCGCCATTCCCGAAGGATTCGAAGCAGCCGATTCGATCAAACAAAAGTGGGAGATTACGCATCGAGATGCTCGCCTAGTCGCAAGTGGGACGCTCACACTTTCCGGGAAACCAGGCGACCGATTTCTGCTTTTGAGATCGCCTGCCGTGCTGACTCGGTTTGAAGGCGAAGGGCTACGTTTGACTAAGAGCGACGTCCCTGGAACGGGACTGACCTATGTCATCAACATTCCAAATACCGACGAACCACCTCTAGCGGAAGGGCGCCAGCCCTCCGGTGACCAGCCAGAAGATCCCGATAATACTTCCGAATCGCTTCCGAGCCTTACTGGCCGCTCCGCCAACAAGGATGCTTCTTCCAAGAAGATCCGAAGCTACACAGCCACTTTTGAGTATCAACTCGAATCGCTCAAGCCACTCGAAGGAATGGCGGTACTTACCGGAACAGCCGCGGTTCAAGAAATCAACTTCAACTACGACGAAGCAGGATGGATCGTCCTCAGTTCGACCGCCGTGCATGTCGAAGCAAACGAGGCTGCCAATCGAACGCAAGCCAAAGTTCTGTTGGGACCAGGCGATGCGAGCCTTTCGTTGAAACCCAAAGCCCGTGACGTCACGACCGAAGAGACGCAATTCTTTGTCGAAGCATCCAATCTATATCTGCCAAGCCCAGGCGTTGTCGATGGTGTTCATCGTTTGCACGTTCGCGTGTCACAGGGTCAAGTCCGTGAACTGAGTGTACTTGTTCCGAAAGGACTGACCGTCAGCGCCGTGAATGGCCCGGTTGGTTCATGGCAGTTCGATGCCGACAGCGGTCGTTTGAAACTAGCCGTTGAGCCAAGTCAATCACAAGCATTCGATGTTATGATTGAGACGCAACGCGGACTTGAACCACTGCCAGCTGATCTGACGTTAACTCCATTGAAAGTCGAAGCGGCCTTCGGCGAAGTAGGGCTGGTCGGAATTGCCTTTGGGCCGGATGCACAGCCAGAGAAAGTTGAGCCGAAGAGTATGTCGGCCGTCAATATCGGCGACTTTGATGCAAGTATGATTGCGAACAAACAAGCAGTCCTACATCGAGTCTATCGCTACGGTGCCGAGGGTGGTGAGCTAAGCGTGCGTGTGGCCCAGGTGGAGCCCGAGGTTCGGGTTATCAGCAAACAAGTCTTATCACTGGGTGACGAACGTGTCGTCTTGGCCGTGAACTTTACGGCGGAAATAACACGCGCGGGCTTGTTTCAGTTGAGTTTTCCACTGCCGAAGGGTCTCGAAGTCGAATCGCTCACCGGAGCTGCGCTTCACCATTGGGCAGAATTGACAGAAGGAGACAGTCGTCAAATCGTATTGCACCTCAATGGTAAGACCATTGGACCTCAAACGTTTTCGTTGACGCTCTCAGGAACGACCCCGACCGAAGGGGGCGACTGGGAAATTCCGCGCTTCGAGCTAAAACAATCGACTCGTCAGTCTGGTGAACTCGTCGTCCGACCGACAACCGGTATTCGGTTGCGCACGGTGATTCGTCAAAACGTCTCGGAAACCGATCCTCGTACAATGGGAGGAGAAGCTCAAGGTTCCTTAGCGTTTCGACTCCTGCAACGTGATTGGAAATTAACGCTCGGCATTGAAAAGCTCGACCCCTGGGTCACTGGCCAAGTTTTACATGAAGTGACTTTGCGCGAAGGACAGACGCGGTCGGCGCTCATTGCGAGCTTTCAGGTTCAGAACGCTTCGATTCGTTCATTGCAGGTCGCCTTGCCAATCACGGATCCAGACGAAATCAAAACACTGCGAGCCAGTGGCGATACGGTCAGCGACTTTGTGCGCACAACGCCAGAGTCCAATGTTTGGGAAGTACAATTCAAACGTCGAGTCGTCGGTAAGATTGAGTTCCGCATTGAATATGAACGACGCGGCGAACGTGTGAAGGATAGCGAAACGCTTAGCCCGATTGGATTCCCGCAGGCCCGTCAACTCGCTTATTACATTGGAGTCCGAGCGGGAGGTCGCTTGGAGTTGGAGCACGATGCTCTTTCGCAAGGTTGGCAGCGTATCGATTGGAATACCGTTCCCGGCACGCTTCGCGAGAAAGAGAATCGCTCTTCGCCCGCCTTCGCGTTGCGTGCGATTTCTCCCGCTTCGCCACTGGTGCTACACGCGAAGCGTCATTCGCTAGCCGATGCGCTGAAGTTGCGCGTCGCCGAGGGCAACTTGACAACCATTCTCTCTCCCAAGGGTGAGCAGCTCACGGCGGTCGATGTAACGATTGAAGTCATTCAACGCAGCAGCCTGAGCGTCGGGCTGCCGAAGGGTGGGCAACTGTTCAGCATTTTCGTCAATGGCGAAAGCGTGCATTCCATTCGTCATGGAGGAACCGTCAACGCGTGGCAATTTTATATTCTCCCAGGAATCGATGACCGCACGGCCAAGGTTCGCTTTGTATATTCGGTTCCCGGGGTTCGCTTGAGCCATTTGAAACTTACTAGCCCTGAATTGAATGTGCCGCTCGAAAACATCAAGTGGAACGTGGTGGCTCCAAAAGGATTTGAATTGACTGACAACGGCGGCAATCTCGAACTGGTCAGCCAAACGAATCAAGGGTCCTATGATAAAAATTCGTACCTGTCGAAGGCCAGCGGCAAGCGACAAGTTCAAGCGCAACAAGCGGTGCAGCTCTTGGAACAAGCCAATCAATTCCTGCAAGCAGGTGAGCAGACCAAGGCTCGGTGGGCCTTAAACAGTGTTGCCAATCAGTACGCATTGGACGCAGCCTCGAACGAAGACGCTCGGGTACAGCTAGAAAACCTGCAAACGCAACAAGCCGTAGTGGGTTTGAATTCTCGTCGTCAGCGTTTGTATCTCGATAACAATCCAAATGACACTGCCGCGACCGACAATAAGCAGCTCCGCGAAGCCGCCGCGGACAATCCGATTCTGCAACAGGATCAAATCAACTTTCGACCTCAGCAGCTTAATGAATTATTGCGAGGCAATACGACCGAGGACAACGCGATCTTGCAACAAATTGCGGGTCGCTTGGTCCAGCATCAACACACGACCGAACCCGCTCCTCAAGCGATTCTTATTAGTTTGCCAGAGGAAGGCTCGGTCTACACCTTTAGTCGCAGCGTACAAGTGGCCGAGAATGCACCGCTGGAATTGAACCTCGGGTTCGCTTCACAGCTTCGACTGCATTTCTGGGAAACCGTTGCCGTTATCACGCTACTCGCCATCCTTGCCGGTGTCTTTACGTATTGCACGGCGATAAGACTTCGTCGCACACCGCCGACAGAAATCGGATAGCAATCAGAAGTAGCCGCTGGAAACACGAATGAACAAGTCACTTCAAGTCATCGAAAAAAACGTCAAGTGCTTCTTCACACGTTAATCGAGTGCTTCTTCACACCTTAAAACGAGGGTTGAGCAGAACCTGTACGACGGACTTC
>JANOAI010000598.1:0-12684 GCA_031411055.1 Pirellulaceae bacterium
CTGACGAAACCCCAGTCCAATGAGCCGATAAATAAACAATAAGAGCCAATCACAGTTCACTACTTTGTACACCACATACAAGCCGAAGCGAAGGAACGCATTATGAATGGCAGATCGAAGTTTCGCTCCATGTTGTGAAAGGAACTCGTATTTCGTTGAACTCCCTTTTTGTCAGCTTCTTTAATGATCTCCGTTGCAAGTTCCTGTAGATGCTTTGGTAAACTTGCAATCATCGGTGGATCTAATGCTTGTGACGCAATTCCAATCAAGTTGAAACCTGTAAAGGCGACTACGCCAAAATGTCCGATCGCAAACCAACGAATGCTGGAGTACAACAAAATCGGTACGACGCCGGCGAGACAATTCAACATAAAACGGCGCCAGCACTCGGCACGGGATTTTGAACTGCAAAGCCAGTACGTGAACCACAGGCTGAGTAGCGGCCAAAGAACGATCAAAAAAAGAAAGGCCGGGCGAATGAGACAAGTCGCCAAAGTGGTGAAGGCCAAGCCCAGCCAAGCAAACACGCTTTTTTCTGGCAACCAAGTACGTAAGAAAAATGAAACCGCCAACAGACTACACGCGACGGCTGGCGTATCGGAAAGTATCTTTGGTCCAAGCACTGCGATAGCTCTCCCAAAAAGGAGCGGCAAACAAACTGCAGCAGCCGATGAGCATCGAAAGCCTATTCTCGCCATGGAGCGATAGAGAAAGAGAACGGATCCTAAATAGAGAATCGTGTGCACGAGCGGAAGCCAATCCAGCCCAAGCATGGAAATTACGGTTTGTGCAATAAACGGATACCCCGGAGTACGTGTCCCTGACCATCCAAGGCTTCCCCAATCCCATTGAAACAGGAGATAACTGTCGCTATCAGGTTGCCAAACAGGATGGAAATACCCCAAGAGGGCATGACCGGCAATGGACAAGCAAGCAGCGAAACACAGAATCCAAAACCATCGGTCGACGCGAGCATTCATCGCTTTGTAAGATCAAATCAAATAGTTTTTGAGGTATCATTGTCTTTGAATCACAACGGCTTCCCGTGGGACGGCGCCATAAGATCGAAATCAGCTAACGCTTCGGCACGGTCCTCAGAGTATTGACCAAATTTAAAAAACCGCAACTCTTCGAATGTTGGCTGGGCTATATATATAGCTCTTCAACCACTGTTGAAAACCGTGCCGAGAAGAAGTGGTATTCTAGGTAGAGCGTTTTTGTCCGTTTTGGGATCCTTTTCTACGAGGCGTCGAAATGTTGAATCGCTTCTCACCTTTGGGACTTGTTTTTTGGCTATCGGGAGTAGCGTTTGCACTGGATCCACCGGATGGCTGGACAACATACGCTCCTCGAGACGAAATCGCTCCGACGTTTGCGTATGATGCGAACGGAGGGCCGAAGAGCGATGGAAGCCTGGTGATTCAATCCGGTGATCAGCCCGGAGATCAAGGACGCTGGACCAAAACCGTTGCGGTAGAAAGTGGCAAACACTATCATTTCCGTGCTCAACGGAGAATGCTGGGGGTGGAATCGGCTCGGCGATATGGCGTTGTCAGAATTCTTTGGAGTGATGCGAATGGAAAGAAAGTCCATCATGCCGAACCTTCGTTCGTGTCGTATGCCAATGGAAACACTGTTCCGGCCGAACCGGAATACCCTTTGGACGGAAACGCGGATAAAGCAGGATGGACCGAACTCTCCGGTGTTTATCTCGCACCTCCCAATGCGGCATTGGCAACTATCGAACTTGAACTTCGCTGGGTGGCTAACACAAAACTGGAATGGGCTTCTGTGTTCTTCGAAGAAACCGAGCCACCTGAACCAAGACGCGTTCGATTGGCTGCGGTTCATTTTGTTCCGCGCGAGGCGAAGTCGCCAGTCGATCGCCGAAAAGCATTTATTCCAATCATCGAAGAAGCTGCTCGGCAAAAAGCCGACTTGATTGTTCTGCCGGAAGTATTGACCTATGGATCGGGCTCGACCTATCCCGAAGTTGCAGAACCTATACCAGGACCATCCACGGAGTTTTTCGGGGAACTCGCCAAGCGTTATCAAACCCATCTAGTACCCGGACTCGTGGAACGGGATGGAACACTCATCTACAACGTGGCGGTTTTGATTGGTCCCGATGGCATTATGATTGGCAAGTATCGCAAGGTCTGTTTGCCAAGAGGCGAAATTGAAGCGGGGATTATGCCGGGTAGCGAGTATCCGGTGTTTACGACTCGGTTTGGAAAAGTCGGAATGATGGTTTGTTACGACGGTTTTTTTCCAGAAGTCGCGAGAGCGCTCAGTATTAACGGCGCGGAAGTCATTGCCTGGCCAGTCATGGGATGCAATCCGCTCCTTGGGGCCGCACGAGCTTGCGAGAATCATGTCTACGTCGTAAGCAGCACGCATACGGACGCTCAAAAGCAATGGATGGTGTCCGGCATCTTTGGACATGATGGAAAGCTTCTCGATCAAGCCACCGAATGGGGAACGATCGCGATCGCCGAAGTCGATCTTGCAAAGCGATTGCATTGGCCAAGCTTAGGTGATTTTAAGGCAGAAATCCCTCGCCATCGACCGTAGTACATTGTTCCAACTTCGATTTAGGGTACGACGAACTTCCAGTCCGTCGACAAACGTTGGCACCGACGGACTGGAAGTCCGTCGTACAAGTTTGACTCAACCCTATTTTTTAATTGGAACAAACGTTAGTCCATTCGTACGCCAATCGTCAGCAAGATATTGGCAAAGCGCTGTTGGTCAGCAGTCTGGACGGTAAGAATGTGATCGTCGGTTGCGACAGCGTCATAGAACGACCATTTCTCGATCGGCTCAAGGTTGACTTTCAGGCCTGAGTCTTGAATCGTTTTGCGATATTCATCCCAAACCGGTGGATCTTCCGAAAGGGCGTATTGCCCGGTGGTTTCGTACATCATCGTATTGACCGCTTCAATCGGGATCGCTGAGAGAATCGCTTGCAAGACTTGATTGCAATTCACCAATCCTGGCATCAAGTTTAAGTGGACGAGTTTAGCGCGCGGACCAAGTTTGGATGAAGCGGGGTAGTTTCCATCGGCGATGAGAATCTTTCCATGATGTCCGGCGCAGCCAAGAATGTGATTGATTTCAGGGTGAATGAGTTGATGTTTTAGCATGCTCGTTTTTCTAAGAACTGGTAGCTATGGGTATTGGAAAAGTGATTCAATTTGCGAGAACGTCTCGTCCTATCCTAGTTTTTGTCGTTCTTCTTGTTCAATGCCTCGTATGTATTCCGAAAAGAACTCGTCCTCGCCTTGAAGCAGTGTTGGGAGCGCAATTCGGAAATCGTCCCGGCGGCACCATTCTCGCATAAAATCGTCCCAGGAATGCCAACGCCGACGCTGTTGCGGGCTCATAGGTTCCGAGTATGCGGTGAGGTAAGCGCGTTCAAAGAGCGATATCAATATTTCGAACAGAACCATCATTCGTTCATGCTGCTCTTCGGTCAGATTCGGCGTTGCTTTTTGCGTCCGAATTTTCAGATCGGGGTGTTCTAAAACCAGCTTCAAAAAATCGATGTACGCGTCCGATAGAAGTTGGTACACCTCTTCGTCTTCATTATCGCGTTCCTTGCGTTGTTCGAGCATAAACGTATAGATTGCCAGAGGCAAACCAAATACGGTTACAACGTTCGCCATCAACTGCCAAAGATCGAGCATCGTCATGATGGTTGGATCAACTCGCAAATGGTGGCGTGAACTTCTTGCGGAGATTGAGCGGCGTCGACGACATAACTTCGGACGCTGGCACGTGGGTGTTGTTCGAGAAAACCGCGTCGGACAGCTTCGAAATAGGCCAAGCCTCGTTTCTCAAGTCGATCCTGGCCGCGCGTCAATCGATTCGCTGCCTCGCTGGCATCGAGATCAAGAACGATCGTGATGTCTGGAGCGAGCCCGCCTGTCGCAATCCTTCCGATCGTCCATAAGTCTTCGACAGAGAGTCCGCCAGCGGATCCCTGGTACACAACATTGGCCAAAAGAAAACGATCACAGATGACCGTTTTATGCTGGGCAAGAGCCGGTTTGATTTCGTCCGCAACAAGCTGGGCCCGCGAAGCCATGTACAAAAGCATTTCGGCGGTCATGCTCAAGGGAATGTCTTCGCGATGAAGTAGAATTTCGCGAATCGATTCCCCAAGCGTGGTAGCTCCGGGATCACGAAAGCAAACGACTTCGCGACCTTGTGCTTCGAGCCAAGATCGAAGCATTTCAATTTGGGTCGATTTTCCAGCCCCGTCGATTCCGTCAAGAGATATAAACATAGATGCAATGCGGAAAGGAGATTAGGAGAAATCTTGTGCCCAAGTGGGAGCGGGTGCTTCAAACGCAATACGTTCATTGGTCGCTGGATGCTGGAGGCTCAACTTCCACGCATGAAGACAAAGTCGAACCGAAGTTTCATCGCTTTCGCATGATGGAGCAACGGAATTTGTCGCCTCTTTTCCATACAGCCGATCACCGATGATCGGCAATCCTAAGTGAGCCAGGTGGAGTCGAATTTGATGCGTTCGACCGGTGGTTGGACGAGCTTCGATAAGGGATGTTCCGTCGCGCAGTTGTCGAAGGAGGCGAAAAGCGGTGTGGGCTGTCTGGCCGTCCGGACTGGTTTCACGACTCCCCCCTTCAAGCTTTTCTGGACTGATCGGTTCCTTGGATTCGAAGCACTCGGTGGCAGGAACCCCATGCACCCGCGCAAGATAGACTTTCTCAACGCCATGATCCGAAAACTGCTTTTGGAGTTTTCCCGCTAAAGCATGGCGACGGCTGATGACCAACAAACCGGAGGTATCAGAATCGAGCCGATGTCCGAGAAAAAGCTTTTCGGGTCGATAGACTTGTGCGAGTAAGTACTCCAACGTATTTTTGAAGAATTGCCCGGAGGCATGCACTGGGAGTGGTGCGGGTTTATTCACAGCCACCAACCATTTGTCTTCATAGACAATCTCGATGTTTCCGTTCACTGGCGGTTCGAGATAGTCTTCTTGGACTAAAACGAAAACCTGGCCTTCTCTTACCCTCGTGTGTTCGTCGACGACCTGACTAGCGTTTAAATAGTGTTGGCCGGTCATGATTCGATGGTTGCGGCACGCTTCAAGCCATGCATCGCGGTTTCGCCCACGATACGTTTCGACCACCCAGTCGATGAGATTCCACCCCGCATACCGTTTTGCGACAAACATCGGTTGGCGATTCTCGTAAGACTTGCACCCCGGCAAGTCTTCGGACATCGTGCGGATTTGTCGATGGCGATGTTCTACCATGCGTTTTTTTTGGTCTTCCGGCGACGTATAGCAATGAGGGCACGAGACTTCTGGAACATACTTCTCCGAAGCAATGTCATCGGCCGACAGAACGGCTTGGCATTCGAAACACAGCTTGGCCCCCGACGGCTCAAGCTTCGGAGTTACCGCCACGCGATGGTCAAAAACAAAACAGTCGCCATCATAGTGTGCATCACCGCATCGCTCGAAGTAGTTCAAAATGCCGCCATCGAGTTGGTACACTTCACGGAAACCAACTTGTTCCATATAGGGTCCGGCTTTTTCACAGCGAATCCCTCCGGTGCAAAACATAACGATCGGTTTCGCTCTCGCTTCTTCAGGCAAAGATTGGACAGCCTCCGGGAAGTTTCGAAAATGATGGATGTTGAAGTCGATGGCGCCTTCGAAAGTCCCGAGTCCAACCTCATAGTCGTTGCGTGTATCGAGCAAAGTGAGCTCGCGTCCTTCGTCGAGCCACCGCTTTAATTCTTCCGGAGACAACTTCGGCGAGGTACGCTCTTGGGGCCGGACCGATTCGATACCAAAGGCGATAATCTCTTTTTTAAGTTTGACTAACAACCGACGGAAAGGTTGAAAGTCGGTCCAACTCCGTTTTACCGCTAGATCAGAAAAGGATGAGTCCGATCTCAAATAGCCTAAAAATTCGTCGATACCATCCATCGGACCAGCGAGAAATAAATTGATTCCTTCGGGGCTCAACAGAACAGTCCCACGCAAGTCGCATTCGCGTGCTTTTTCCGACAAAACCTTGCGACGATTTGGCAAATCATCGAGTGCCACAAATTTATATGCAGCAATATTGAGGTATTGAACAAGGCTTGGGGCTACAGGGGTCGGAGTGAGCATAATCGGAAATAGAGCTTCTTCAGTCACAGGAATTGGCTCTATTTATACGAGAAATCACTCGATTTACCAATCCAAAGATCAGACCTGTATCGCAAGAAGTTTACGAAAAGAGTGTCGCCGTAAGCAGGAGCGAACGGTGACATGGGGGCAAGGCGAGCAACTTGAAACGGCATGTTTTTACTCGCCGAAGCAAATCACACGACCATCGAGAGTCGTCAGGAATATTTTATTATTCGCACCCGACAAGCCATCCCATGTGGGAAGGGATGCGATCGGTAGCTTATGCTCGACTTCACCCGTATCGATATTGACGGCTAGGAGGATGCCCCCTTTGTCACCTTCTAGGACACGATCTTGTTCGTCAAGTAACCTCTGAACTTCAGGGTCTTTCTCGGTTAGCTTTTGGAATGTCGACTCTTCATCAATGATATCTGGCGGACCAACGATGAATAGCTTTTGTCCACCCAGGACCATGCCGCGAACGTAGATGGGGACATCTTGCGTCCATTTGGGTTTGACGTTGCTATTCCCTTGTTGATTGCCACCATCTCCACCCCCGACGGCAATTTGAGCCGCAATGGCGGAGGAGAACTGAATGGCATTGCCAACTTTACCTTCGACTTGCTTACCACCTTCAATGGTTCCGTTGTTACGGGATGTCGAATCATCGCGGGCCGTTCCGTCATCGAAACTTACTGCCAGTACCGCCTCGCTAGAGATTTCGGCACCGTTCTTGTAACGGTCGGCAATTTGTGAGTCACTAGCGGCAAGATGATACAGTCGGAACTCGTCGACGATCCCTGTAAAGCCTGCGGTCGAGTTTGGTTCACCGACTGTCGATCCTTCGTCCGAACCGATCTCCATACCCGTTGCGGGGTTCTTCGATAGCAAACCCGTAGCCTTCCCTGTGGCGACGACTTCACCATCGACAAACAACTTCATCGATTTATCGTTGCCAAGAACGCCTGCTACGTGATGCCAGCCTCCGACGATCGGTTTCGGGCCTACGATTGTCGAAAGCTCTGTTTTGGCTCGAACGAGAAATTTGGGTTTACCGTTCTCTAAGGCCAATGAAAAACCTTCACTCGAACCACCACGTGCAAAGATGACGCCTTGCATTTGGGTTGAGGATATCCAAGCTTCCATCGTAAGTGGTTTATTCGACGGATCCGAGTTGGGAGAGACAGGGAACGAAGCGTACATCCCACGCGGTGCGGTCTTGGCTGGTGCTGAGGCCGCAGCCTTGGCTGCTTCTTTGGCTTTTCTCTTACCACCTTTTTGTTCGCCTTTCGAAGCCACACCCGCATTTTCCGATTTGATTTCGGGTGGATTTGGATCGGCGGCGTAAAGCTGATGTTCAAGGGTCGTTGTCCATCGGAAATACTCGGGCTTGCGACCATAGCCAAAGACATAGCCATTCCCATTGACTAGCAATCGTCCCGACGGTGCGTAGCGTCCGGCTTGATAGTACCCGCCGTGACCGCCAGCGAAACTTTGACCGAGAACCCAATAGGATCGATGGAACCACGTATCATCCAAAAAGCCCATCGGCGCGAAAATGTGAGCATCTTCGCCACGTTGTTTCGAAACCTGCTCGACGAAGCCCCCTGAGTTCGGACCGATCTCAAGTCGTTGGCCGTCGAGGCTAAATTTTTGCGACTTCATAAAGACGTGTTTGCCATCGCTTGAAAGAATATCGGCCAAGCCAACTGGCATTTGGAGATTCATGACTTTTTCTTGCATATTGTTGCCGGTCTCGGGGTTGGTATCGTCCATGATCGTTTCTGAAATTTTATTGCCCGTGGCTAGATCTAATCGCAGCATGCGCAAACCGCCATCGAGGAAAATCGAACGACCGGCGACGGCATAAACAATATCGTTTTGAATCAAAACACTTCCGCTGACGGGCCAAAGCGATTCAACTTGTTCATAGGCCGTTGTGCGACGATCCAAGGGAGCGGCCCGATATCGCCAAATAAGTTGGCCATCGTTGGCGGCTAAACAATAAACCCAACCATCATTGGCACCAAAGACGACTCGCCCTCGGTTGATGGTCGGTGGAGAATCGATCGGCGCGCCGGCGATAAACTTCCATTTCTCTTGTCCTGACATCTCGTCCAACGCGTGAACTGAATGAGAATCAACACGTGTAACAAAGACGAGATTGTTTGCAATCACGGGGGCCGATAGTTGACCACCGAGTTGGATATTCCACTTTGTTTGCACCGCAGGAGCGACTGGCTTGGAGGTTGTGCCGCTTCGGTTCGGATCATGTCGGAAAGTGGGCCAATCGTCGCTTTCAGCTGAGGCCGGTTGACCCAGGGTGATCGAATAGCCTGGACCTTTTTCCAAGCGTCCGGCTTCAGGAACTTCTTTTGGAATCGGTCGCGTCTTCGATGCGGGGGCTAATGCGTTGAAGCCAAAAATTTTCGCTTCGGGGTAGCAGGCACAATCATGAGGCGGCGTATACGTCAAACCGTTGCAGGGCATCACTCCATACAAGCAACCGCCGCGTACCCAGTGGTGGATATCCCAATGCCCTTTTTTAGGATCGACAAACTCAACCCCCGTTCGCGAAGGGATGATAAAGTTATCGGTTGCTTTGGCGATGTAACAGCGATGATGGAACCAGTACGTATCGACGTCCGGCGGGAACTCTTTCATAATTTCACCGGTGCGTGGATCGCGACCCGTGTAGACGCCGCTATCTTTGCCTGAAGTCGTTGGAGCGACCCAGACCATTCCATTCACGACCATCAAGTCTTGCGGTGATTGATAGCCACTGTTCGGGAAGCTCGACTCCCACAATTGCTTTCCGGATTTTGAATCGACCCCTTTCATCTTGCCGTCACCGCCGGAATAGAGGACGGTATCTTGATAAATGACGAGTCGCGGCCCGAAGTTAAAGGTGAAGGCTTGACGGCGGGTGACAGGATCGGTTTGCCAAGCTTGTTGGCCCGATTTTTGATCGACGCTAATCAGCTTCTCGCCGTCGTGAAAATAAAGACGATTGTCATCGGCTGAAAGAGTCAGCGGCGAGCAACGAGTTTGCTTAGCCCAAAGTTGCTTGCCAGACTTGGCATCGTACGCCATGACGACGCGCGGCTCTTCGTTCCAGAACATTTTCGCGGCTTCTTTTTGATCGCCGACTTGTCCGTGAATCGGAGCGTAGTCAGCCAGTTCCGCTTCGCCTTTTCGAACAACAAAGAAAAGGAGATCGCCTTGAGCGATGATTTCTTCGGCCGCTTCGCTTCCTTCGAAAGTGTGAATGGTTACTCCAGTCGCTGCGTTCAATGCAACGACCGGGCTATCGATCCCAAGCGTGGCATAAACGGTGTTGCCCATGGCGACCAATCGCCGTGACAATTGCGTCGGGCCGCTCTTCAATGGCCAAAGATGGTTTTGCCATTTGGTGATGTCGACTTTCCAAAGAACGGTCCCATTGAAAGCATCGCGAGCAATAAGTTTCCATTTTGGCGGCAGCTGAATCGAGATTCGGCTCCCTTCATCCATGATGTAGAACATGCGGCCCCCCGAGGAAACGCAGGCGCTCATGCTCGCCATCCGATCATGATGTCGAGACCAACGCGGTGAACCAACCCACTGAAGATGACGAGGAGGTCCGACGACTTCGTCATGCGCGACCGCATTTCCCGACGCATCGTGCAAATAATGCGACCACTCATCAATATTTTCTGGACGCGGTTTTACGATCTTATCCCAACGCCCATCGCGCCGGACCATGGCGACACCGTTTGGTGCAATTACTCGCATAATTTCGTCTTGAGAAATTCCCGACGCATCTTCGACAACCAACAGGTTTACAAAATTGTCGACGTAGGGAAGGCTGTCACCATAGAGTTGGTCGAACGAGACTTTGCCGTAGGTTCCTTGCTTCCAAATGGCTTCGCGAGCAGCCGCAACCACCTTTGGATCCCGAGAGAGTCCCTGAACGAAGACCGATGCTGTTCTTTGGAGCGAAGCCGTATCGCTCCCGTCCTTCGCGCCAAGATGAACAAAAACACCGCCAGCGACGTCAGCTGAGCTAAGAAGTTGTTTTGCATCGAGTGCCGCTTGGATGGATGATATGGAATGGCTAGTGGTAACCAGTACAACTAACCCGATTCGAAGTAAGTTGCGAGATATCGTACAAAACATGGCGTATTCCAAAGAGCTTATGGGGAGGTCTGGACGAGGAGTATGCGGGTCGCCGGGTAGGTGAAAAAGCAATTGTAATCGGTTTTCTTTCCGTCTGCCCGCAGCGTCACGAAAAAGGTGGTGTGGCTTTTTCGAGTTTCCAGGTTAAGATCGGGCAAAACACTCAGGAGAAGGCGAAGTCGATCAATGTCAGCGTATTTTGTAGTGACGCGGGGTTCGGACCTTGATCATCGTTTTGCGCTCGATCCCTTGGTTGAGAACAAGATGGGGCGAGGCTTGGGCTGCCAAGTTCTCCTGAACGATCCGCTCTCTTCGCGCGTACATGCGACGGTACGTTTTGCATCGAATCAATGGATACTTACCGATTCCGGTTCTCGGAACGGAACACTGGTCAACGGCTCTAAAGTTGACGAAGCGGCGTTGGGCTCCGGGGCAAAGATTCGAATCGGTGGAACGGAATTGGAGTTCTACGAGGAGCCTGAGCATTCGGCGCAAGATGTTACCGTCGAAACAATCAACTTAGCTCACTCGCTGCTCGGTGAAGATGTTACGTCGGCTCGTTCTGCTTTTGCCGGCCTGCGAGATCGGCGACGGCTTGAGGAGTTACTGGATCTTTATCAACTGGCAACCCGATGTCTTTCGATTATCGACCAAAACGAGACCATCGAAATGACGCTGGAAGTTCTGCGACTTCGGACCAAGGCGACAGTGGCGGGCTTTCTCTTTCTCGACCAGGGTGGCGATCTACGCCCACAGCATATCCTGCCACCTGACGGAGCGGGTAAGCTGCTCAAGCTCAGTCGCCGGCTGACTGACTTGGTCGCTCGCGAGATGACCGCGATTTGGGCCAAAAACGAACAGCGCAGAAGTGAAGACGGTCCGCTAAAGCATTTCACCGACGCAATCTGTGTTCCCATCCTGCACGATCAAAAAACGATTGGAGCCTTGCATCTTTATCGCGACACCGATCAATTCGAAGGTCACCATTTCGATTTTGCCATTTCTGTCGCCAGTATCCTGAGCGCATCGCTGGCTCGACTGCAAGCTCAGGAAGCGTTGAAGAATAAGGCGGATCGCTTGATTGCACGGAATGCGGATTTCGACGAGCTACTGGGTGAAAGCCAACAGATGTTGGAACTCAAAGAACGCATCGGGCGAATTGCGCGAGCTAACGGTACGGTTCTCATTCGCGGTGAGAGTGGCTCTGGGAAAGAGTTGGTTGCTCGAGCGATACTTCGTGAAGGGACACGTAACTCGCGACCCATGCTGAGCGTCAACTGTGCAGCCATTCCATCCGAACTCATGGAGAGCCAACTTTTTGGTCATGTACGAGGTTCGTTCACGGGTGCTGACAAAGACCATGCCGGTTGGTTTCAACAAGCTAACGGTGGCACGCTCTTTCTCGATGAGATTGGCGAATTGACCTTAGGCGGCCAGGCCAAACTGCTTCGAATTCTAGAAGGCCATCCTTTCTTGCCCGTCGGCGGAACCAAAGAAGTTCGTGTGGATGTGCGAGTCCTCACGGCCACGAATCGCGATCTACGTGATTTTGTTCGTGATAAGCGTTTTCGCGAAGATCTGTACTATCGATTGAGCACCTTTGAGCTCATGATTCCACCGCTACGCCAACGCGGAACCGATATTGGCATGCTCATCGATCATTTCTTCGAGCACTTTCGGCGAACCCATGGCCGTCCCAACTTGATGATGCCAACCATCGTTCGCGAAAAATTATTGAACTACCCATGGCCAGGGAACGTCCGACAGCTTCGCAATGTGATTGACAGCGCGACCGTTTTGGCGATCGGCGACGAACTTCGACTCACCGATCTGGCCCTGCACGAGTCCAGTGTTGAAATGCTTGATTCGCTGCGCATTGAAGATTGGGAGCAGCGACTCATTCGCGAAGCACTAAAGCGAGCCAACGGAAGTATCCCCGACTCCGCTGAACTGCTCGGCATCTCTCGCGCAACGCTCTATCGGAAACTCGAAACCTACAATATCCCTAAGGATGGGGGATAAATCGATCGCACGACGCTAAGTGGCCGTGTATAGTCGCCTCGACCTGGAATAGGAAATCTTCCCCAGCATAAAACGCCGCTTGAAGACTTGGGGATGGGGGGCTTCTCTCATTTTCCCCAGGGCCGAAGGCCCGCAACATCCTATGCCGGTGGCAAAGCCATCGGAATGCAAGTTTTTCAGAACTCCAAGCCCTGAAGGGGCGCTACAAAGCGAACTCTGTCGCCCCTCCGGGCAACGCCGTAGCGGATTTTTTAGCTGGCAAGTTGTAGCTCATTGTATAGCTTCCGTTGAGCGGCAGTTGCCCGCTTTAGGATGGGTGAATTTGTTGTCGGGATATCTTTTGTCGG
>JANOAI010000599.1:0-2507 GCA_031411055.1 Pirellulaceae bacterium
TCGATCGTATCTCCCGGTCGAACCATCCTCTTGTATTTTGCTCCGTCATTCCGCGTTGCGTCGGGGACCGCGCCTTCTTGTGGAGTGAAGCGACATAGTAGGTTAGCGCCACTTTGATGGCAGCACTCGCACAGAATGACGCCCGGTACGAGCGGGTAGCCAGGAAAATGCCCTTGGACGAAAAAATCGGACGGTCCAAAGGTCTTTCGACACAAAATACGGTTTTCAGATTGCTCGACAATCTCATCGACCAGCAGCATGGGAGGGCGATGTGGAATGGCAGCGTAAATGGCATCTTTCGAAACGGAAGAAGCACTGCTCATAGTTTTCCAACGAAAAGAGAAATCGGTTTGATCTAGTTTTTTGGACCGCTTTAAATGCGGGAATTCAGTCCCAAGTTTACCACCTTTGCTGAACATGGCGATTGGGGCGATTGTAATGCGCCCGCGCCGTTGAGAATTCGGTTTCACGATATTTCTCGTCGTCCGCTCAGCAAAAACTTGCGTCCGATAGCGGTTCCGGGTGGTTCAGCGGGCGCAAGAGTCTAAGTTTCCGCTCCCTTAACACGAAATTCTTAATGAATATCCGGCCGGAAACTGCCAAATGCTAGCAGGAATCCGTTAAAAAGAGCTGGTCTTTACCCTGGAAAATAACTTACATTAAAGAGTCGCTTCGAAGTTCGTTTTGGTCGAATGGATCGGTCCTAACCAACAGCGTGAGCTCGCGAATTATGACGGAGCGAGCGTGAGGTCGCATTTTAGCTTCCGCCTCAACGTCGCATGTCAGGTCGGATTCCGACGAGATCTTTTTTTACAGTTGTAGTTTCCTATGTTTCAATTTGCTCGAGTCGCCGCGTTCGCGGCCGCAATTGGCTTGTTCGGATGCCGCACCTACACTTTTGATTCCATAGCCGACGCATGTCCGTTCTGTTCGTCGACGGCCCAAACTCTGCGGCAGGACATGCAATCGATGGATGTGGTCGCATTGGCTGAGCTTGCGAGTCCGACCGATAGCGAGATTGGAGGCATGGGGATTTTTCGCTTGACCAAAGTATGGCGAGGCGAAAAGTTAGTCGTTAACGCGAAGACAATTGAAGCACCGTACTTTGGTCCGGGCAAATCGGAAAAGAAGTTTCTCATGCTGGGCGCTGGGACAGACGAAGTCCTCTGGTCATCGCCGCTTCCGGTTTCACCATCAACCGAGACGTATCTCGAAGAGGTCTCGAAGCTAACGGACGATAGTACGACCCGCCTCCGATTTTATCTAAAGTATCTCGAGCACCAGGAGAGCATGTTGGCTCGGGATGCTTATGAGGAGTTCGCTCAGACGCCCTATGAAGAAGTCAAGCAGATCAAAAGCGATATGAATCGCTCACAGCTTCTCGATTGGGTAAAAGATGTGAATGTGGCTCCGGATAGAAAACGTTTGTACTTCACCTTGCTCGGGGTTTGCGGGGTGCAAGAAGACACGAAAATGCTTGAAGATTTGCTTAGAACCGAGAAGCCAGACGGACGACCTGGATTGGATGCATGCATCGGATGCTACCTGACACTCAATGGAGCATCGGGTCTGCGGTTAATCAATGAGTTGTTTTTGACGAATGAGAAGTGTGCTTTTGCCGACACCTATGCCGCGGTGATGGCTTTGCGATTTCATGGTACGGATGGTGGGGTAATTGACCGCGAACGAATCGTCGAATCGATGCGATTGATCTTGGAACGCCCAGACTTTGCTGATTTGGTGATTCCCGACTTGGCGCGTTGGGAGGATTGGTCGCAAGTCGAGCGAGTTTCAAAGCTCTTCAAAGATGCAAATCCGGAGACGAGCTGGGTACGAGTTCCTGTCGTCAACTATTTGAGAGCCTGCCCATTGCCATCGGCGAAAGAGAAACTTATCGAGCTTGAAGCAATCGATCCGAAGGCGGTCAAGCGTGCGTCCGTTTTTTTCCCCATTCCAGTACCCAATAGTCAACCCTCGACCCCGCAGACCAACGACAGTTCGATGGCTCCCCTCCCTGAGTCGACGAAGAATGTGATTCGCTTGCCGCTGGGAGCTCGCAGCCATCAATTGGCATCCTCCAACCCGCACCAACTTTCCGACAAATCGTTGGTTTTAGCCGCTAGACCCGCTGCGCAGGTGAACCAGCCAGTCTTGATGCTCGTAATGGCCTTAAGCTTGGTAACGCTAGGCTTGGCGATGTGGTTGGTCGTAAACGGCGGGCGTCACTCGTCGAGTTTGCAGACTGCACCTGTTCGATCGCCTAATTCTTGAATTTGATAGCCCGTGATGCCTGAGTCCCATAGCGTCCTTAGTCCTGCAGAGCTCGAAGACGATGGCGTATATCGAGCAGTCAGTCGGTCGGCCCGATTGGTGAATTGACGCTTCCATAGATGACCTCGACTTTAATTGTTGAATCTAAAATTATTGAATCTAAATATTGCGATGGTTAACTTAAATGCGTTTCAGGCATATAATTTACTTAACTTATCCCATTACAACTGGTTCTA
>JANOAI010000600.1:0-21043 GCA_031411055.1 Pirellulaceae bacterium
GCTCATTTTGGCGTATTCGCCGCGTCGCTCGCGAACCGTTTGGAGAGTTCTCAGCTTATCAATACGGATGTTGCCGTGAGATGGCTTGCTACCATCAATCGAAGTGATCCGACCATTTATATCGCGTGGTTTAACCGTGCCTCGCTCCTTTCCAAACAAGGAAAATATTCAGAAGCATTGTCTTGTTTTGAATATTTGAAAGAAAAGCTTCCGCAAAACCGTCAGATTGACAATTTTATATCGGACTTGCGGTCGATGATGGAAGTCAATCAGACGCAACCTGAAAATTCGCCAAAGGCTAGCATAGAAGACCGGAGCTTAAATCGCCGAATGGGTGCGAAGGCGATCTTCATCGAAAGCTTTCCGATAAAGGACACGGACCAGGCATGGAATGGCTTTTGCTTGGGGCTTTATAGTCTATTATGCAACTGAGTTCCGCGACCGATTTTTGCAACTTTTACGTGTCTTCCTCTTTCTAGTTTCTAGCGCCATCTCGTGAATCGATTCTTTATAACTGCCCGTACCATAGCTCGACGTTTCGGATTGACCCGTGTGGTTGGCCGACTATTTCGCTCGTCTCGTTATGAGGATCGGTTCTCTCAAGCCCTCTTGTCCGAAATTCGCCCAGGAGACATCGTTTGGGATGTTGGTGCGAATGTGGGATTCTACACGATGCAATTTTCGGAAGTCGTCGGGCCGACCGGCCAAATTGTGGCGTTCGAACCGAATCCTGCCTGCGTACGTTCCATCGAGGCCCGCCTGAAGAATCTACCGCATCAAAATATTAAGGTGATTAGCGTTGCGTTGGGAAACCAAGATGGAAAGTCTTTGTTTGCGTTAGGCAGTGAAGATATGGCTGTCGATAGCCGCCTGGTATCGACGTCCAATTCTAGTCCAGAAGGAACGATTGAAGTTGAAGTAATGCGAGGTGATACTGCCGTCCGCGAACGTGATTTAGCCTTACCGAACATACTCAAAATTGATATTGAAGGTTATGAGTTGGAATGCCTGGAAGGGCTTACGAAAACGCTCGGTTCGAGCATTCTTCGCGCGGCATTTGTGGAAGTGCATTTTGGAATACTTGAAGCCCGAGGCATGCCTTTCGCGCCTACGAAGATTGAAGAGCTTCTCAGAACTTCTGGCTTATCCAAGCAGCGATGGCTCGATGCGTCACATATCGTGGCGATGCGAAACTAGATTCGAAAGTTGAAATATTGAGTTCGTTCATTCCGCCATCGACCTTTTATAAATCCGACGATTCGGTTTTTCGTTCGAGCGACGTGATCATAGTCATGGTTACATTGTTTCCTTTCGATCGCTCCTTTTTAGTTTGCTTGGAAAATGAAGGATGATATCGGTTCTTATTCTCACAAAAAATGAGATTTGCAATATCGAGGCCTGCATGCAGTCCTGTAGTTGGTCGGACGACATTCTCGTATTTGACTCGCACAGTACCGATGGAACGACTGAAAAGGCCGAAGCTCTTGGCGCACGCGTATTCAAGCGCGAATTTGACAACTACGGAGCCCAACGAGAAGCGGCCAGAGGGCTTCCTTATAAATATCCGTGGGTCTTGGCGGTGGATGCGGACGAGCGCCCCGAACCTGAATTGGTCGATGAAATGTTCCAGCTCGTTCGACAGCCTGACCAAAAGCACGCGGCATTCCGCCTACGACGAAAAGATCATTTTATGGGGCGATGGATCAAGTACTCGACACTTTATCCGTCATGGTTTATCCGGCTTTACCGGCACGCCGAAATTTTCTATGAACCACGCGCGGTACACGAATATCCAAATGTACCGGGAGTCGTTGGAGAGTTGCATGGGCATTTACTGCATTACAGCTTCAGTAAAGGTTTGGAAGAATGGTTCGTAAAACACTGCCGATATGCTACGCTGGAAGCACAAGAAAACCTCAAGCTCTTGACTGATTCCTCCGCTGGCTTTCAACTATTCCAAATCCTTTCGCGCGATCCGGTCCAACGTCGGCGCAAATTGAAGGAGCTTTCGGTGCGACTTCCTTTTCGACCTTATTTGAGATTTTTATACAGTTACATCTTTCGAATGGGGTTTCTAGATGGGCTGGCTGGTTATCGATACGCCAAAATGCTCGCGATGTATGAACAGATGATTGTTTTAAACTTGCGTGACATACAATACAAATCCCAAAATCAAACTTAGTCTAGGTCAAGGTGTTCATGCTCGTCAAATTCGAGTAGGTATGGGAAAAACAATTTCAATAATTACTGCTGTCTATAACCGAGCATCGACGTTAGCTTCGTCAATCGAATCGGTATTGAACCAGAGTTATGATGATATCGAATACATTGTCGTCGATGGCAACTCGACGGATGGCTCCGAAGAGGTTGTCGCGCGATACGGCCCTAGAATTGCAAAATATATTCGCGAGGCCGACTTTGGCATTTATGATGCATTGAACAAAGGGATTGCGGCAGCAACTGGCGATATTGTGGGAGTTCTCCATGCGGATGACCTACTAGCGAATCGTGACGTCCTTAGTTCGATTTCAGCCAAATTTGACGATGATGCGACGGAAGCGGTCTATGGAGACCTTGTTTATGTGTCGAGCGATGATATTTCGAACATCGCACGATATTGGCAGTCGGGGAGTTATTCCCGAAATCGATTTCGCTGGGGGTGGATGCCACCGCACCCGACTGTTTATCTGCGTCGAAAGAACTTTATTGACTATGGGAGTTACCGTGTCGACTTTCAAATTTCCTCGGACTACGAGCTTTTAATTCGAATGCTGTACGCAAACCGACTTCAGACGAAGTACATTGACCGAGTGCTCGTGAAAATGCGTTTGGGCGGGAAAAGCAATGCATCGATGCGAAATCGCTTGCTCGCAAATCATGAAGATCGGCTTGCATGGGAGGTTAATGGTTTAAAAGCACCATCTGGCCTCCGACTATTCAAACCTCTACGAAAACTTCGCCAATTCTGGGAACGGCCTCGATTTGTGTCGCTCCCGACCTGATCACAAGAAAATTTCTGACCCGAATGCACAGGTGCTCAGCAAGACCGTAGAATCTTGGTCGAATTCACCTCGAAGCACATCTAGAACGTCAGAATCCGCCCAAAAGGGGTTGAGACCTCCCTTCAGCCGAGAGCTGAATTGTTAACGTAACGCACAAAATCGCAGCCGAGCTATGAATCAATCCGTCGAACGCACCACATCAAAACTCAGTACTTTCCTTTTTGATGTAATACTCTTGGGTTTGCCGCTTTTGGGGATGCTGCCAATGCTTGCGGTCCAAACTCGCCAAATTCTTTCGCAGAACTACAGTCTTGGCTTCCCAATAGCCTGGCTTGCGCTGCTGATTCTTGTATTTTGGACAAAGCGTTCGCTCACGAACGAGTCATCACGTTACTGGCTTAGTCTTACTTGCATCCTCTTGGCGGTTGCTCTGGGGCTAATCGCAACCGCACTTGTCAATGGGTTTTTTGCACGACTTTGCGTCGGATTTTGCTTTCTTGCTTGGGCGTTTGTTAGGCTTGATTCGACGAGTATTTGGCGAATTCTCGGAATGTCGCTCTTAATTTTTGCCTCGATGAAAATCCCCAGTCAAATCAATGGAATCTTGGACAGCTGGAAGAGTTTCGCGGTTATCAAAATCTCTAGTCCGATGCTTGATCTCTTCAAGCACTTTCATCTTTACGAAGCACCAGACCTGAAGCTCCAAAATCATACGTTCGACTTGGGGGAGCTGCTCAATACGCCAATGAGTATTCAGACGATGGTTCTTGTATCATTTATTGTCGGACTCATCGGTCGGCGCAGTTTCGTAACCAACATTGTATGTGCACTGAGTGCCGCGTTCTGGACGATCATCGCCTATTTTCTGTTCGTCGTAATCACTGCGATTTTCAGTCAAAATGGGATCGACGTCATGCAGAGCCCCTTCCATTATCGGATCGTGCTCGGCGGTTTAATCCTGCTCAACGTAATCATGGTCGTCATTTCCGATGGATTCTGGAATTCGATTTTGCAACCGATTGGTGTTGGAGGGGAGTCGGCCGTCTTTCGAAGTGGGGCGGCGAATTTTTTCAATCGTGCTGTCGGTTGGCCCAAGGATAATTCCGCCCTTGATGAAGCACCTATCGTTGCTTCCAAGCCAGTCGGCCTATTCAAGCCAGCTGCAATGTTTTGCGGTGCGGTGCTGGCTTTGATGGGTATTCCAACCGGAATCGCCGTCGTCCGAAACGATATGTTGTTAACTCAAAGCGAGTTATCGCAGATCCCATTGGAAAGACGTCCCGATGTAAACACGATTCCCCAAGACTTTATCGTTGGCCAAGCATTGCGAACCTTCCGAAATGGAAGCATCGGAAAGCTCCCCACGGAAGTTGGTGGAAGCACGTTTTGGCTATTTGCAGGTTCAGGGGTCGAAACAAGGATGACGATGATTTTTCCGGTACCCGGTTGGTTTGACTCGAAGGCTTTCGGCCTTTCCAATGGCCAATGGGCCCGCAACAAGTATGGGCTCCAAAAAGATTCCAGTGGTTGGCCTTTTTCAGAAAGCGTTTTCGGCACCGAAAATGGTCTCTCTGCCATTCTTTGGTCCTCGCAAATTCGGCTTAATGGAGAGGTTTATGCTCCAACCGAAGAAGAATTTGCTGAAACGATGTCCGGTGAAGTCGCGTCGAATGCCGGGTCTGCCATTCGAATCTTTGACATGATGTCCGGACCTCAAGAGAAGCAGACCAACCAAACCGTCATTTTCTGCATGGCTTATCAGGTTCAAGGAACGATTCGCGACAGCGAAAAACAGCGCCTTTTGACAAAGTATCTAGAAGCGAGAGAGTTGATACGTCAAAAGATGTTCGCCGCAAATGGTCCCACGGCTGGGAGCGAAGCTACCAAACCGTAGAAGCTATTGGGTTGCTTGATGGATCATGATGGATCTAGAGCAATTCTTGCATAGGTGTAGCGAGTAAATTCCAAATGGTTGCGGTGCTGCGCGAGCAGCCCGGCGCATTCGAAGGTCGGATTTGCCAGGCCGGACGAGCCGTCGGCAAGCGGCAATACACCCGGCTGCTTGCGCAGCTCGGCTACAATCGCGTTGAAAAAACGCTACACCCACGTGAGAACTGCTCTAGCTCCATAATTTCCGATCTAATTTCTAACTAGATCGTTGTTGTGCATTGAACGACGAGGGTGTCGCACAACAGAAAAATGCGGCTGAGAGGACTTGAACCTCCAAGGGATTGCTCCCACTAGCACCTCAAGCTAGCGCGTCTGCCAATTTCGCCACAGCCGCGGCGTATCTTTTCAATCTCTTTGACCGCCAACTAGACCTTAAGGTTCCAAGCAGAAATCAACTGCTCGGCTCCCGGCGTTAGCTTTCGCAATTTTGCTGCGATAACAGCCTTCTCGCTCTTGTTGGCTTTTTTTACTTTGGCCGACAAGTTCGAAATCTTGCGGCTACGAGCCCGACGACGGCGGAGCTCTCTTTGACGTTCGGTTCCCATGGACTCTGAAAACTTCCTAAAACGACTAAAAACGGAGGCATTAGAGTATTCGCTTCCGCTTTTTTCGTCAACGTGATTCCGGGGCTAATCGTCAGAATCTCCAGGAGGCTCGTAGTTAAACTCCTTCCATTTGACAGCTTGATCCATTGGCTCGATTCTGAGGACGAGTTCGCCGTTCTGGAAAAGCCGAACACTTCCGCTACTTTGGCTCACGACAACCGAGATTGCCTTGGTTTTTTGCGAAATCGCGGCTCCGGCCCAGTGTCGGGAGCCCAAGCCTTTCTGCAAAGTCAGGTTCTCGTGCATGACTTCGATAATTTGCCGAGATTTTTCCACGATTGCGTCGGGTGAGACGACAAAAGCTCCATCCATTTGAGCAATTTCCTTGATATCTTCACGAACCCGCGGGTCGTGCAGGTCACGATTCCTCCGCTGGTATCCTCGCATCGGGTCAAATCCCGCGTCTTTGCAATGCTGAAGCACCTTCCGTGTGTCACCGACGACAAACATTGTCCCGACTTTTTTTCCTTCGCGTCCTTCACGACCAATTTGGATGGCGAGATCGATTACGGTTTTAAGGTTATTCAGCGGAACGCTGCTCTCCAAACGCTGCAAATCACGGCTCGTAAGTCGCCGCAATCGCTCATCCATGCGAATGAGCGAGACCGAATCGAGCCGCTGATGCTCAAAACCGCTGTAGACGGCGATAACGTCGCATTGGTTCTCAAGAATCTCATCGGCCACCGCTTCGAGCAACGCGTGTTGAAGACGCTCTAGCAACGGCGAATCTTCTTTGTTTAAGACGAGCGGGATCAACCCAACATCGGAGGCTCCGTCGAGATCGTCTTTGCGATCAGCAGCAACAATGACTTTTCGAACTTCCGGTGGGATCGATTCACGAAGCCTTCCCCAATCCGTTGTACCGTCGAGCAGCAATAACATTGCATCGGCTTCGGTCTCGATCGCCAGCTTAGATGCTGATTCAAGAACCAGGATGATCTGCTTGGAAAGCTTGAGAACCGCCATGAAGCAACATCGCCGAGTCGCGTGAAAAGAAATGGTCCAATGACTACGAAAGGGTAGTGTTGCGGTTCACTTCCTTCAATCCCGCGTCAGAGAAAACGTGCTTGCCTTTTAGCGTCGTATCATCATTGACTGAATTTCTTCCGCCAATGCTTCCCGGCGATGTCCAGGTTGAACGCCTTGCGTTCGTTGCTGATACAGAGCTATCGCACGGGTTGCGTGTCCGCGTGGCCCGATCGGCCATTTATGCTCACGCTCGTCCCAAATTTTCGATAAGAGGAAGTCGAGGCTCTTCAAAAAACGAGGAGAATGTAATTCTTCTTCAGGCAAGGTGAAAGCTAACCATTCAAGGATATGTCCAGTCGTTTGGACTTTCCGCTCCATTTTGGGCTCATTGCCTCGTGCCTCGAACCAGTTGGTGCTGAAACTTCCGTCAGGGTTCTGTAGCTGCCACGTGTAGGCCACAAAATCCTTAATATACTTATCCGCTCTCGCGAACTGACCATCGATTGGGCGACCCTCGGCCTGCCTTTGGCGAATAGCGAAAGTCAGTCCCATCAAGCGATGGACCCCGCCGCAAGCGGCGCCGTTGACTGGCTGGGCAAGTTCTTCTTTGACCAGTTTTTCAATGTTCCAGCGCGAGCGACGGTCGGTCGTCCAAACCTGGGTTGTATCTACATAATAGGACAGTCCCATGAGTTTAAAGGTAAGCTCCGATCGTTCACGACATGTTGCCATCTCGTACCGAACGAGGTCGGCGACGGTATATCGATTTTGACCAATGGCCATGGGATAATCAGCTGACACTTGGGACTGAGCCAACATGGCGAGGAATTGCCCTTCATGTCCTTGAACGCCACCGCCAACATTGGGTTTGAAGTAGCGTCCGGCGGGGGTAAAGAGCCTTTGGCCACGGCAGGTGCCGTTGTTGCACAGCCATTGAATGGCGTTCACCTTTCGATTGCCGACGAGAATTTCACCCTCGACGCCATACGGCAACATAGCGTGCATGACCGACCACGGACTACGCTCGACCGTCGTTTCCAAATGGGTCAAATAATAGGCCAAGCAGTTTTCGACGCGTTGGGTTCGATCCTTGTTTGGGTCGTCGAGTGGCTTGCCACGACTCGAATCCGAAATTTTTGCAGTCGAGGGCTTTCCGATGAAGGTCTTTTGATCGGCTTCGGGACGCTTTGCATCCAGTGCGTTTGTATCTTCGTCACGGGAGTTTTTCGACGGTACCGCCCCGGTTTCTGATTTGGATAGGGATGGGGCCTCTTGCTCGTCGTCCGAGATGGGGCCAATTTCAATGGTTCGCATTTTGGGACGAGTATGCGACGTAGAATCTGCCTGTCCTTCATCCAATCCATCTTCATTCAATGAAGCGACTGGCTCTTCCAGTTTCATGGGCGGTGGTTCATCTTCCGTGTTAGTTGCCGAAGGCTTCTTTTCTGTTTCCGTTGAGCTCGCGTCTTTTTCCTTCGCCTCTCCGCCGATAACAATCGGCGCTTGGGGCTGCTCTTTCGAAATGGGTGCGATCACTTTGGGCTCAGCCGGTGGCGGTTCGGTTGGTTTCGTCGGAGGCGCTGTTTTCGATTCGTTGTCTATGGGAGGCGTCGCGGGAGGTTCGGCGGTCTTTCGAGTGCTTCGGAGCGGATTCGCGGGCTGATTCGGTGATTCGCTCCCTGTTTTTGAGGGTGATGCCCCTCCGCCAATTACGACGGCCTCCTCGTTCGCTGCAAGCTTGATCGGAGAATTTTGGCTTGACGGCAGCCGTTTATCATTGGGATTGGATGATGCTGGAAGTCTTGGGATTTCGGCCAGCGACAAAGCGAGTTCCGAAAGATCTAAGGGTTCGCTGAAGTTCAGCTCGATTTCAATATCGCGATCCTCGGGCCGTGGTTGTGGAACGAGGAGAGAGACCCAGTTTTTTCCGACAAGGACCGGGCCCGCTTGCCAAGGCGAACTATTCTCGAGGACTTGCTTCTTAGTGCCATCACAAGTTGCTTCAGGCGCAGCTTCTTCGCCCTGAGTTGCCATACAAAATCCGGCAATCAGTACGTACACGGCGATAAGCCGATACTGACGAAGCGAACAAACATCAACTTGCATGTTAATTAAATTCTAGAAGCGGGAAATCAAGAGCTAGCGTCGTATTCCAAGAGAGTCGCTAATGTTTTCGGCCAGCGTTTTTGTGGGCTCTTCAATGTTTTGCCCATCCATGAACTTCTTCCACGACTCGACGTCGCCGTTGAAATCGCGTCCCGTCATTGTCTTCAACGCGACGGTTGCCTCATACTGAATGGCGGGCGATTTTTCATCGAGTGCCTTTCGAAGCAGGGCTTTAGCATCTTGGGTGTCGTACGTTCCAAGCGAACGAACGGCGGCGAGTCGAACGCTCATGTTCTTATCGGTTTGCGCGATGGTCGAAAGCATCTTGCCGGCGGTCTCGGTGTTTCGGCCAGCCAGTGCCTTGCAGGCGGCGATTCGAACCTTATCGTTCTTATCGGAACATGCTCGGATCAATGCTGTTTCCGCGTCAGGGTGGGGTGATTTGCCAAGCGCAAGGACGGCATCGCGCCGCAACTCGGGGCTGGTGTCTTCGCTGTAGACATTGGCAACAACTTTGCTCCACCGAGCTTGCTCGTCGGGGGACATGGTCGCGATTTGCTCGCGCACACGCTTCATTTCTTCGCGACGCTCTGTAAAAACGGCACCGCGCTTTGAATCCTCCCGCCACTTTGATTGGTAGTAGGGATACATCTTCTTGAGTGCAAAGAGGGGCCCATCGACACAACCGACCGAGCCGATGAATACGAAGAAAATTGAAAAAAGGAAGCATGCATGCAATTGCAGCCTGCGTACGAAGCGATCGCAATCGATTTCGAGACAGTCTAAGCCTTGATCTCGTGGCACGCGGTTTACCTTTATTCCGAATTACGAAGTCGTTGCGATAAGCCATCCGTAGCTTATCTTTCGTACTTCTTCAGGAGACAAAGCTCCTCAGCGGACGTTACCAAAGCCCCTTCCGCGAAACCAGATCGAAAAACCCAAATAAAGCAAGTGACGCCGTTTGTCACCGTTCTCCCCGTTTGTCGTTGTTCTGTCCGAGAACAGAAACGTGCTTTTCGAGAGTTCACGCTCGTTCTCGCCCAGTGTCGCCGTTCTCTCCGAGAACGAGTGTGCGATTCAAGAACGCCTCTTTTTTGTAGAACTTCCAATGTGTTCGAGAATTCCTGCGATGGCGAAGTGTTTTGAGAGTTCCCGCCTCGTTCTCGGAGAGAATGGCGACACTGGGCCCCTCGTCTTTGCTAGTTCGTCTCAGCCCCGTAAACTACCGAGATGGATTCGGACAAAACAACCCATTCTCGATTGAACTTCGCGGCCATCGATTTCGAGACGGCCAACTACAATTCCGATAGCCCATGCCAAGTGGCGGTTGTGATTGTCGAAGATGGCCGGAGTATTTCGGAGCATTCGTGGCTCATTCGACCACGCGAAATGTACTTTTCCGAGCGGTGCATTGCGGTCCACGGGATTCTCCCTAAGGACGTTATGAATGAACCGGAATGGGACGAAGTTTGGAATGAACTGTGGCCAATTATCGATGGGCGAGTTTTGCTAGCCCATAACGCCATGTTCGATATGGCGGTTCTCAATTCGACGTTGGCGACCTACGATATTGCTTGCCCACGCATCGATTTTCAGTGTACGCGCTTGGTGGCGCGACGCTGTTGGCCCGGCCGCATGGGGTACGGCTTGAAGCCAACGGCAGACATGCTTGGGATTGCGTTTAAGCATCACGTCGCGGTTGAAGATGCCCGTACTTGTGCGGAAGTTGCGCTCGCGGCAGCTCGTGATTCGGCTTCCACTTCGTTAGAGCAGCTGGAACGCAATTTGTACATTCATCGGGGATTCGTCGAAGGGAGAAAACGCGTCGGCCCGCGTACGATCAAACGTCCAAAATCGGCCAAGCTAGCTCTCAAAACTCCCGTTCAGGCGCTTGTCGAAGTTTGTGGTGATGTCCGACCGTTCGAAGGCAAGCATATTTTTCTCCATGAACAGTTGCTTGGGATGGATCGCGGTCCAGCGATCGAGTTTCTTGAACGGTTGGGAGCGATCGTCGATGAACAAGCCAATGAAGCGACCGATTTTTGGCTTATGGGAACAGCCTCCGAGGGTGAGCCAAATTCGAGGGCCATGGGAAGCATGGGCGGTGGCAAGGAGCAGCTTCGCGTAGATACAGAGCCCAGCCGTCCATTGAAAGTCACGCGGATCATTTCTCAAAGGCAATTCTTAGCCTTGATTCCCGGCGGCCTCGAAGCCGTTCGAAAGCTCGTCGACGCCTTCGCGCTTTGACCAGACGTGTCACAGGGTAGGCGCAAATTCCCCATTCTTCCGAAAACGTCCCAGCGTTCCATCTGCGCAAACTTTTAGTGGACAAACGCTATTTATTTAGCTAGCATTGGCCAAAAGAACGATACATAAGTTCACCTACCATGTCTACAGCCATCTTTAGCCAACTTTCAAACCAAATCCGAGCCCTGGAAACGGCCAACCGTTCCCAGTCAGGAAAAAGTCTAGCCATATCGACCGGTTGCCCCGCTCTCGACACTCGGCTTCCACAGGGTGGTTACGAACCTGGAACGATCGTGGAGTGGCTTGAACCTACCCACGGCTGTGGTGGTTTTTACTTGGCGATGGCGGCTGCTCGACAAGCGGTGGTTCATGGTTCAGCGGGTGCAAACTCCAAATACTGGGTCGTCGTCGATCGCAAGCAACGCTTCTATCCTCCTGCGGCTCAAGCGATGGGCTTGCCACTCGATCGGCTTATCGTTTTGCGACCGACCAATCAAGCTGATGAGATGTGGGCTATCGATCAAGCCTTGCGCTGTTCGGCGGTTGGAGTTGTGGTCGCCGAACTCGAGGATGTCAACGAACTTCAAGCGCGTCGTTTTCAGCTGGCTGCCGAACAAGGCCAAAGCCTTGGCCTCTGGCTGCGTCCAGCATCGGTTCGTAAGCAACCAAGCTGGTCTGAGATTCAATGGCTCATTGAACCATGGCTGTCGCCAGCTCGTGGTACTGATTCTTATGAAAGAGGGCAGAACGTTCGTCGCATTGGGATTCAATCGCTTCGGATGCGCGGTGGCAAAAGTGGGCAACGTTGGACATTAGCTCTTGATCTTCGGACTGGCCAAATCGCCTTAGAGGAACCTTATGCTCTCACAAGTCATCTGCATTTGGCTTCCCAATTGGCCATGCCAGCGTCTGCACGTCATCCAGCGAACCGAGCTCGACCAGCAACCGTTCGTCCTACAGGCACGTGATCCGCGTCGCGGTTGGCGAGTCATGGCGTCGGATAGCTTGGCACGTGAGCATCGTATCTTTCCTGGGATGTCGATCAGTGAAGCCACGGCCTTGCTCCCGACCGTCCGTTTGCTCGAATACGATCCGCAAGAAGACTTAGCGGGTCTCCTTGAACTGGCTCACGAAGCGTGGCAATTTAGTCCGACCGTGGGGTTAGAAAAGCTGGACGCTCAAATTTGGGCCGGTCGATCGTTGCATCAACCGCAAGCTTTTTTTCTTGAAGCCAACGGTTTGACTCATCTTTTCGAGGGCCCTGAATCGATGCTCCTCCTGCTCAATGAATGGTTATGCAACAAAGGTTATGTTTGCTGCCTTGCCATGGCTCCCAGTATCGGTTCAGCTTGGGCTCTCGCGAACTACGGACATCGCTCTCAAGCCACCCAGCGACTCTTGCGGCAGCGAAAGCAGACGAATAACTATCCACACTCTTTCTCCCCCTCGCCCCAGTCTTCTGGGGAGAGGGGGTCGGGGGGTGAGGGGCCGAATTGCTTGGAAACAATGCCCCTCATCCCCAGCCCTTCTCCCCGAAGACGGGGAGAAGGGAGCGGATTATCGAGTAGGAGCGGCTTGTTACCGTCAGACCATGTGCTTCATTCCTCAACAATTTCATCAGGCTCAGTCTCCGTCGACCCAGTCTTGGACCAGGAAAGTAGACCTATTTCGCTGGTGACGCATTCCGATCTCTCGACACATATTCTCCCGCTCCCAATCGAAGCACTTCGATTAGATCTCAAAACGACAAGCACCCTTCATCAGCTTGGCATTCGCAATATCGAGGCGCTCTTGCAACTTCCGCGGGCTGGGTTGGCCAATCGGCTAGGAGAAACACTCCTCCAGCGTATCGATGCTGCTTATCATGGTCAGCGAGAAGTGTTACATGAACTCAAAGAGCAAATGCTTTGTTCGGTGGAAATGAAGCTTGAGTATCCGACTCAACAACGAGCCACTATCGAAGAAATCCTTCGACGGCTCACTCAACAGCTATGTTCCCAGCTTCGGCAACATGGCCATGGAGCCTTGCGAATCACCGCTTGTTTACGAGCGGAACAAGGCCCTGCTTATCTTTTATCGCTTGGCCTCTATCGTGCGACGGCCGATGCCGATCATCTTTTGCCACTCCTCTTGGGACAACTTGAATCACAAGTGTTTCAACCACCGCGCAGGAAATATTCTCCCTTAAAAACTGGACCGACAACGAGTTATCGTCGGGCTCGCAATATCACCGCGGTGAGTCTCATCGCGACCTTGACGAACCCGCTTGTTTGGAAACAAGTTGAACTATTCGATACCGAGAGCCAGCAATATCGTAATATTATTGCTCGGCATATTGATTCTGTGGCGAGTCGCCTAGGGCGTCGTCAAGTCGTTGCGCTACAGCTTCAACGCCATCCACAACCGGAGCTTGCTTGCGAATGGCGTCCACTCACGGGACAACGGCTCGATGGTCAGCCGCAATCGACGCGCCGTAAACTCGCCCGCAAACAACATAACTCGCCTGCTCCCCTCTCGTATTCTATTGAGCCTGAGGCACTAGCCGATTCTCATAAACCAGTATCGGTGGCGCGTTCAGCAAAATCGGCTAGCGCCTCAGGCTCAAATTTGGAACTGTTTTCATCGGGCTACTCTCTGTCTCCCTCGCCTGACGATCCTATACGTCGACCATTGCATCTTTATCAACCACCACAACCCATCAGCGTCCAAAGCTTCGACACGCAAGGGATACCAAATCAATTCAGCTTGGATCGCGAACGCTATGTCGTACAAGAGCACTGGGGACCTGAGCGGATTGAAAGCGGTTGGTGGGATACGGCGCATCATCGACGCGATTATTATCGTGTCGCTACCGATCGTGGCCCTTGGTTTTGGCTTTATCGTGACCTTCAACAAAAATGTTGGTTCTTGCACGGCGTGTTTTGAGAATGGAAAGAATCTCCGAATTCGCCAGATAGAGAGGTTTCTAAAGAAATTGTCGCCTTAACCCCTTTGGAACCGATGTTTCGACTGCGTTCAACTTGGCAGGACCCAGGTTTAGACTTCAAATAACCATCGTGCTGGCTTGAGTCAGAGCCCCTGGGTTATGGCAAGCCACAGCGAGAAGCCTTTGCGACAGCAACTTCCGTCTGAAGTACGAGAATCAGCGTTGGTTCAGCAGATTGGGACGATAGATCACTTTAGGACGGATTCTACGAATGACCGAAGTCGAGCCAAGTCACGACAAGTTTACGAAATTGCAATGGACGAGTTTGTGGACACTGGCTGCTGCACAATTCATCAATATCCTCGATTTCATGATCGTGATGCCGCTTGGACCTCGCTACATGCGATTGCTCGAAATTACGCCAGAACAATTCGGCCACATGGTGGCTAGCTATGGGTTTGCGGCTTTCGTCGGTGGTATGTTTGCATCAGGTTTTATCGACCGCTTTGAGCGAAAGCGAGCGATCTTGGTCATCTTTGGATTGTTTACTCTTTGCACTCTTCTGTGTGGAGTCGCGACAAGCTATCCGCTTCTTATACTAGCTCGGTCCGCAACGGGAATCTTCGGTGGTGTGGTTGGTTCGATGACCATGACGATTGTCACCGACCTGTTTCACGAACGGCGACGCGGCTTTGCGATCAGCATTGTGGGTGCGTCCTTTCCACTGGCTTCGATCTTTGGCGTTCCGATTGGCCTTTGGATTGCGGACACGACAGAGTCACCGTGGAAGCCGTTTTTTATTTTAGGAGTGGCGGCGGCGGTTGTTTGGTGTTTGATGTTCGCCGTGCTTCCAACGCTCAAAAGCCACATTCGCCCCAAGCCCGATTCTTACTGGAGAACACTCGTTGAGCAACTGAGCATTCGACGCCATCTGATCGCCTACCTTTTTACCATTTTCCTTGTCTTCGGTACCTTTACCGTCGCACCTTACATTGCATCGTACATGGTCTACAACGTCGGGCTTGAAGATTCGGAAGTCAAATACATTTACATCTTGGGTGGGATTTGCGCGTTTATCGCGATGCCAATTCTGGGGCGACTTACAGATCGCCTTGGCAAGAAAATGATGTACGTCTGTTTGGCTTCGCTGGCTATTCTTCCGACAGTGGCCATCACGAACTTGCCGACCGTCTCACTGCCACTCGCCCTGGTGGCGACGACCCTTTACATGACATTAACATCGGGCCGCATGGTACCAGCCCAAGCACTCTTTGCTTCGGCCGCAATTCCTCAACTTCGCGCCGGTTTCATGAGCGTCAACAGCGCGGTTCAGCACCTAGCTTGTGGAATGGCGGCGAGCCTTTCAGCGAGCATACTCGACGCCAATAGTGAGAAGGCAATTCTGTACTATCCATGGGTCGGCGCCATCGCCGTCGCTTCCATTTTGCTAAGTCTTGTTGTTGCCCAAGCTCTCGCTTCTCATGATAATACCCTTCGACACTAAATAGCCGTGCGAGAATGTGCGACAATGATTGACGCACCGATCACCTTTAGAAGAATGAAACCTTCATGACGATCAATTCCGCCCAAGAAGAATCGAATCGCTTAATGGACGATTCTCGATTGGATCAACGACCAGCGGAGAATCCTTACGCAAGCACTAGCAATTTCGAACCTGGCGGAATTTCGAGCTCAGTTGTCGAGGTGAGTCCTGCAGGGCTCGCTAAGACGCTGTCGGTATGGTCGGTTGTTTGTGCCTTGAGTGCCGCTCCCAGTTTCATTATTGCTGTACAGTCGATGGCTAAGGATCAAGTCATGGCCATGGTGTTCGGCGTCGTGGTTTTCATCATGATCTATTCCGCCGCGGATCTCTTCACTCGCGAGCGGCCATTCCGCAAGGATTCTCGAATGCGCACGATCCTTCGCTCGACATTCATCGTTCGGTCCGTCATGGTTATTATTTTTCCGATTGCGACAACGACGGATATCTTCCTTGGAATTCTTTCTGTTAGTTTAGTCCAATCCATTGCAAGAGTTATTGAGGTTTCCAACCCGAATTTCGATAGTAACATGAGTTTCGGCGTCACCTTGGTGACGACCCTCGTTCAGGGCTGTTTGCTTTCGGTCCTGTTGTTTTTTCTTGGGCTATTTATCGGTGGAATCATTTTTGCGACCCGTGCCCTAATGAATCGCGTTTAATCGCCGTCGTGAAATCGGACGATACGGCCAGCGTTTCGACTGAGAGAATCGCACGAGCAAAGTTGCGTTTCTAGCTTTGTTGGGACCAAGCATTGCGGAGCCTTCAATCGTTCACGCGACGCGCGTAGAACACGACTATTGGAAAAGCTACAGAAAAGCTATTGGCTCTTGGCTTCGATATAAACGTCTACTTGCTGACCGGTGATCGCGTTGATTATGTTCGGCGAGACGGAGTAGATGATCTGCATGACACGAGTGTCGACGCGTTCGCTGACGCTTCCGTTGAGTGTCTTTTTCGGAATCACGTACGGTTCGGTACGTACATATTGAAGCGGGACCTTGGTTTCGGGACGACCTCGAACGGAAGCGTAGGCTTTGGTAGAAGAATCGAAGCGCGGTATCTCAGATTCGTCTATGTCGACGCGAACGTGAAGCGGATCGGTAACACCAAGCGTCATCAAGGGTGTTGCCAGAACGGCGGCTGGCGCGAACTCACCGCCTCTCACTTTGACTTGCAAGACCGTCGCGTCGCTTGGGGATAAAACGGTTTGAAGCGACAAGTCGTTATCAACTTTTGCCAAATTGGCCGCGGCCTGCTCAACGGCCGCTTGTTGAACGAACATCGACGGAGCGGATTCGACTCCGGCCAAGAGATCGAGACTTCCTTGCGCCTCACGAAGTTTCGCTTCGGCCTCATGAACTTTGGCTTCGGACAAAACGGCATTGAGCTTTCGTAACTCAAGTTCTTCCAACGATAACCCATTGCCGGCGATCTTCTGCCCACGAGCGAGTTCTTGGTTCGAATTAATCGCGACAGCTTTCGCCTGTTCTAAATTGGCAGCCGCCGAATCGACTCGCGCCCGTGTCGGTGCTATCTGACCTTGTAGCTCTCGCAACTTGGCTTGCTGCGCCAATAAATTGGCTCGGGCGACCAAAACGCCAGCTTGAGCCGTTCGGTCGTCGATGACAAGCAATCGCTGGCCTTTCTTGACTTGTTCGCCAGGCCGTGCAAAGACTTCGGTAACAATTCCCGCGACGTTCGATCCGATTGAGATCGCTTCACTCGCCGGCTCGACAATCCCAACGCCGCCAATGTACCGCGTGACCGATGAGCTTTCCTTTCCGGTCTCGCTATTCTCGGAGCCAATCTCCTTCGCACCACCTCGTGGAATCGTTGGCGGAGTAAAACGAACGACCGTCGTTTTTTCCTTAGGGGTATTCTTGCGAATTAGAATGACTCCCCACCCCAGCATAACCAACGCCACAATGACGGAACCCAACGCAAAGAGCCTCTTCAAAATTGCGGTCACTACTTTTTCTCCGAGGGATAAGTTTCTACGTTCGTATTTACCGAGACGATCCGACCATCTGACATCGTGGCGATACGATCGGCAAAAGAATAGATGCGAGTATCGTGTGTCACAACAATCACAGCTCGTTCCGGTGCACGTGCCAAATCTTGCAACAACTCCATTACCGCATGTCCGGTTTGAGCATCAAGCGAAGCCGTTGGTTCATCGCAGATCAGGAGCCTCGGCTCATGCACAAGTGCTCTTGCAATCGCGATCCGCTGCTGCTGACCACCAGAAAGCTGATTGGGATATTTGTTTTTGTGCCTCTCCATGTCGAGACGCTTCAAAAGCTCGCTCGATCGTCGGACGGCGTTGCTAAGCGACATTCCCTGGACGACGAGCGGCACGGCGGCGTTCTCGGCCGCAGTCAACGCTGGTAGTAAATTGAACTGTTGAAAAATAAAGCCTAGGTTCTTCGAGCGGTACTCGACCAACGAACCACCAGACATTTTATTGGTCGGCAAGCCAAACAATTCAACCGAACCCGAGGTTGGGCGGAGCAATCCGGCAATCACAGATATAAGGGTTGTCTTACCGCAACCGCTTGGCCCCACTAGAAAAGTAATTTCGCCCGGGCAAACGTCGAGATCGATACCACGCAATACTTGGACGCGAGTCTGTCCAGATCCAAACTCTTTCACGATTCCATGACAGCGCACCGCTGTAACGCTTGGTTGGGTTTGAGTTAGCATACGTCATTACCCTCGAAAGACTATCGCGGGTTCAATGAACAATACTCTTCGCAACGCAACCAACGATGCAAGCGAAATGATGCAGGCCGCCACGCCGGCGGAAGCAACTGCGATTTGCCATGGAAGAAAGAAACCTGCAAAGTTCGGGCTTCTCCCGGCAAACTCGAAGAATGCGGCCGCCATTCCCAGGCCAATTCCGTAACCCACAATGCCGACGACTAATGCCTGTAAGGCAACCATACCGATCAATCGATGGTTACGAGTCCCAATCGCTTTGAGGACCGCAAAGTGCCGTAGGTTTTCAAGTACAAACAAATTGAACATCAATCCAACCACGCAGACACCCACAATGATTCCCAACGCGATGACGGTTCCGAAACTAATGGGGATCCCCGTATTGTCGATAACGTACTGAATGGCTTTGTTCCGAAAGTCAGTCGACGACAAAGCCAAGAGGCCTGTTTGTTCCCGAATCCGAGCTGTGACGGATGATTGGCTGTACTCAGGAGCTGACTTCGCTAGAACGAACGACAACTGATTGCGACCATTGTTGGTGTAAGTCAAAGCCTGCGAATAGCGAGTGTAAAAAGTAATTGCGGAGGTAAACTTGGGTGAGTCTTTCACAATTGCCACAACGACAGCGCGACGATCGTTGAGTTCGACCGTGTTGCCGAGCGAAATTTTTTCGCCGGGCCAAACTTTTCCAAAGCCATCGGCGTTGACGGCTACTCCATCGGGTTTGCGAAGATCTTCTGGGCTACCGAGCAGGAAAATTTCGGGAATCCCAACCAAAGATTGATCGTCGGCTCCAACGAGGACGGCTGACTCAAGCTGCCCCGATTGGGTTCGAACAGTCGCTACTGACTTAAAGTAGGGTACCGCCCAAGCAACCCCTTCGACGCCACGAACGCGGCCCAATTCTGTATCCCGTAACGGAAAAATCGTGTCGAGATTCTTGACCCCCGGATCCATGACCCAAATATTGGCCTCGGGAATATCATCGACGAGGGCTCCCGCTCGAGACAACAAACCCAAGAAAATCCCCATTTGCTGATTGATGAGCAAGGTTGCGAAGGCAACGCCGATGACCAAGCCAATGTACTTGGGCTGATCGTTAAAAAGCATTTTAAGGGCGATTCGCCACATAGTAGGCCTATTGAAACGTGCTTTACACGCCCCTTTTTGCGTCGGCAGCGTCGAAGGAAATTCTTCGCGTCCCGCAATATCATACGAAAAGCGATCGATTCCACGGAAAGGATAGCACGGATGGCAAGTCAGTGATTCCAGTGTCCACACTTTGCCTCAGTCGGATAAAGGCTACGATTCTGCTTTGTAGATTTTCAGTGGGTTTCGATTAGAGATCGCGTTCGTGACATGCAACCAGAATCAGATCTAGGCGAACCGTCAAATCACCCTTCGAAACTTCCACGCACCGTTTGGGTCTTGAGCTGGGTTTCGTTCTTCGCGGATGTGTCGAGCGAGATCGTGTATCCGCTGTTGCCATTCATTGCGGTGGGGACACTTGGAATGACCCGTTGGCAATTGGGGAGCGTGGAAGGGGCGGCGGTGTTGCTGGTCGCGTTGATGTCGGCCTGCTCTGGGATTTTAAGCGATCTCGGCGATGGGGCGGGACGGCGGCTCTTCTGGATTCGGATTGGCTATGGAATGCCAATTCTCGGAAAGCTTTTGATCGCTTTCGCCACGAATGGATGGCTACTGGCTGGCGGACGATTGGTCGATCGATTTGGTAAAGGGCTTCGGGGAGCGCCGCGGGATGCTCTTTTAGCCGATGTCGTATCGGAGGAGCAACGTGGACGAGCCTTCGGTTTGCACCGAACGCTTGATACCGCCGGTGCCATGGTCGGAGTCATCGGTGCTGCCGTAGCGATCTCTTGGTTTACGAACAACGCAGTGGGCGAAACGACCGTCCCGAACGCGCACAACGACTTTGTTTATCGATCCATTGTCTTTTTCGGAGCTGTTCTTGGTGTTTTCTCGGTCGCGTTGACTTGGTTGATCCCAACGAAAAAATATCTTGTTACTCCGTCAGCGATATCAGGCGACGAATTCGTAAAAAAGACTGCTCCAGAATTTCATACGATTGAAGGTGAACACGACGAAATAACGGAAGTCACCACGGGACCTGCTACAACCATACATGTCGAGATCGTTCCGTATTTCGCCGACTTTGTAGCTACGCTGCCTAAATCCTATTGGCGGTCGATAGGCGTTCTTTGTCTGTTTGCCTTGGCGAATAGCAGCGACGCTTTTCTTTTACTGCGCGCGACCGATATGGGGTTCACCCCCGCCGGAGCCGTGACACTTTATGCGCTTTACAATTTGGTGTACGCAGCTTTCTCGTATCCGATCGGAGCATTAAGTGACCGATTGGGGCGTCGCATCCCAATGATCCTGGGTTGGATCATTTACGGCGTCGTCTACTTAGGCTTTGCACTCCTGAATAAAAACCAAGCTTGGGCCATTTGGCCATTAATGGCAAGCTATGGTTTGTACATGGCATTCACCGATGGCGTTGGCAAAGCTTGGATTGCCGATCTTGCCCCGAAACATGCTCGAGGCAGATCACTGGGTGTTTATTTTGGTTTAACAGGTCTTTCGACCTTCGCAGCCAGTCTTCTTATGGGAATCGTTTGGGATAGATCAGGTCCGTTCCTCGCCTTCGTGATGGGAGCGACAATCGCCTTGTTCGCAGCGTTCGCGTTAATCGTCGGAAGTAAAGGCGAAGTGGAATCCGCTTCAAAGTAACTTCTACGTTCCGCATCGGTCGGCCGGCATTAATAATGCCCCATGAGGAAGTGGCCAGGATGCCATGCATGGTGGTCGTGCCGAGGGTCGGTGTACTGGTTGTACGTGTTATAAACAGGTTGGCTCGGGGTGGGATAGTAAGAGGAGTAAGGATTCGGATGATGTGCTGGTGCAACAGGGAAATAGCTTGATGGGCTCGCGTAATTGGAACCATAGTAACTTCCTTGGT
>JANOAI010000601.1:0-2785 GCA_031411055.1 Pirellulaceae bacterium
TCCCATCCCGGATTCGCGTGCCGTGACCACTCGACTTCTCAAGTCCATTGAATATGCTCGCATTGCATCTCTCCTTAGATGTATGCAAACTAACAAAGAACGCCCCTCAAAAGCTACATCAATTCTAGAACCGCTCTAGGCTCTGTTTCTGAACACGTAGTCGCGTCTCTCGGAGACGCGAAATGACTGCGTCTCGGAGAGATGCCGCTAGGTGAAAGCCAGTTTATAAACAGAGCCTAGCTGGACAGCGCCACGTTGGACTTGATAATCGATCGCAACCCTGTTGGAGTACAGCCTATAGGCGCCGAGCACCTTGGATGCGAGAAAAGCGGCTAAAGCCTGGACTCCAGCATCAACCTAGCGCTGTCCAGCTAGATCAGCCGAACGGCGTTAGCTGCGGTACTTGCGCTGAAAACCGTGGCTAACGCCAAAACGGCTGATGGTTTCGAAAACGTCACGAATCATTGGGAATTTGATTTAAAATAGCGATATCCAGTTCGGCTCTGTTTCGAAACCATCCGATAGTCGACTTTCGCTCCGCGGTTGTGAGTTTTTCAGTGTCGCCCGTCGCTCCGCGGCGGTAGCGTGCGTAACGAGACGATATGGCTATATCCGATCCCCTTATTCGCCTCGTGCTTAATAAATTCAAAGCCTATTCGCGAAAGTTCTGTCTATTCCGAACTTTCGCAAAGCGAAAGACGACGTTCGAAACCTCACCGAGCTTGCTTGGCTTTCGTCAGCACCTTCGGAATGAGTCCTGCAACCTCTTGACATCGACGGTTATGGTACACTCTTGGTTCCTGTTCGATTCTCTGTCTTAAATCGAGGTGATATGATGAAGCGATGGATTCTGGGGACGTTAGTATTAAGCTCTTGCCTTCCTCTGACTTCTCTGGCCGCAGATTTTACTGCGGGGATGAAGAATGGCGACGTTTCAATGGCGAGTGCAGGGCAAATCGCCTTTGCGCCTGAGGGCGTTCTCCTGGCGGCCGACCCCAAAAGTGCGAGGATTGTCGCGATTGCGACCGGAGATGTCAGCCCGTCTGCCAATGACGTGAAGTATTCCGTCGACAAAATCGACGAAAAAATCGCAGCTTCACTCGGCACAGCGGCCAAGGATATTCAAATCATCGATATCGCGACCAATCCGCTCAGTAAACAAGTCTATGTTTCCGTTGCTCGGGGACGCGGCCCGGATGCGACGCCAGTCTTGCTACGCATTGAACAAAACGAAACCGTTCATGAGGTTGCCACCAGAGGCGTTAAGCACAGTGTTGCCAAGATCCCGAATCCGGCGGAAGACAAGGAAGGACGCCGCGGGAATCCAAGAGCCGAATCGATTACCGATATCGCTTATATCAATGGTAAGGTTTTTGTAGCTGGACTTTCGAACGAAGAGTTTGCATCAAATTTGCGAACGCTCGAATTCCCCTTTCACGATCTGGATAAGGGAACCAGTGTCGAGATCTACCACGGTGCGCACGGCGCTGTCGAAACGCGATCCCCTGTTCGAACTTTTGCCGCCTATTCGATTGACGGCCAAGAGCATCTTCTCGCCGCTTACACCTGCACGCCGCTGGTTAAGATCCCGGTGAAGGCCCTTGAGCCAGGCAAGAAAGTACGCGGTGTAACCGTTGCGGAGCTAGGCAACCGCAACCGTCCGCTCGATATGGTCGTCTACAAGAAAGATGGCATGAATTTCGTTTTGATGGCCAACAGCGCTCGCGGTGTTATGAAGATTTGGCTCGATAGCATTAGAGATATCGAAGGAATTGAGACGAAAATCGCCGACAAAGCTGGCTTGACTTACGAAACAATTGAAAGCCTGAAAGGGATTGAACAACTCGATCGACTTAGCGAAACCCAGGCTGTCGTTCTATCACGTGCGACTCCAGATGCTGCCGCCAGTCTAACTAGTATCATGCTTCCATAATTGCAGATGATGCATGTGCGACTAACCATAATCATTCTCGCACTCTTGTTAGACACCTGCGCAATCAGTGCCGAGGTCACCATTCGATTGGTGGCCTCGGCGAATCCTGGGAACAAGATTGTCTATGTAGAAGGATTCGGGAAAGAGGATCTACGAGCCCTTCAATCCGCCTCTGCCGATCGACTCGTTGAGTTTTTCAAGCTGACCATAGACGGAAGCACACCGGATTCTGAATTGCCACCCGTTCTTGGGAATTCGGCATTGGAAAACGACTGCCTTATCTTTAGGCCTCGATTTCCGTTGATCGCCGGACAACTATATCTCGCTGAATTCAGTTCGCCGTCGACGCGAGAGACATTTCGAAGGTCATTGACCGTTGAGAAAGCATTGCCAAGCGAGCCAACTCGCGTTCTGGCAATCTATCCATCTGCATCCCAATTGCCGCGAAACGTGCTCAGGTTTTATCTCCATTTCTCAGCGCCGATGCAACAAGGGGAAGTTTACCAGCATCTGCTCCTGACCAAGGTCGATGGCACTCGGCTGAATGCACCATTTCTGGAAGTTGCCGAGGAGCTTTGGGATCCTTCCGGAACGCGACTCACTCTCTTGTTTGATCCTGGACGAGTTAAACAAGGATTGGTGCCACGAGATGAAGACGGAGCGATTTTCGAAATAGACACGGCTTATCGATTTACGGTGCAATCTACTTGGCTTGATGCACAAGGACGAGGGCTTGCGTCTATCGCGACCAAGGAGTTTTCCGTTGTTGAAGATGACTTTGTTCAACCGAATCCAAGCAATTGGCAACTTCATCCGCCGGTATGCCCCAACTCAACGCCGATTTCTTCTGGC
>JANOAI010000602.1:0-9309 GCA_031411055.1 Pirellulaceae bacterium
TGGTGTTCAGCGAGAAGTGTCCTTTTTTCCTAAATAACCGAACGCGATTGTGAGACGTCGGTTGGAACATGATATCCCATTTTTTGTTACCTCTTCCCGCGTGCGGGAGGGGTGACATAGAATTTTGACGAAATCGTTAGCTCTTCAATGCTTGGCAATCCCGCACGGCTATTTAGCGTCGTTCGATATCCCAGGCTGGTTGAGCCTGCTGCCAGGCAGGAGAAGTGGGAGGCGACGAATTCTGATATATCGGCAGGTACCGATAGTAGACCTCTAAACAGAGGCAAGACATGGCAGTGCTATAGATTCGGCCACCGTATCCAGCCCAAATGCAACGCGGTTCCCACGAGCCAGCCAAAGCTCCGGTCGGATTTTGCGTACTGACAAGGTGGGCTTTAAGCGCTTCGTTCCAAATCTGCCAGGCTTGGTCCTGTCGCTGAAACATAGCCATCGTCGCGTAGTACCAGTAATAAACATTCTCTTCGCTTCGACCGGGCAATGATTGAAGGATAAACTGAGTTGCTTCCTTGTCACCGGCTGCAGTGAGCGGATAACCCAACATTCTTCGTGAGGCCAAGGCTTCGGCGGTCATGGCGACGGACGGTCGCTGACCAGGCACAGGACGGTAGATTGCGAGGCCACCGTACTGCCCTTTACCGACGAGATCGAGAAATCGTTGTAACTTTATTTGAGTGTCCGGTGTGATTGCAACACCGGCATGCCGTGCGCTGGTGAGGGCCATCGCTTGCCATCCGAACTGGCTGAGATCGCCGGGATCACCCGTGAGCTGAAGCTGATACCGCCAGCCGCCTGTCTGCGGATTTTGAGCTCGCAATGTGTATGCAGCACCTCGTTGAATGGGTTCGACCAACCGTCGATCGCCACTCATCGCATACGCTTCCGACAAAGCTAGCAGCGCCATGCCGTGACAATACATTCGAGCATAAAAAACATCGGGACCGTTTCCAATTTGTTTTGGGCCAGCGAGGTCGCCCGACGGATACTGGGCTCTTAGGAGATAGTCCAAGCCGTACGCAACGGTATTCGCGTAGGGGCCTTGATCCTGGGTGTAGCCAGCTCCGAGGAACGCCAATAATGACAAAGCGGTGCAACCCGTATCCGCTTTCGCGCCGGTTCCTTGCCCGTGTTCCTTCATGCGTGTTTCACGGCCAGCACCATGCTTGGCAGCGTCCCACGAACCATCGGCTTCTTGTTGGGACGCTAACCACTTCAGAGCCGACTCTACTGCCGCTTCGGTATTTCCGTCACCGCCGAACGTATTCGCAATCTGAGAACGACTATCAGCCATTCGAAGCTGATACACTTCCGGGACGGGAGCTTGGTCGTGAACGCGTCGCTTGCGAGCTAGCTGTGTCGCTGATACCGCTGCACGCGATTTTTCCGCCTCAATCGTTGGTGAGAGTTTAACATCCGACACTTGGATCTCCGCCGGCTTTTCCGCACCTTGTTCCAAGACGACGTCGCTCACCACGGTTTTTGAAGTAGACTCGACGCCAATCTTGGTATGTTGTTCGTTAGCATGTTCCGTGACCTGTGGTGGCTCGTGAGGAGGCTGTTCACTCTTCGGAAGCAGATCAGGGACATCCATGGAGGTATCGGCGACGTTGGCTGTGCTATCTGACTCGGCGGACGTTTTGGATGGCGTCGCCAGTTTTTCGATTGCGGGCAGCGTCTCAGGAGGAGTGAGTTCATCGACTGTTGTTGATTCGAAGGGGACATCGATAAACTCGATCGATTGAGCAACGTAAGGAGAGCCTCCTCCTTGCCCGAATCCGGGTTGTTTTACTCGCGTTCCGTAGGCATACATGAGAAGCCAAACGTGCGCTAAAACGGCAAGCGCAATGCACTTGGTCAAAGGTTTGTTTTGGCCCCACTTGGTTCGTCCGGCTAGAAACAAGACAACCGCGATGATAGCTGCGACAACACCAAGCGAAATAGCCGTTGCGCGGCCAGCCCAAGTCAGAGCAAGTGGCGTTATCCAGAAAGCTATTCCTATCGCCATCAACTTCGAACCTCGCTAGCGAGAAAGGTTCGACTGATAATCGACAGCGATGCGAGCAATGCCTGATTGTTTGATCGCTGAGACGACTTCCATCAAACGTTGCGTCGGTAGTCTCGCATCGGGCCGGATGAGCGCTCCGGATTGCGGGTTCGAGCGTGCAAAGCCATTCAAAGCGCGAGAAACGTCGGCGACGCCCATGCGTTGGCTATCAATTTCAATACTGCCGTCGACAAAAATGTTCACAACTTTGGTGGTGTTGAGATGGGAATTGGAGCCCGCCGGGTTCACCTTCGGAAGGTCGATCGCAATACTGTTTTGGTCACTATTAAACTGCGTACTTACCATGAAGAAAATGAGTAGCAAAAAAACGACATCAATCATACTTGTCAGATTGATGTGCGGCATTTCTTCTTGATTGAGCTTGAGCGGCATATTGGATCCCTTGTCAAGCCGCTCGGCGAGAACGGCTACGAGAACGACCGCCTTCGCTTTCTTGAAGGCCCTCGGCACTCACCGCATCGACGACCTGCTGCGCGTAACGATCCATCTCCATCACAAGGCTGTCGGTCCGTGCGACGAAGTACATGTACATCAAATAGGATGGAATCGCGACGACAAGTCCAGCGGCTGTTGTCAACAACGCAGTCGAAATACCACCAGCGAGCACTTCAGGTTTGCCCATCCCATTCGACCCCGAAATCGCGTTGAAGGACTCGATCATCCCGAGGACGGTTCCGAGCAATCCGAGAAGTGGACTAACATTGCTAATCGCACTAAAAACCCGCACATATCGCCGAAGCTGATTCGATACTCGCTCACCGGTATCCAACACCATTTGTTCGACTTCGACAGCCGGCCGACCGTACCGTTTCAAGGCTGCGGCGCAGATCTGCGAGATTGGACTTGGATTGCGTTGACAGAGCTCGATGGCTTCATCACGATCAATATTTTGTTGTTCGAGCTGTTCGATAAGTCGTTTGACAAATGGACGAGGAATGACGCGACCGGGCCGCAAAGCAATGAATCGCTCAAAACAAAAGACCATCATCACAAACGAACAGATGGCGATCGGATACATCAAGATACCGCCATCGTGAAAAATCTGAAGTAGATTCCGCAACGGTATCTTGCCATTGGAAGAAGCGGTTGCGGATACGGCCGGGGAGGTGGGCGAAGTGGCTGTGGTTGTCGACAAGGTGGCGTTGGTCGTTGCGATGCGCGCGTCAGGCGTAGATGACCAACCGCCCGACAAATTCGGCTGCCCGTTATTGGCTGGAAGCTGCATCATCCCTTGCGACGGATTGCGAAAGTTTGGTTGGGCTTGGATCGTTGGAGCAATCGCTGCCAGAGTCAACGCGGAAATAATGGCGATGAAGCCACCTACGATGATTTGGCGATTCCGTGGCTTTTGATAGAACCAATCCATTGCCGTTCCCAACCTAGAACCAAACCCACGAGCATAAAAAGGATTCAGGAAAACACGCTCGCGCCTTCTCTCTTCATCGGCTAATGTGCCCCCCGCAAATTCAACCAAACCGGCAAATTTGCGCTGAATTTAGCTATCGTTGATTGGCTCGATCTGGCTGAGCAGTCGGCGCTCCAATGATAACCGGCGCGTTCTTTTGCTTCTCTTGCTGTTGTTTCCAATGAGCCGCGATGAGATGGTCTCGCCGAAGGGAAGCTTGGTTCGAGACTTGGATGAATCGGCTCTTTACCTCGGGAAGCAGGTCTAACTTTTCCGTCAAACGACTGACAGCTTCAGGGTCTCGTTGTGCAGCCATCGAGAGCTGGGAAATGAATCGAAGCGTTTCGATATAGTTGTAATCGGCTGTTTTCACGACCAGTGGGCTAATTGTCTTCGCAAGCAAATCCGCTCCCAAGTTGTCGAGTTTTAAGAAGACATCCATGTGCCCTGTGATCGTCGATTGGTTTGCTTCGCCCAATGAGGCTTGACCGTAAACCACGCAGACACATCGGCCGTCCAATTTTCTAGCGACCATACCGCCATCGTAGTACCCTTCGGAGTAGTAGATGTGGAGGCGATCACTGCCGAGAATAAGTTCGTTGCTGCAATGTGTCCCGGCCCCATCATCACCTTTAAAAAGGAACGGCCCGATTCGATCCGTTTCAACGTGGGTCACCCCCATTTCTTGCCATATTTCAACAAGAACTTCAGGGTGTCGAACGATGAAATTGAAAAACTCAGGGTCGGCTGGAACGGTATGGGTCGGCATTCGCCGAAAAATGGTTGGATCGTCAAGAACTGGGCGAAGTTTTTTAATCGCTTCATTTGTCAAGCTTGACAGCGGTACGCTTCTAACAGCTTGTTCACGGGCGTCGCGACTTGACGTCCCTTCCTGTTCTTCTCTGTCCGCAGAATTGACTTCTACGGCGATGAAGATAGACAGCAATCCAACGCAACGAATGGATGCAAGCAAAACGCGTTGAATGATCGTGAATCGATTGTTCAAAACAAGCATTCCGCTTTATGGTCCATTCCAGTTAAGGTTTAATCGCTAGCAATCACGAATCGGTTAGTTTGACGGTTCCATCGATTATTTCGGCATGACTGTTCTGATTTCGCCAAGGGAAATTGCTCGAAGTTGACAGTTCTCCTCAAAGTTGGCCTTGAGGAAAAATGAAGAATTTTCGATCCTCTCCACTGTTCGTGTTCAAGGAATGATCTCAAAGGGCCAAGGATGGCACATCGAGAAAACGACATCGTCAAAAAACAAATTAGCGAAAACCGTTCCGATGACTTTCGTTCGAGCGTCGAATCAATACGTCTACCGGTGAACGTGCCGCTCATCGATTCTGAATGGTTGCTTGGCCCCAAGCGTGTTTCGCTTTCAAGGAAACGGGTCGTTTTCGTTTCGACTTTTCTCGTCGCTTGTTTCGTGTTCGCGATCTGCGCTTCGCCGCAGTTGATGCGAAGTTGGCTTCACTATCAACTTGCCGACCAATTCCAGAACGGCGCGACCACGGAAACTCGACGCGATGGATTGGTAGGTCTGGCCAAACTTCTGCCGGCCAGCTTAGACGAAGTAGTCGGAGGTCTCTCGAAAAAGGATCAGTCAGAGGCCACCCTCGCTTTCCGAGCCCTCGACGAGTACCTCAAGAGTCTTGACTCGCGACCTGTCGAGGAACGTCGTGCACTTTCCGCCGAAATCGCCTATGCCCTGGGAAAGCGACTTCCAACGGTGTCGCCGGTTAATGCGAACTTGATTGGGATTCTTGCTTCGTCAATAAAGAGAATCCAACAGAACGATGTTCACCCGGGTTCGGCGATGACACTCGCTACTTGCGACCAGTTGATTCAAGCCGCCAATCAACAGGTGCAATCGACCAAAGCGAAACAACTTGCATCATCCAAGGCAAGTCTCTCAGATCGCCCAAACGCGTCCGCTAAGCTTTCGGACTCAATACCGATTCCAACGAATGAAGTGCAAATGCATGACAGCAACTTAAACGACATGGCTGGCAACTCGCTTAAAGTCCGTGCAGTCTCGCCTGGGAATACCCAGTACGGAAATACGACAGTGTCTGCAAGTCAATCCATTCTCTCTGTCGGCGACGAACCCGACTTGATGCGTCAAGACGTCCCTTCAAAATCTGCGAAGCTCGCCACGTTCGATTCTGGAGGGGTACCCACCAACAATTCGGCCAGTCTAATCAGGCAGAAACCTTTGATCTTCCAATCGACAGACCCTTCGGTTTCTATGTCACCGGTTGCTAAGTCTTCCGTCATGAATTCCGATGAGTTCAGCTCGTTGCGGCAAAAAATCCAGCAAGCCAATCGTTTTCTTCCCGTTTCCGGAAGTATGAGTGTTCCCATTGAATCAGCGGCCACTCCGTCAGTAAAGCCGCCCGAAGATCAAGTAATTGGGATCGAGCGCCAGAAGACCGAGGACTTGCTTCGGTTATTGACGAGCATCCAGCCTCGCGTTGCTACGGCTGCGTTTCACGAACTGGAACGCAATCGACTGAATCGTGATGAACTTGAATTGGCCGTCGAACTCGCTCGCGGGACGACGGTACAACGCATCGCATCTTTAGAACAACTGGCCGAGAATCCTCGCATTGACCCGATGATCTGGCTTTCATGGATGGCGAACGAGAACGATCGAGATGTTCGATACAAAGCCATCAGTCTGATAGGAAGTCTCAACAGCGATGAAGCTCAAGCTCAATTGCGAAATCTCAGCAATCGCGAACGCGACCAAGAAATTAGCCAACATATTCAGCAAGCGCTGCAAGCCCTGGGTGCAGCTCCGTCCACAAAACGATAGGAAATCAACGATGTGGATTCAAAATTCGAACCGCCTGAGAAATATCGACTCCGTATTCGGTAAATCTTTTCAAGCCGACTCGATCAAGCGAAAAAGATGGAGCCATTTGTGGTTACGGACTCATCGCGGCTCGCACGTAGCGGTGCCTCGTTTCAGGAGAATCCTACGAAGCTGTTTGCTCGGCTCTTTTTGTATGATCAGTGGATCAATTTTGGATTCGCTTGAAGCGGCAGATAGTCAACCTGCGACACCGGTCGCGTCTACGAAATCGCCGGAAGTATGCTTCGTCAAATTACAGACAGCTGGCGTCTATTGCGGACCAGCCAAGAATTTCTACTTAACCGAAGAGCTAACACGCGGTGATTCGGTTGACGTTTACTATCGTACGAAAGACGGTTGGTGCGCCATTCGGCCTCCCAAAGGAAGCCATAATTGGCTTGCCGCCGAACAAGCCTATCTATTGCCCGGTGGTAAAAAGGCCGAAGTGGTTGGTAAAAAAACACCTGCCTGGATCGGCAGTGACCGACTTGGCGACAAAGATCGTTTGCGTTGGCAAATTGAGCTACAACCGTCGCAACAAGTCGAAGTCATCGGTGAAACGAAACAAGCAATCGATTCGGATAAAGCTCGTTTGTGGTACAGGATTCTTCCGCCACCTGGCGATTTCCGTTGGATGCGAGCCGAGTCGCTTGCCAATCAACCTCCAACGCTTCGATTGAATAAGGCCGACACCGAAGAGTTGGCGTCAATCGATCCACCTTCCATGATTCAAAAGGCGGTCGCGCATCAAATCAATTCTGATTCGGGTAGCGCAAGTTCATCCGTTGCTCCAATACCGATCCCAGATGCGAATTCATCGTTGTCGGGCGAACCGATCATCGTGGGTCAACCAGAGAGTGGACCTCGAGTCGGTGAATATATTGAAGGTGAAGGCACCGTGATAAGCAGCAGTCCTGCGCCATGGACCAACGAGAATGTCCACCCGCTCAATCAAGGTCACCATGGCGAAATTGTCATGGATGGTCAAATCGTGATGGAAGGCGATGACGCGTACGACCAGCCATGGAACGAAGGTGAATCAGGCCCCTGTCCTCATTGCAACCAAACAGGATGTACAACATGCGATGCCTCTCATCAAACCGATTCGATCGACTATTGGGCGAATCAATCGGACGAAACGTTGCCGCCGGTTCGCTTTCGACCGCTTGCACGGATTCTTGGTTTGATTGGTCTTTCTGTCGTCGAAGGTGAATCGGTCGTTGATCCTGTCTGCCGTGGTCAGGCAGGTTGCCAGTGCGCAAAATGCCTCCAACATCCTGGCGATCTTCATCCTCGTTCGTCGGGCCGTTTCGGACACTTGCCTCGGCCAACGCGAAGCAATTCGCGACCTGTGCCAGGAGAATGGCTGGGGGAAGCCGAGTCCAACATCGGTAATCGCAGTTTGCTCGAATCGAATCGGTCGCGATCATTGCTGGCCGATGACTATCGATCAAGTGCCAAGACAAGACCATTTGAATCGAAGCTAGATCGACGTTCGTCGCCTAGCGATTGGCAGGGGCTTGCTTCTTCAAAGTACACGACGGAAGACAGCGATCTTCTGGATCGAGACTATTCGAACAGCGATCGCGAAAACTGGTCATCACTTGAGCGACCTCACTCAGGAATTAGGAGTGCCAGCGCTGACAGCGAATTGCTCAAATTTTCGACCCCAGAGATTCAGGCCGCGATGAATGAATTGACGCGGCGCGTTGCAGAACCATTGGTAAGCTGGGAATTGCGTACGCTGGCATCCGAGGCTCAACGCTGGATCGATCAAGCCGCCGATCCGATAGCACGCGGGGAAGCGCGATTGTTGATGGAACGCATTGAACAATTTGAAATTCTACGCCGCCGGTCGCAAGGGCAGCCGGAGAATGCGATTGCGATGGCCCCCACCGCTTCGCCGATGGAGCGAGTTTCTGTTCCAGCTCAATCGATGGGATTTCAACGGCCTGCGGATGAACTAGGAAAAGCACCGAGCCTTTCCTCGGCACCTGTCAACGGAATCGATGGCGGAGGAGCTATCCAGAGGAATCCGGATGGAACACTAGCCAGCGACGCATCCGGCTGGTTGGTCGAAGTCTTTTCGGCTCAACCTGGACAACCTGAGTTCGCGCTCACGGATGACAACGGTGGTTTAATTGCATACGTTCAGCCAGCTCCTGGCATGAACCTTCGACGCTATGTGAAACAACCTGTCGGTATCTACGGAGTAAAAGGTTATTTACCGACTCTCTCTGCTCGACAAATCGTCGCCGAGCGTATCGTTCGATTAAGGTAGAACGAACAATGAAAAACCTCCTTTCGATCTTTATGTTCCTGGTCATGGTGCGTTCGACTTTGGGAGATCCACCTACTTCCAAGTTGAACGCCTTGGATCGTGCTGAAGAACTACTATTGATCGACAATGGTACGATCAAAATCGGGATCAATCGCGCAATGGGGGCATCCATCACGTGGTTATCATGGTCGGCATATCCAAAGAATATGATCAACTCGGTCGACCCAGGTCGACTCATTCAGCAATCGTACTACGCGGGCAATCGCATCGACCGAACAGTCGATGGCCAGCACAAAGCTTGGAGCCCTTGGCCTTGGAATCCGATTCAGGGGGGAGGCGTCGGATCGTGGGCACGCGTCTCGGAGTTCAAGCGACTCGACAATAATACGCTGTTTGGTGAAACCATTCCAAAGCTATGGGATATGCCAGACGAGGAAGCGGCCGCGACCATGCGTCAATGGACGAGCTTTGAAAAAGACATGCCCGACGTGATTGTCGTTACCTGCGAAGTCGTCTGCAATCGCGAGCTCAACGACCGCTGGGGACCTGCCAAACTTTCATCGCAAGAGGTCCCCGCCTGTTATTTCACTCGGAATTTTAGCGAGATCAAAAGTTATCTAGGAGGAGGACAATGGCGAGTCGAAAGCCATCCACCCGGGCCACCGTGGGGAAAAACG
>JANOAI010000603.1:0-5926 GCA_031411055.1 Pirellulaceae bacterium
TAAAGCTCCGGCCATCAAAGACACTTTCGAGCCATTTGCGAAACTGAAAGAGGTGAAGTACCGACAGGACGACAACTTCTTTTACGTCGAATCGAACTCCATGCCGAATCACAAGATGATGGTCGGTATCACCGCTTGGCAACAGCAGGTTCCTCTTCCGCAACCGTACTTTGGCGACAACGCTTGGCGAATTCCGTTGCATCCTGTGGTAGCAAAGAATCCTCTCTCGGCCAAGTCGCATTTCTTCCGTGGAGCGATTGCGCTAGCGGCGAACGGCGTCCCTATTTTCAATCCGATCAAGAACGACGGCCGAACAGATACGTTGCTTGCTGGAGAGCTCGATGAATTCGGCGGACACTGTGGTCGTGGCGACGACTATCATTACCACATTGCACCGACCCATCTTCAACCGATTATCGGGAAAGACAAACCCGTTGCTTACGCTTTGGATGGCTACGCAATTTATGGTTACACTGAGCCAGATGGTTCGAAAGTGGAAGGACTCGATGAGTTCAATGGTCACACAACCCCAGAACTTGGCTATCACTATCATGCAACCAAGACCTATCCGTACCTGAATGGTGGTTTCCACGGTGAGGTCAAAGAGATCGATGGACAAGTCGATCCACAACCGCGAGCCGGGGGCGTGCGGGAAGCACTCCCGCCGCTTCGAGGGGCCAAGATCACCGGCTTCGAATCGAAGGACAACAAAAGCTTCAGCGTCAAACTTCAAGTCGGTAACGAGACTCGCTACGTCAATTACGCGTTGAATGACAACGGTTCGGTAAAGTTCGACTTCGTGGATGGCCAAGGTAAAGTCACTTCCGAAACCTACTCACCGCGACAACGCGGACCTGGTGGTGGCGGCGGAAAAGGAGGTCCAGGCGCTGGCGGCAAGGGCGGCCCTCCAGGTGGCCCTGGTGGTGATCGACCGCCACGCGATGGTCAAGGTCGTCCCGAAGATCGACCCAACGGTGGACGCGGAAATGAGGTTGGCCAAAGCGCTACACCACCGATGATTATCAATCCAAATAGGTCAGGGAAGTTTAAACTTACCAGTCCAGCACTCGCGGAAGGCCAAGCTTTACCAGATGAGTTCAATGGCAACGGCGAAGGTGTGACACCTCCACTTGATTGGAAAGGTGCACCCGAAGGGACAAAAAGCTTCGCAGTTGTCATGGACCATATCGACCGTGACAACTTTCTCAAAACGTATTGGAATCTGTACGACATTCCTCCGACTGTGACGAGTCTACCGAAGAACGTAAAAGGAGTCGGCAAAATTGGTGCGACTTGGAAACGCGATCAAGCTTATGTGCCGCCCCATTCACAAGGGGGTGGGAAGCAAACGTACACGCTTCACGTCTATGCTTTGTCGATCGTTCCGAAATTCGATGAACGAAACGGAGTAGTAACCCGCGAGCAATTGCTTACCCAGATCAAGGATCACATTCTTGATAGTTCCGATATCCATGTCACCTATCAGCGTCCACCGGGAGAAGTAACCGGAGGCAATTCACCTCCAAGTGGCAAAGGTGGACCTGGGGGGCAAGGCGGAGGTAAAGGTCCGCCTGGAGGAAAAGGTGCCCCGGGCGGTCAGCCGAAGGGAGATCGCTCATGAATCGAATCTTTGTTGGATTTCTAATATGGATTGTGTGTGCGGGCATGATCGTGTTCGCCGCCTTCCATCGAGCGAGTGCGGCGGAATTGCAATCGAGTCCTAACTTCTTGTTCATCTTCGTGGATGATCAGTCGTGGAGCGGAACGTCGATTGCGATGATGCCTAGCAACGATCTCAGTCGCACGCCTGGTTTTCAAATGCCCAACCTGGAGCGGATTGCTTCGCAAGGGATGATCTTTTCGCAAGCTTACGCGAGTCATCCGAAATGTGAGTGCTCTCGAGCTGCTCTTTTGATGGGACGTTCTACAACAAGTTTGAATGCGGTCGATAAAACTGCTCGCAACTGGAATGCAGCGCCAACCGATTCGCTTGCCAACACACTCAAGCGAGCCAATGGTTCCTATCGTGCGGCGCATTATGGCAAGTGGCAGTGGCCTCAGACGCCGGAATCCCTCGGCTACGACGATAGTGACGGGATCACGATGAACGAAGACGGTGATACCACCGACCCCAATGATCCCAAACAATCGTTCGGAATCACGCGTCGCGCACAAGCTTACATGAGCAAACAAGTAAAGGATGATCATCCATTTTATTTGCAGCTCTCCTACTACGCCACTCATAACCAGCCACAAGCTCTCGCATCCACACTCAAAAAATACGAGAACAAACTTCCATCTGGCGGTGGTAAAGGAGGGCGAGGTGGCGGAGCCGTCATGGCTGCCATGACGGAAGACCTTGATACTTGTATCGGAGTCTTAGTGAAACAACTCGAAGAACTCGGCATTTCGAAAAACACTTACGTCATTTACATGTCCGACAATGGTGGTGGTACTCAGGTGCTGAAGGGGGGAAAGGCCTTGGTCGATGAAGGCGGCTTACGTGTACCGCTGATCGTTAACGGTCCAGGTATCAAAGGGGGAACCTACTGCAACGAACCGGCTGTCGGTTACGACATTCTCGCGACGGTCCTCGATTTCGCAGCCCCTGGATTCGCTCTCCCGAAAGGCGTCGAAGGAGGAAGCTGGAAGCCAGTGCTCATGAACTCAGGAATCGGGAAAATACAACGCCCTATCGACCGATTGGTATTTCATCACGACGTTGAAATCCCACATCCGCAGACCGCGATGCGTAAAGGCGATTTGAAAATAGTTCATTACTGGGATACGAAAGAGAGTTTTCTCTACAATCTCTCAAACGATTTGGGTGAGCGGAACAATCTTGCATCGGAAATGCCGAATGTCGTTACAGACATGCTGAGCGAACTCAAAGCCCACGTGAAAAATGGACTCGACACATTAAGGTTTGCGGCTTTGGAAAGCGGACAGTTTCGTGGCAACGATCGTCCCAAAGGAAGCGGAGGCAAAGGCAAGGATGGTAAGGGCAAGGATGGTAATGGCAAGGATGGTAATGGCAAGGGGAAAGGACCCGGTGGTGCCAAATGAAAACGCATTTGTAGGGACGCGCGGAAGCCTAAAAATCATTTCCTCTACGACGCTTGTCTGGAGTCGATGCGAGTGTTCAAGATTACTTCCAACAAATCGAAGTGTTTTGGATCAGCCGAACGGCGTTAGCCGCGGTTCTTGTACACTGATAGCAGTGGCTAACGCCAAAACAGCTAATGGATTCGCAAACCCCGCGAATCATTGGGAATTTGATTCAACCTGGTGCTGTCGAGCTACGTCACAAGACAATATGTTCTGAAGAGAAATCGGCTCGCGCCTCAGGCTTGAAAAGTGCCGATAAGTTACCATCTTGCATCTCTAGTTCGGACGCACTCTAAACGATAACGGTGACAAAAACACAAAATTGAAGTGAGGATTGAGGAACATGATCATGCGTTTTCGAAATGTGTTCATGCTCGCATCGATGCACTTGTACGCGAGCTTTACGATATATGAAGTCATAGCTCAACCGAGTGATGGCCAAGCCAAAGAAATACACCGCGGCCAAGGTTCAGTTGAACGTGGCAAGAGCAGCGATAAAGGTAGTGGAACGCGAGGCGGTGGCAAATCTGGCGGCAGTGGACTCGGAAACTATACGGTACCACCACCTGCAAACAATGTTCCCGATCATTTGTTCAATGTTGTTCTCGGCCGTCCCACCGATCACGGCATCACAGTCCGGGCTCTCTTTCACAAAGATGCATCGGCATTCGTAACGTATGGGATCGAATCAGGGCAACTCAATGAAAGGACGTCGGCGGCGACCTTCAAAGCGAAAGGCACTTACGACTTTGTCTTAGATTCGCTGAAGCCGAACAGCCGGTACTACTACAAGCTGGTCTATAAAACAAATTCTGGCTCAGAACAATCAACCGACGAGTATACCTTTCACACGCAACGTCAAAGCGGTAGCTCGTTCGTTTTCACGGTGACATCCGATTCACATTTGGATGAAAATACCAGTGGTGAAGTCTATCTCCGAACGCTTGCCAATGCTTTGAACGATTCTCCCGATTTTCACTTTGAGCTTGGCGATACATTTATGACGGGCAAGTATGTGCGTCCTGAGCTGTCGGAACCACAGTATTTTGCTCAGCGATACTATCTGGGAAGCCTCTGTCATTCCGCGTCACTGTTCTTTGCGCTCGGCAACCACGATGGCGAATCCGGAAGCCGCGGATCGACGGTATGGGCTACCAAAAAACGTAAGGAGCTATTACCGAACCCATTTCCGAACGGCTTCTACACTGGCAACGAACAGAGCGAAGGCGAACTCGGGTTCCCCGAAGACTACTACGAATGGAAATGGGGCGAGGCACAGTTCATCGTGCTCGACCCGTTCCGATACACGATAGGGCGTCGCAACGGAGTCGATCATTGGTCATGGACGCTTGGGGAAGAACAGTATCAGTGGCTTCGCAAATCGCTGAACGAGTCAGACGTGAAATATAGGTTTGTTTTCCTCCATCATTTGGTCGGTGGATCGGTTCCCAACGCTCGAGGTGGCGTCGAGGCCGCTCCGTTCTGGGAATGGGGTGGCAAAGGCGTATCGGGTGAAAGCGAGTTTGCAAAGTATCGCCCGGGATGGGAGTATCTGATTCATGATCTCTTAGTAAAGCATGGTGCCACCATTGTTTTTCATGGGCACGATCACATGTTTATCAAGCAAGACTTGGATGGAATCGTCTATCAACTTGTTCCGCAACCAGGTCACCCACGCGTTGGCAATACACGAAGCGCTGGCGAGTACGGCTACCTCAGCGGCGAAACACAAAGCAGCTCCGGTCACATCCGAGTACGCGTCAGCGGCGATGGCGTACGTGCCGACTATGTTCGATCGGTTGTACCGCAAAGCGAAAATCCCGACCTCAAGAATGGAACCGTCACCTATTCCTACGTCGTCTCTCCTCACTCCACAAAGCCGTCTCAATGACGATTGCTTTGGAGACGGCTACATCCTCAACACGCACGGCGGGATTGCATCTTGTTGCGACGCAAAAACGGGTGAACGAAAATACCAGTCGCGTATAGCAACCGAAACAAGCGTTTCCGACGAAGAAGCCAACGCTGGTCGTGGTGGACGAGGCGGTGGTGGCGGCGGAGATTATGCTTCGCCCGTACTTGCAGCAGGCAAGTTGATCTACACCACCAAGTCCGGAAAATTTTACGTTGTCGATCCAAGTCCAGAGTTCAAACTTTTGGCAACGAACGATCTGTCAGAGGATACGAGCGGTTTTGACGGAACGCCCGCCATCAGTGACGGCGAGTTATTCTTGCGTTCCAACGCCTATCTCTACTGAGTCTTGGAAAAGAAATAGCTCGCGCGGAAGCCGTGCGAACAATTCAGAATCGTGCCTGTAAATCGGCGGCTTGGTTGGATTATCGAGCTACGCCGCTTTGCCGTTTGTTTCTGCGCGTCGATTGTTCAGTGCCGATGACGGCAAAGTAGTCGTCAGCTAAGCTGGCTGCAAGAATGTTAGTCGCCTGTGATGTCAACGACGAACTGGCAAGAAGGCCGAACGACGCGAAGGATGGCGCAGTAAATGGCCTGAGGCTCGTAACCCCCTGACCGGCGCGGACCGCATTGACGTCGAAGATGTTTGTAACTCCGTTTTTATCGACATCCGCTCGATTGGAAACGATTCCTGCATTTGCACCCTGACCAGCCCGGACAACGTTCGTATCGACAAAGTTACTCCAGGTTGCAAACTGAAAGCTCGCCGCGCCGATCGCCGCGAGATTCTATTCTTACCATTCACGAAAAGGGTACGAGTGTCGCAACTTCAAGTTTATGTTGGTCATCAAGAGTTGCATTCTTATCGTGGCATAGGCTTCCAGCCTGCGCTATTGCTTTACACAG
>JANOAI010000604.1:0-13658 GCA_031411055.1 Pirellulaceae bacterium
AAACGGGGTCAGGTACCAAAAGTGCAACGCACCCGAAGGGCCGTTCCGGCTTTTGGTACCTGACCCCGTTTTCCAAGCCGACGTCGTTCATGAAAATGCTCTAGAGCTTCGTCGCAACTGATTTTTAGGGTACGACCGTCTTCCAGTCCGTCGACAAAGGTTAGCACCGACGGACTGGAAGTCCGTTGTACAGGTTCAACTCAACCGTCATTTTGAGCTATGCAGACGCTCTAGGGCTGTTGATTTTGTCGTAGGACGGACTTCCAGTCGGTCGAACTGCCCCTGGACGGACTTGGAAGTCCGTCCGGCACACGTAACTTTAAAAATTCGTTCTAAATCAGCCGTCCGATTTCAAAGTTAAAACCGCTAGCACCTTCCATCAAGAGGGTAACTCGATTAGGCTGCTAGTCTCCTCTCAAGCTTTGGATGGCATCATCCGCCGACGACGTGAAACTTAGGTTTTTCTTATGGCGATTCGTGTGGCATTGCACCACCGTACTGCTTACTCGTATTCAAAACGAGTTCAGCTTGGTCCGCAAATTGTTCGACTTCGTCCTGCTCCGCATAGTCGAACCCCTGTCTTGAGTTACTCGCTGAAGGTTCAACCGAGCGAAAACTTTTGTAATTGGCAGCAAGATCCGCAAGGGAATTTTTTGGCGAGGTTGGTTTTCCCTGAACCGGCTTCGTTATTCGAGGTCGTCGTGGATATGGTCGTGGATATGTCAGCGATCAATCCGTTCGACTACTTCCTCGAGAGCTACGCGACTTCGTTCCCTTTCAAGTACGAGGACTGGCAAGCCAATGAACTTCTACCGTTTCTTCAAATCGATCGAAAGAATACCGGGCCATTATTTGAATCGTTTGTATCGCGTTTTCGCCACCCGAGCGAGCGAACCAACGATCACCTAAACGAAGTCAATCAGGCCGTCCAGCGAGAGATTGAGTATGGTGTCCGGCTTGAGCCAGGGGTTCAAACACCCGAGGAAACACTTCAGCTTCGAAAAGGATCCTGTCGCGATTCGGCTTGGTTGCTGGTTCATGTTTTTCGCGAACTGGGAATCGCTTCGCGGTTTGCTTCGGGATACCTTATCCAGCTGGCAGCCGATCAAGAATCGCTCGATGGTCCAAGTGGTCCCAAAGCCGACTTCACCGATCTTCATGCTTGGACGGAGGTCTACCTTCCTGGTGCCGGTTGGATCGGGCTAGACCCAACCAGTGGGCTACTGTGCAGCGAAGGTCACATTCCGTTGGCTTGTTCGCCAGAACCCACCAGCGCCGCGCCGATCCAAGGGATGGTCGAACCGGCTGAGTGCGAGTTCGATTTTTCGATGACCGTGACGCGAATTCACGAGGATCCTCGCACAACCAAACCCTACACGCAAGCTCAGTGGGATCGAATCGATGCACTTGGACATTCGGTCGACGTTCAGCTAGAAGCCGACGATGTTCGGCTTACTTTCGGCGGCGAACCAACTTTCGTATCGATCGATGACATGGAAGGCGAGGAATGGAACACGACGGCCGTCGGTCCAAACAAAACACGATTGGCCTCGTCGCTATTGCGTCGCTTACATCAACGATTTGCACCGGGCGGACTCTTGTTTCACGGGCAAGGGAAATGGTATCCAGGTGAGTCGTTGCCGCGATGGGCAATGGCATGCTTTTGGCGCACCGACGGGTTGCCTGTTTGGCAAAATCCGAAGTTGTTAGCCGACGAGAGCAAGAGCTACCACGCGACATTCAACACCGCGAAACGCTTTGCCAAGCGACTAGCCACAAAGCTGGGGGTCGAGCCACATTGGCTGATGCCGGCGTACGAAGATGTCCACTACTACCTCTGGAAAGAGCAGCGACTTCCCAGGAATGTTGATGCGCTCGATTCCAAGCTCAAAGACCCTGAAGAACGAGCTCGACTAGCGAAAATATTCTCGCAAGGTTTAAACCAACCTGTCGCACTCGTTTTACCCATTCGACGGCAATGGCAACAAAGCCAAGCTGCGAGCAAGAAAAATGAATATGTATGGTCGAGTGGCCCTTGGCCCGTGCGCCGTGAAAGCATGTACTTGATGCCAGGCGATTCCCCGGTTGGCTTACGATTGCCGATTGATACGCTTCCTCATGGCAGCGACCAACCTCTCAACTGGGCTCCCAGCGATCCTTCTCAGTCACGTCCGCCACTTCCTGCTCCAACGACGATCCAAGCTCAACCAAAACCGACGAGGAAGGAACCTGAAGTTATTTTCGGTTTCGGTGCAGCAATTGATGATGAAGATTCGTTGCCTCTACCGCCTGAAGACCTTTCGAAATATCCCGTCCATCGAACGGCCATGTGCTTTGAGCCTCGCAATGGCAAACTCTACGTCTTCATGCCGCCGACCGAACGACTCGAAGACTACATCGATCTTTTGTGGACGATTGAAGCCACAGCCGAAGAGCTACAAGTTCCTGTCGTCATCGAAGGCTATGAACCGCCGAAAGATGCTCGTCTCAATGTTTTGAAGGTTACGCCAGATCCCGGCGTGATCGAAGTGAATGTCCAGCCAGCTCGAAACTGGACAGAGCTAACCAATATCGTTACAGGACTCTACGACGATGCTCGTCAAAGTCGCCTCGGAACCGAGAAGTTTGATCTTGATGGCAAGCACACCGGCACGGGCGGTGGAAATCATATCGTCCTGGGTGGACCGACTCCGGCTGATAGTCCTTTTTTACGACGCCCAGATCTTTTGAGGAGTCTCATCACCTATTGGATCAACCATCCATCACTGTCGTACATCTTCTCAGGACGCTTCATTGGCCCAACAAGCCAGTCGCCGCGAGTGGATGAAGGACGCCGTGATGCCATGTATGAACTTGAAATGGCTCTTGAATTGCTACCCAAGCGTGGCGATTCGGTTCCGCCTTGGTTAGTTGACCGGATCTTGCGCCATCTGCTCACCGATTTGTCGGGCAATACGCATCGGGCTGAGTTTTGTATTGATAAACTTTATTCGCCTGACAGTTCGTCAGGGCGACTCGGGTTAGTGGAACTTCGAGCCTATGAAATGCCGCCCCACGCACAGATGAGTTTGGCGACTCAGCTTTTGATTCGAAATCTGGTCGCCGTCTTTTGGCGAACGCCATACCAAAATCCACCGATTCGATGGGACACGCAGCTTCACGATCGATTTATGTTGCCACACTTTCTCGAAGACGATATGCGAAGCGTTCTCCGCGATTTGCAATCGGCAGGTTGGTATTGGGATGCATCTTGGTTTCATCCTCACCTCGAATTTCGCTTTCCGCGGATCGGTCGCGCCTATTATGACGACGTCAGCATCGAACTGCGTCATGCGATTGAACCATGGTATGTGTTGGGAGAAGAAGGCGCCGCCGGTGGAATGACCCGCTTCGTGGACTCTTCGGTCGAGCGACTTCAGGTAAAGGTCCAAGGCTTCGATCCACAAGCCCACCAAGTGCTTGTCAACGGATACATTTGCCCTTTGATTAACACGTCACTACCTGGCGAAGCGGTATGTGGTGTTCGTTATCGCGCTTGGCAGCCACCATCGTGCTTGCATCCGACGGTTCCGGTTCATTCACCCCTTACGATCGATTTGATCGATCTTCGAGCGGGCCGATCGCTGGGTGGCTGCACCTATTATGTAAGCCATCCAGGAGGACGCAGCTACGAGGCGTTTCCTGTGAATGGGTTGGAAGCCGAAACGCGTCGAGCGACTAGGTTCTGGCCTCACGGCCATACGCCTGGAAATCATGTCGGGCGACTTCCAAAACTCAATCCCGATTTCCCAACGACGCTTGATTTACGGCGAGAAGTATAGCTTCCGCTTCGAAGAAAAAGATTGCGGCTAGCGCCGCAATGAAGTCGGGTAGTTTGCTCAGACATGACATGGAACAGATCAATCCATCCCATTGTCGCGTTCGAATTGAGTAATGCGAAACATTTCGTGGATAAGCTGAATATCGCATGGTCTTTGTTCCACCGAACGTCGCGAAAACATGCGTAGTTGTGTCGCGATCATGACCTCGGGTGGTAAAGGCACGACTTGTCCAAAGAGACGAGCGTAGTTTACAAAGCTTGGCACGTTGCTGGTCACAAAGCCGTACATCATGCTACAAACCCCGATGACTTTGCCGGTAAAAATACCGGTATTGATCGCTGACTTTGAATAGTCTCCCATCACGCAACCTAAGAATTGCATACCGGTCGCCGCCTTGCCGTGAGGATACTCCATGTTCACTGTTCCATAGGTATTCTTCAAGTCACTATTGCATGTCCCAGCACCCAAATTGATCCAACTGCCGAGGTAGCTATGGCCGAGGAAGCCATGGTGTTGTTTGTTCGAGTAAGGTTCGACGATCGATGCTTCGACCTCGCCACCGATTTTGGTTGTGTGGCCCAAACTGACCTGGTCCTTGATGGCCGAGTGTTCAAGAATCTTACATTTCTTGCCAATGTAGATCGGGCCTCGCAAGAGTGAATAAGGTCCGACTTGCGCGCCGTCGTCGATGACGATCGGACCGTTCTTGGTTTCAAAGAGAATGTATTCACCGAGCTTGACGTCCTTGCCCACAAAAACGCCATCGTGCGTTTGTTGCCAGCGATGCTCGGCAATTCGATAGTCGAGGTTTGCGTTGATCTCCTTCATGTTCGTCGCGATGACTTCATGCGGATACAAAAACAGATTCAGCGCTAACGGCGACGTCGCCATGCCTGTGACTTGGCTTTCAAGCCAAGAACTCAGGCCTTCTTGCGGCAATTGAGCTAACTCCGAAAGCGAGTTTGGCGGATTTACAATCGCAGCGATCGATTCGCGATCGCGGATGATTTGCGGTGCCGTGCCTTTATCATTCAACAAAGATTCAATAACTTTACGATTGGCTTGGGTAGGGGCAGTGCGTGCGTTAAGTAACAGCCGAATCTTTCCGTCCGACCCTGCAAATTGCGTCAATTCATTCAAGACTTTTAACGATGGGTAGTCAATAGCTTGAATCGGTTCCAAATAACTACGGGAAACTCCATGCATGGGCAGATTGAATTCGGCCACGATATCAATTAACCGATAGCTGCCGCACGAAATCGTTGCGGCCATTCGGCCGGTTGTAATCGGCGCAAGCGATTCGCAAAAGTTATCTTCGAAAACTACGATTGACATAGAATTAAAACTTCCATCGAAATTCAGCCCGCGTACCAAAGATATCTGGCGCTTTGTCTAGCCAACCATGCATCAAATCGACACGAACCAGGGTCCAGTTATTTAACGATTTTTGTATACGCGTACCCAGTCCATACTGAGCACCGGGGGCCGTGCTTAAGGCCGCATCGCCGTACGTGTCGAGGGCTGCAAATTCGACGACGAACTGGCGAGAGAAATCCGAGCTCAGAATATTGATCCCCACCGCCCCGCCATAGGCATTCGATCCAGTCGCATCCAGCGTGGAATAGCCGGTCAAGTTATCCGATTCGAAGTTAATTCCAGTATTTCGTAGGATACCACCCGATCCCGCGGCACGGGCTACCGACTGCGGGCGACCATATCCGAGAAAGCCATTCCAGTAAGGAACCACCGTTGATGGAGCTCGGGTAACCCATGAGTTTTCGACGAGCAAAAGCATCCCATCCGCGGTCCGAGCGACGCGTGGTCCATCCTGGCCGAGGTTGCCTAGGACGCGAATCGAGTTCGAAATCTTTTGCCAGTAGCGTCTTGTATAAGCAAAGGCGGTGTTGTGATAGGAGCGTCCCAGAAAATCCTTATCGTTCAAATACGCATAGTCCGCTTCAATATATCCGCCGTAAGCTTCAATGAACCACGCGGAGCCGAAAACTTCTGCGGCTTGATTGTTGTTGCCGAACGCCGGAGAGGTGACTTGGTTGAAGCCTGCAAAAAAGGTAATGTCGTGGTTCGACCAATTGAGAGCCCTATTATGTCGCCACGGAAAAGCGATCGCAACGCCATCAATCGCATCTTCCATCCAGATCCCGTTCTGATACAGCAAAGGAACACGTCCCGCCGTGAACGGGAGATCGAACGGCGCATCGACGCCCGTCAAGCCACCCGTCATGGCCCCGAGGTCCCCTTCGAAGAATACCGTATCGAGCTGGGCATCAAGCTCTTCTTCGAACTGCACATTGCGGGAGTCGCTGAAATCGAGCCGCGTGAATCGACCATTGTGATCAAGCGGCCCCATGAAGGCATGAATTCGCTCGGTCCCGGTAAGCCGAAGGTCCATATCCAGGTTCAAGCGATTGGCAATCGATCGTACCGGTTGGCCATTGTTTCGATGAATACCCACCCCTGCTCGATAATCGCCATAGACCAAAAAGTGCGGTGTCAGCGGATTGACGTCTGAAAAGACAGGAATGGCTGGGTCATAGATTCCGCCTGAGTAGAACGGTCGCCACCATTCAACCCAAGGCCGCTGGGTTGGAACAAAATACTTTCCAAAATAGGTTTGCGCATCGAGGCTTGGATTGTAGGGTTCGGCTGGAACAGGCGTCCCTAAAAAGTCACCCGGCTGATAGGGTACGCTTTCGATGGCTTGACTAGGAACAGTCAGCATTGTTGTTGAGCATGTTGATGTCGAGACCGAAGGTACCGAAAACTCCGAAATGATTGGCTGGGTTGCCGTCGCGTTGAACATCGGGATTTGCGGTTGAGAATTCAAAGGAGTTTCCAACAATGGTTGAAACTCAGACGAATTCCATGTCGGGAGAATCGTCATTGGATTGACGACCGGACTGGCAACTGGGTTGGGTACGACGGGTCGTGTCTCCGTCGCAATCTCTTCGAGCGTCGCCTGATTCCATTGTTTGGCAGCAGGCACGGATGGAAGATCGACTGGGACCGACCAAGCAGCTTCTTGCTTTTTTGTAGCCAAAGACAAATCCGTTGGAGACGCATAGCTAGAAGTGGTCCCCATGGACAGTGCGCACGCGCCTACAGCTAACCATCGGCAAAAGCCGACGTGTGAACTTTGCAAGCAATCGAACGAACTTATCCGCATGAATAACACTTCTTCGTTGGCTAAATTTACTTAGCGAACTTCAAACTCCATGGAGTAAGGATGCACGTCAAAGATACCTTCGTTCATTGCACGAAGCATGTCCGGCGTTCCTTTGGCGAATCGCATGAAATATGGGGGTTCGACGCGCGAACGCATTCGAACGCTAAGGCGATAGCGGCCGCGCAGATGCATCCGCTCCGCCGGGACAGAATATTTCGCTTTACGAGAATCCATTGGCGGAATGCTGTGGGCTTCCATCCGAACAAAGGGTGGGTGATTGAGGACCGTATACGGAACCGCCCCCGGCCGGAAAAAAGGGATCGGGTCAATGTCCAAGTTTACGGGCAATGCCATCTCGCGTTCCGTTCCTTTGACATTTGTGATCAAGAACTTCGTTTGCATATTGAAGAGTTGTAGGTCGGCTGGAAGGCGTCGATGATTGACCTCCTCCGATTGGACATCGCGAAGATCTCCGTTTGAATCCAAATCGCCCGATTCCCAAAGCCTCGTTCCATCAGGTCCAACTAAAACTGCATTGAGCCATAACTGCGGCTGAGCCCCCAGCGAACCGCTTGGCATATTGTGCCCTTCACTTAGGTTGCGAACGACATAATGAAAATTTAAATCGGAATGCATTCGAGGCGGTTCATCGAAAAATGGGCCTTCGATGGACGAGCCATTGGAAAGCGTTTCCAGTGCCGACTGCCGTTTGACGGAAATCAATTTTTGATTGGAATCGAGAACTTTCCGTGCGTCTCGTCGATCTTGAGCATTCTGCCAAACGCTTGGAAATTTTAGCTGCTGTCCCGAAGCGGCCAAACTCTTCTCAAAACTCTCCGTGCCCCAGCCAGCGCGCCAATCGAATTCTAGCCATTGCAGAGCTGTCCACTGGAGCGATTTTTCATTGTGAGGGAACAAGCCAGGATGCGCGATGGGATAACCCGGACCGTGAAAGATGTGGTTCGAGTGCTTCCGGTCGCTGCGATAGGCCTTTTCATTTACTTCCGCTAGCGGGCCGCACGTATAGCCCATCGCTTTGCCTGGGACAGCTCCCATGTGGCAGTCTTGGCATGAAATACCTTTAGCATGGGCTGGCCCGGAGCGATACTGTTGGTAAACAATCTCTAACGCGATTCCAGGTTGTACAACGACTTGGTGACACGGAGCGCAATATGAGCTATCGGAAAGCTGTTCAAACTGGATGGCAGCGCGATGAATCGATTGTCGAGGTCGCTTATCGTTGGGATCAATCGTAACTTTCCATTGCTCGGCGTTGTTGACAACGGCGGCAACGCCTTCGCCTCCAGAATTTCCAACGATCGGATCGACGATGCTCCCTGGTTCAATACGGCGTTCGCCATTCACGCGACCATATCGTTCTACGACTCGGTGACATGCGACGCAGGTTATTCCTTCGCGCAGGACGTGTGCACCTGCCAAAAGCGATTCGTGTCTCGGGATATTCCATTGAGTGGCGACGGGCGCATGGCATCGCATGCAAAAGGTGCCGACGGTCCCTTTTGTCAGGTCCTGAACCAGCTGCTCAAATCGCTGGAACATGGGTGAAACCGTTGCATAAGCATGCCCGGAAACTCGCCATTCGTCATAGATTTTCTGATGACACTTTGCGCACTGCAGCGCCGAAGGGTAGCAACCATTCGCGAAAACTTCGGCGTGTGGATCGACCCCTTTTTGTTTGAGGTACGAATCGCCTGTCGCATCCTCTTTGCGATTTTTGCGATCGGCTTCCGCTGTCGCATCAGGCCCCATGGCGCTCAGCGGATCATCTGCCAACGGTGTTTGAGCAGCGACATACTGGAATGGCGCTTGCTGGGAGTTCGTGTATCCAGCCGAATTCGCTTGGACGATTAAGTGGCTAGGAATCGAGTGCGGCGCCATGCGTTGAACGTTTGGCGTTGGTTGCGCGGGGGGGGGGTACGTGCCTTCGCCAAATCCATGTTGAACCAGATAGGCCCGTAGTTGATCATCACTGAGCGTGTTGAGCATACCAAATGCAGCCGGTGACGTTGCCGCCGAATTTGGCAAGCAAACGCCGGGAACTTGCGCGCTGGAGCTTGGTAGAAAGCAAACCAAAGCAGTTGCAACGAAGCAAACAAGTTGCACTCGTTTCCATTGAAAAAACTTTTTGTTTGCTGAACTGACCAATGCCAATTTTTCCTCCGCCAGAAGCGCCTTGGAAGTCGAGACGGCCTAAGTTCATTCCATCGACCCGCACATGCGTTAGCTTCATTCTGTCGAGAATAACTGGTGCGGTGTACTCAATCGGAAATCTCTGTCTAAGTCGCTCTGCCGGTACAATCGGTAGAGAATAGGAATGAAAGCAATCGATAAAGGTCAAAATTACTGGATTTCGAAAGCCCAACCTCGATGCAAGTCCCAGAGTACACCTTGGAGAGTCCAGTATGTTACAAATCCAAGAACGCGAAAAAGCCTTTTACTTTCAGACCGAGAACGAGCAGTCTCAAGGGACGCTGACGCTTGGGCGCCGAAACTACCCAGTAGTCGTTTCTCGCTATTCTTGGGCCGGTTACTCCATTGAAGTAACCGATAAGCTAGCCAAACTTTTGCAACTTGGAAAAGAAGGTCGACTAAGCCATCAAGGTTCGACCTATGCCGTCAAGTGCGCTTCACGCGAACGGCTGGAAAAGAACCGCGTACAAGTAGAGCTTGAACGTCAGGACGATGAAGCCGATCGACGTCGTTTCATGCGTCGTACCAAGTCCACGGCTTCCGCAACGCTTTCGCTGAATCAACGGGATCCTGTCTTAACCCTGAGCACGATCGCCTTTATCGTGTTAATGATGATGATTATGCCTGGTTGGGGCGAAAGCTGGGGGACGAGCCAATACTTCACTGAGGGTATTGCCTCGATTGTCAAAGGGATCGGCGACGCCGCTTATTCGCTAGCTGGGTAGGTAAGGGTTGTTTTCTAAATCGATCTACCGATGATTCTGCGTGATTCGCAATTTCGGGGCGTGCACATGCAATGACGGCCACAGCCTCGTTCTTCAGAAACGTTCGGAACTCAGCGATCGGAACTACATTGAGCCCATAGGGCCGTAATCGGAGTTTCCAAAGTTCGATCTCATCACCGTTAATAATTGCCCGTCCGTTTTCCGACTGCAACGTTCGTACGACTTGCATGACCGCCTCGTCGTTTTCCTCCGTGCGAGGGGAGCTCTGGATGGCGAGTTCCTTGATCGGGTTTTCAAGATAGTAGACCCAACTCGGCTCGATCGTTCGTACCGAGCACCAGGAACTCTTTGCATTGGGAGATGCTTTGGAAAAATCTTGGTCTAATGCCACAATCGCATCGACATCGTTTCGATAACCGCCAACTGCCGGACTCGCAACACCCCATAGCCCTCCCAGGAAAAGAACGGCTGCCGCCAAGATTCCGAAGGTGAGATCAAAAGCCGGCTTTGCATTCAACAACCGTCTTGCATTCAATACCATCGCGGCCGCCACAGCTAAAAATCCACTTGCCCAAACGCCTTGCCAACTCAGTCTCGGCAATGATTGGTCAAAGGATGCGTAGATGAGACCGCCAATAATACTCGAACCAATCAAGGCAAAGAAAAATGCACCGACAACGAGCCATCGCAAGGAAAGTGCATTTCGATTGCGACTCCAATCGGCTACGAATCCGCCGATGCAGAGTGCAGCCCCTGGATAGCAGGGTGTGATGTAGCTTGGTAATTTCGTTTTTGCGAGTGAGAAAAGAACGACATACACAAGCATCCAAATCACTCCTAGGTGGATGATCGCTGAATGGGGTCGATTTCTAATGTTTTTGGCGGTCCAAATGAGAATCGGGATAAGCAACATCGACCAAGGGAACAAGCCAACCAAGCTGGCGGCAGGATAGAACCACCACCCTCCTTGGTGCCCTTCCATCGCGTTTATTGCTCGACCAAGATTGTGCTCGAAGAAAAAACCTCGCAACCATTCACCGTTGGTGCGCATCCCGACGCAAACATACCACGGAACGGCTATGGCGAATGCGAGCACCATACCATCCAATATTCTAAGTCGCTTGCATGCCTTCCAGCCGGCGGTCCACGTTCTGCGAAGCCAATGAATGGAAAGCGTTTCTTGAGCAGGCTCGTTCCACGCTTGCACAAATCCCCAAATGCAAAGGACGATCATGGGAAGGACGAATCCGACCGGTCCCTTTGCGAGCATAGCCAACCCAAGGCTTGCATAGCCAAGGTAGGCGATCCACGTTTTGTTGTTTTGATTGGTTTGCCAGTGAAAGGCGATCAACAATATTCCAATGGTGCTCGTTGAGATTAAGCATGCATCAGGAGTGGCTGCCCGGGCGGCGACAACGAACATGAGACTCGTAGCTAGAATTGCAGCCGACCAAAATCCGACCTGGATGTCGATCGTTTTCTTGGCAAAAAGGTAGATGGCACCAATGGTAATCGATGCCATCAGGGCGCTACCTAAACGGGCCGCAAAATCGGTTTGACCGAGGATCGCCATGGAGGGCATCTGAAGCCAATAGAGTAAGATTGGCTTATGCGTTCGGAGCTCGCCGTTAAACATGGGAACGATCCAATCGTTCCGCTCCAACATCTCAACAGCACAGCGTGCATTTCGAGGTTCGTCACGATCCCACAGGCGGGTTGATCCCAACCCAAACCAAATCGTCGCGTATACGATCAGCGACAAGCCTATTTTAGAAGATCGCGTCCCAGCAGATATTTTCAGTACATCCATAAATGACTTGTACAAGAAATCGCTGTTCTCTGTCAAAAGAAAAAAGCCGGATCGCATCGTTGCGATTCGGCTTTTTTGATTGATCTAGCTATTTACGCGGAGATCAAATGCTGGCATTAGTCGCGTTGGTCACGACTTCCACCACGGTCTCCACCGCCACGGTATCCACCACCTCCGCTACCTCCACGATCGCCGCCTCCTCCGCCACGATCACCGCGGTATCCTCCTCCACCGCCTCCGCCACCACCTCGATAGCCTCCGCCACCACCACCGCCACCGCCGCCACCACCACCACCACGGTAGCCGCCGCCGCCTCCTCCACCGCCGCCTCCTCCAGCGCGTTCTTCACGTGGTCGAGCTTCGTTGCACGAAATTCGACGACCTGCAATTTCCTTTTGTCCACAAGCTTCCATAGCTGCCTTCGCCTCTTCAGGATCAGGCATCTCCACGAATGCGAAACCGCGTGAGCGGCCCGTTTCTCGATCGGTAACGATGCTTACCTTGCTAACGCTACCATACTCACCAAATGCTTGTCGCAAGTCATCTTCCGAAGCTCGATACGACAAGTTCCCGACGTAAATATTCGTCACCTAACAAAACCCTTCACAAACACTATCGCAAGCGGCGCTTGCTCCTAAAATCGGCCAGCACTTCGATGCCAGCACCGACCGAATTATCGAGTTCGGCTACTCGCAAGTCAACGATATTTTGCAACGCTAAACGCGAAATTTTTTAAGGCCCGCAAAAAAATCTTTTGAAATTTCGTTGCCGGGGATTGCCGTCGACAATTTTTCGAGGTTTCGACTCAAGACTTGTCCAAGAAGTTTTTTATGAAAAATGTCCGCCCCAAAATTAAGTCCAGCCCAAATTTTATAGGGATTCGCGACAATGGAAGGTGGATATCCGCTTTTGCTTTTATTCGGTTTGGCGCGTCACACGAAATGCATCTTGTCAGTTGCGCGAGCAAGCCTTTTAGTCTGTGAACAACTGCCTGCCAAAGGCGATCCGCTGACTGCCTCGCGTATCAGGATCACCGGTCGAATGGAGAAGAATTCTTTCACGATTAGCCGCAGCCACTCCCTGGCTGAAAGCTACCGGACGATACGCTTCATGGTGTGTTCATCGAGAAATATCGAGCAACCGGATGGATAACTCGCGACGCCCGCCTCGTTCTCGGAGAGAACGGCGACACTAAGAATTCTCGGAGAGAACGGCGACACTGGAAATTCTCGGCGAGAACGGCGACACGGAAAAACCCGCAGCCTCATTGGGGCGTCATACGGTTGCCTTCCAGCGTTTTATGGGAAGTGACAAAACGCTTGGCGGTTGATTCCTAAAAGTCGAAAGTTGATCCGTTACGGTCGATAATCGACGAGGTTGCCGTACTCGCGTAGTTGATAGCCGATGCCTACGTAGTCGAGGACTTTGCATAGACTTCGCAACGCAGCTCCGAAACCGTCGGGACCACTGAAGCCGCCGAACTGACCTCCCCCTTTGAGATGCGGCTCAAGATCCATAAAGACTCCAGGAACACCTCGTTTTTGCATTCGCTTTTCGATCTTCGGAAGTTCCGTTGCGAGATCGCGTAAAATTGCTTCATGCCCGGAATCTCCCATATCGGCTGGGACGAAGCTCTTGAGCGATTCTTCATCGACGTGGGAAGTCGTAGCCTTGGGACGACGGTAGTCCTTGATGTGAATCCAACCGAGACCTGGCTTCATGGCTTCGTATTCAGCATAGGTCTGATCCGGTGTCATCCCTTGGCAAACTAAATTCGCCCCATCGAAGATGAGGACCATCGCTGGATTCTTGACAGCTTTGTAAAGCTTCGCAAGAAGAACGCCGGTCTGACCAATGAGGTTGGCTTCGACTTCAAGTCCGAAGGTCAGCCCCTCTGCATTGCAAAG
>JANOAI010000605.1:0-2154 GCA_031411055.1 Pirellulaceae bacterium
CTTTCCTATGGCCTTGTGATTACAAGAAACAACGAGCGACGGGAAGGTCGCGTTTGGAGTTCGGCTCTGGCAGAGACTCCCTCATTCGGCTGTCCAAAATTCTTCAAGGTATTGAAGCCGCTCTGCCAGAACCTGATAGAAACAGATCGATGGTCACAAAAGGTTTGAATCTGCGTTGACGTTTGCGAGCGCAATTCTCTATTCTAATCGATGGTGTTTCTGGACATCACAAAAAGCGAAATAGCTAGCACTCACCTCTTTCGTAGTGGCAAGGACGCCCATGAATACGACACATACGAATTATTCGGCTTCTCGTTCGATACCCATGCTTGACGTCAATCGCGGCAACGAGGTTTTACGCGAGTCGATTCTCGAAGCCGTTGCGCGCGTGGTGGATAGCGGGCGATTCCTGCATGGTCCCGAGATTGGTCAACTGGAATGCGACGTGGCTGGCGTATGTCAAACAAAGCACGCTATCGGTTGCGCGTCTGGCTCGGATGCCTTGCTACTAGCTCTCATGGCGCTTGGCATTGGCCCTGGTGATGAAGTTATTGTGCCGAGTTTTACCTTCTTCGCGACGGCATCCGCTGTTTCACGAGTCGGAGCCAAAATCGTTTTCGTCGATATCGATCCACGAACGTACAACATGTCGTCCGAGGCACTCTCGGATGCGGTTACGACTCGGACGCGAGCCATTATTCCTGTTCACCTTTTTGGTCAATGTGCCTTCATGGACGAGATCTGTAAAGTTGCAGATCGCCATCAAATCCCGGTTATTGAGGATGCAGCCCAGGCCATCGGTGCCGCTCATCTCGGACGTCAAGCCGGTTCGTGGGGAGATATCGGTTGTCTCAGCTTCTACCCTACCAAGAACCTTGGCGGAATGGGTGACGGTGGGATGCTCGTTTGCCACGACGATGCACTGGCAGCCAAGCTTCGTTTGTACGCAGCCCACGGAATGCAGCCGCGATATCACCACAAAGTGATCGGAATCAACAGTCGACTGGATACGATCCAGGCAGCCATTCTGGGCGTGAAGATGCAAATGCTGCAAAGCTATACACACGCGCGACAAGCCAACGCGGATCGCTACCAAAAAATGTTTGCTTCGGCGAAACTCGATCAAGAATTCGAACTGCCTTATCGTCATCCAGGGGCATTTCACGTTTGGAATCAATACGGGATTCGCGCTGTCAATGGCGAGCGCGATGCGTTAAAAGCCCATCTCCAATCGCAAGGCATTGGTTGCGAGATCTACTATCCGATTCCGTTGCATCTCCAAGAATGCTATCGCTCGCTGGGTTATGTTGAAGGGAGCTTGCCTGAGACCGAACGGGCGGCTCGCGAAATTCTTCATCTCCCCGTTTATCCAGAACTCGCCGTCGAAGAACAGAATCGCGTTATCGAAGCCATTGGTCAGTTTTATGGCAAAGTCGCATTGAAGAGCGCTGCGTAGACGAGCGACTGACGTCTCCTGTTCGTGGACCGATTTTGGAATCATCCCAAACAGACGATCAAATGCCCAACGCTACCGAGGCGGCGCGACGAGGCTTCGGGGGGAGAATAAGGAGGCTCTGGGAATCGCATACAATACTCGTTCCTCGCCAAAGAATTCCGAGGTTTTCCAGGGTAGACGTAGGCTGTAAGTATCACCAGATTTCAGCCCTTACCCCCAACCTCTCTCCCATAAGAATGGGCGAGGGGAGGAGATATTCTGGGGTAGATTTGCGAATGATTAAATACGATTTTTATCAGGCAAGTGTAGGGGTAAGTAGCGGTTGCCCTCCCCTCACTGCGCTTCAAGTGGGAGGGTGAAGATATGTAGAGACCAAGTCGCAAGCGGGAGAGGCTACTCATGGCTTGAAAATTGCTAGTGCTTCTTCACCTCCTACAACTTAGCTGGATAGCGCGACTTTGAATTGAATTCCCAATTATTCGTAGCGTTTTCGAAACCATTAGCCGTTTTGGCGTTAGCCACGGTTTTCCGTGCCGGAACCGCGGCCAACGCCGTTCGGCTGATTCAAAGTGGCGCTGTCCAGTTAGCTGTGAAGAAGCACTAGTCCGACTGTCCCAAATTCTTCCGGAAGGCTTAATCGCATTGATAACACGAAGCGCAAGCGAGTGGTTTGGGTATCGAAACCTCAAGAAAACCAC
>JANOAI010000606.1:0-8580 GCA_031411055.1 Pirellulaceae bacterium
GGTGGGTCTCGAAGACTCGACCACACCCTACGGATTGCAATACCTCCCCAAACCCGATGATCGAACCAGCAACCAACGCCGAAGAAGAAATGCGACGCCAATACCATGAACTGGCAGAGTTGGCTGGTTCGTTGGCGCATGAGATCAAGAATCCGCTGGCCGTCATTCGAATGAATGTCGATTTGCTTGGCGAAGAGCTCGAAGAAAGTGATTGGTCCGGCAAACGTCGCGCGACCAACAAAGTCGACATGATTCGCAGTCACTGCGAACGGATGGAGAGTCTGTTGCGGGACTTCCTTCGATTTGCCAAGCTTCGCGATCTCGATATGTTGCCGGGAAGTTTGAACGATCAGATCTCGGCCGTGCTGCAACTTTTTCAAGCTCAAACCAATCAAAACGGGATCGATGTCGTTAAGTACCTCGATCCCGATTTGCCAAGTGTGATGATCCACAGTGATGCGATTCAAGCTGCGTTTATCAACTTAATAAAAAACGCAATCGAAGCGATGCCGGATGGTGGGCAACTCATGGTGCGAACGTATGTCATTCCTGGCGGCGTCGCGCTCGACCTAATCGATAGCGGATGTGGCATGGATGAGAATACGGCGTTGAAAATGTTTCAGCCGTTTTACTCGACGAAGACGGGTGGCTCTGGGCTTGGACTGCCGACGGCCCGCAAGATCATTGAAGCGCACGGTGGTCGAATCAGTGTTCAAAGCGAGGTTGGCCGAGGAACGAAGTTCGTGCTCGAATTCCCTACACCGGCTCGCATATCGTGACACGAACGCTCCTATCCGACGGAACTGCACAGGGTCAATGGTGGCATGTCGATTCGGACTCGGAACGGATTGTTTGTGATCTTTGTCCTCGTGAATGCCACTTGAAACCGGGTGACCGCGGCTTCTGCTTTGTTCGGGAAAATCGCGGCGGCGAGATGGTCCTGTCCACCTACGGAAAGAGCACCGGCTTTTGCATTGATCCAATTGAAAAAAAGCCGCTCAATCATTTTTTTCCAGGGACCAGCGTACTTTCGTTTGGGACGGCTGGCTGCAACCTGGGCTGCAAGTTTTGCCAAAACTGGGAGATTAGCAAGTCGCGCGAAGTGGAACAGCTAAGTCACTTTGCTTCGCCCGAAGCGATCGCAACCGCCGCGTACGACTTGAAGTGCAAAAGCGTTGCTTACACCTATAACGATCCAGTAATTTGGGCAGAGTATGCGATCGATACGGCAAAAGCCTGTCGTGAGCGCGGAATCAAGAATGTGGCAGTCACGGCTGGGTACATTCTGCCCGATGCCCGGCGTGAATTCTATACCTGGATGGATGCCGCCAATGTTGACTTGAAGGGGTTTACCGAAGACTTCTATTGGAAAGTAACCAACTCACATCTGGAGCCCGTCCTCGAGACACTGAAATACTTACGAAACGAAACCAATGTTTGGTTCGAGATTACGAACCTGATCATTCCGCAATGTAATGATGAACGAGAAGATTTAAAGCGAATGTCAGAATGGATCGTGGAGAATCTTGGGCCGAATGTACCGGTTCATTTTTCAGCTTTTCATCCCGATTTTCGGATGCGCGACCGACCCAACACGCCGCCGGAAACGTTGAACGAAGCGTATGAACTCGCTAAATGCGCCGGTATCCGTTATCCTTTCGTAGGCAATGTTCATGATCCCGTTCGACAAAGTAGTTTCTGCCATGCATGTGGCAGTCGACTGATCGAACGAGATTGGTATCAACTTGGAACGTACCGAATTCGTTCCAGCAAGTGTATGGACTGTAGTGCGTCCGTGGCTGGGCATTTTGAAGATGTGCCTGGCGACTGGGGACGCAAACGGCAGCCCATCGATATGCGAAAATGGACCGATCGAAGTCCACTTGTTTCATCCAAGCATTCGAATCATGCCACGCAAATAACCTCTCTCAAAGTGGATCCTATGACGACCGCCGCCCCAAACACCGAACCCGTCTCCAATGAGCCAGTCGCACTTGGGATCGCCGGGCTGGATGATTCTCAACGCGAACGTTTACTCCAAGTTGGAGCCGAATTGATCGTATGTTTTGCGTCGAATTCGAACGCCCGAGTTGAGCAATTGGAGGCCCTTGAAGAGATCCAAAACCAGTCTGTTTTTGGGGTGTTCACAACGCTCAAACGAGGCAAGTACTTGCGAGGTTGTTGCGGTTCTCTTGGTACGATGCGCCCGCTGGGCGAGCAGCTTTGGAATGCCTGCCGCCGCACGGCCTTGGAAGACGTTCGGATGCCGCCCATTTCACCCTACGAATTGCCCTTTTTGAGCCTCGATATTTCACTACTGGAACAACTTGAACCGATTGTCGCCGAAGGACGAGACCGTTTGAATAGTTTTGAAATCGGTGTTCATGGGTTGGTAGTGCAGCTTGGCGATCGAAGCGGGTTACTCCTTCCCTCGGTAAGCGTTGAGCAAGGGTGGGATGCAGAGCAATTTTTGCGTGGCCTTTGTCGCAAGGCAGGACTGCCTGAAACCGCGTGGTTATCCTCGGACGTGAAACTGCAACGATTCGCAGGCCGATCGATTCACGGTCGATTTCCGGCGGAGACCATTCAAGCATTTGCAAAATCTCGACCGGCGATCATGAATCGAGCTGAGCTTGGTCGGCTCCAAGATTTAGTCGTCTCGAATTTAGGGGCTTTGTCGACAGGCGCTACCCCGACTTACTATTTCCAGGACGCTCCCGATGGAACAGTCCATGGATTGGTCCTTTCGATTTTTACGGAGATATCCAAGCGACCGCTCTTACACATGATTCGGCTTTCAGTGCGACCGGGGATGCCGTTGCAATCGACCCTGTTTGAGATGACACAGGCCGCCATGACCGTTCTCCAGCAGAATCTCGATAAGATTGATTCTCGGGTCGAAATCTCGATAACCGTATTGAGCGATCCCGCAGCCCATGGAGCAATCGTACTGGATCAAAAAGATTCGGGCAGTATTGCGTTCAGAGAGCGAATTCTCGAGGAAGTGGGGCTCGAAGGACTGCCAGGGTCTCGACGAGCGTTGATTGCATCGACCGGACCGCAAGCGATCGTTATCTCGTTCGACCCCGATACGGCACCCGCTTTCCAGATTTCCGAAGCGGCAAAGATGATTGGGTTCCGTGGGAGCCTGATGAATATCTATTCCATGGAGATGATCTCAACCCGTCCCACCATTTTGGCTTCCAATCTCCCTTCGCCTCAAAATGACTCGGCCGATCGCCCACCGGCTGTTGCTGATGCGTTTTACCCCGCCGCGGACGATGAACGACGAGCTATGGTATCGGCGTTTTTCGATCGTCTACCTCCGCGTGGTGAATCGCAACCAAAAAAAGAGCTTTTCGCGATCATGACCCCGCACGCTGGCTTTGTCTATTCGGGACGCATTGCAGCTCGAGCATGGCGAGAAGTCGAGTTCCCTCGAAGGATGCTCATCATCAGCCCTAAACACACCGTCGAAGGAGTGGATTGGGCGATCGCACCGTGTCGGCGATGGAATCTATCGGATACCACATCTTTTGAGAGCGATTTGTCCTTGGCCAAATTGCTGGTTGATCGTGTGGATGGACTTCAGTTGGACTCGACGGCCCATCGCCATGAACATGGCATCGAAGTGCAGCTGCCGTTCTTAGAGCATTTATTCCCTACGGCTAAATTAACCGGAATCGCGATTTACGGAGCGAACTGGTCACGCATCGAAACGGCCGCGAAACAGCTGGCAAGTTTGTTGAAAGACGAAGTCGATCCACCGTTGTTGGTAATTTCTAGCGACATGAATCACTACGCCCCGGAAGAAGAGAACCGGCGTCGCGATAGGCTGGCTTTGGATGCAATTCTCGCCAAAGATCCAAAGCGTCTGCTGACCGTTTGCCAGGAAAACCAGATAAGCATGTGCGGACTTGTTCCAGCCGTGTTAGTCATGCAGACACTGATCGAAATGGGCGTCGACTTTGCGGTCGAGGAGCTCGACTATACCACTTCGGGTGAAGTCGCTTCCAAAGACCGAGTTGTCGGATATGCAGCCTTGGCCTTCCGCGAAACGTAATTCCTCCGAGAGTGTCGCCGTTCTCTCCGAGAACGAGCGTAAACAGCCAGTCAACCTCGCAAGTCAAGCCACTCGCCAAGCGCCCAATGCCATCTACTTTCCTGACTTCACCCTCCCGCTCTTCGCGGGAGGGTGAAAGTCGCTGACATTGGCCAAGCGCCCGCCGGCCATTCGATCGGGCGGACTAACACGTCGGTATCGCCTTCAAATCGGGCAAGAAGTTCTTTATCAGTTCTTAAGCCGTGCGGAAAAATCGTTGTCAGTCAGCCCAGTCTGCCGCGACGGCGGCGCGTTGTGGCACGATTCAGCCTGAATTTTGAATCGTACGAAGCAAATCCAATGGGAGAAATGTCCGTTTAGCGGGGTGGAAGTTGGTTTAAAGTCGGTTTTAGGGGAGGATGGCCGTTGATTTGGAAGGAGGAACGTATAAACTAGTTAAATAGTAGCGGTTGGGCTCGCGAAAAAGACTTTTCCTTCTCTGCCTTCTCGTTATCGGAATCCTTCGATGTCCATTCGAGCCTTAACTGCTGTCGCGAGTCTGCTGGTCACAACACAACTTGCGTTCTGCGATATCCTCCCGCTGCCGCCGGTTGTTACCACCTACGACGAGAGCCTGCCTGGTAATACTTTTTCGATGGATTCGTTGAATCCAACGCGGATTGATCAAATCAATGGTCCTTTTCAAATCGGGTCCAACATCATTCGTGGAAATGTTGGCGGCAGCAGTCAGGTTCCGTCCGATTGGGACTTGTTCACAATCCAAGTCCCGGCAGGGCTTCAAATCAAAGCCCTGTACCTGACATCGTTCAACACTCAAATGGATAACCTAAGTTATCTGGCGCTCGACGTTGGAACTCAATTTAACTTTCCTGGAACCGCGAATAATCTCTCTCAAGCTCTGCAGCAGGGATTCAATCCGTCGCTTTTTGTCGGCGGTACGAATTTTGGCCAACAACCAAATAACCAATTCCTTGATCCTTTTCCGACCTTTCCAGAGATTCCATTTGTAAACTTGATCAATGAGCCTCGTGTTACGGGGGGTGGCATCGTTGGTATTGGCGCAACGAATGGCTCCGTCGGGACACAGTTCGCGTCTTTGGGTCCGTACTCAACCATTGGTCCCGATAATTTTGGGACCGAGTACTTCACATTCTTAGTTCAAGAAGCTGACAGTTTCGGCGAGTATGAATTTAGATTCATCGTCTCCGCCGTCCCTGAGCCTTCTTCCGCGTTACTTCTCATTGCTGCTATGGCCGGCGTCACTTTGCGACGCTCGCGCAAGACGAACGCGATGGCGTAATTGCAACAGTAACTCCAGCCTCAGCTGAAGCGTCATCGACAACGGCGTGGGGCTAAAACCCCAGCTATTTTCGGAAGAAACTGCCCTTCCTGCGGCAACGAATATTAGCCGAAGAAAGCTACCGCATTCTTAAAAATCGCCAGCCCGTCACCATGTTCGGGTTGCGTCGTTCGTCGAGTCCAGTAAGGATGGTGGGTCGCGAAAAGATGCCTTTCGGGATGAGGCATGAGCCCAAAGACATTGCCGCTTTCATCGGTCAGCCCGGCCAAATTGAGTTCAGCTCCGTTAGGGTTCGTTGGAAACGGCAAGACTTCATCGCTGGTCTGGCCCTTTTCATTGCTGTATCGCAAGGCGACTTGGCCTCGAGATTTGAGCTGCTCAGCAGTTTGAGCGTTGGCTGTAACAAAGCGGCCCTCCGCATGAGCCATCGGCAAATACATTTGGTCGATACCTTGCAAGAATGGCGATTCGGAATCAGAAGCTTTTAAATGGACCCAACGCGATTCGAATCGTCCTTGATTGTTCCAAGTCAAAGTGGCTGGCGATTTGGATTCGGACGAATCAAAGAAGATGCCGAGTCGCATCATGATTTGAAAACCATTGCAAATACCGAGGACCAAACGGTCTTCGCTTCGAAAGCTTTCGATAACGTCAGACAGGTGAACGTTGAGTTGTGTTGCAAGAATCCGGCCAGCGGCTACGTCGTCGCCGTAGCTGAAGCCCCCGGGGAAACACAAAACTTGGAAATTATCGGCCAGGATTGGCCGATCGATCAACTGCTGAACATGAATCGAAATGGCTTCTCCCCCTGCCATCTCAAAAGCATGAGCGGTTTCAACATCGCAATTAGTCCCTGGAGCTCGGAGGATGAGGATTCTTGGTTTGGCCATGCGTGATCGGATCTAGGTCGTAAGTCAATTTCGTCGGAATTCAGACGACAAAGTTTACGCGAAGATGCGATTTCGGGAAACGGACGAAAAGGGGATCGAAAATAGCTGAAGGTTTAGCTCCCAAAATACTGGTGGGAACGACGACCCAAGAACAAAGTGCCGTCCCGAAAAGACCTTCACCGGAAGAAATTGCCCGCATCGCCCATCCTTCACCCTCGAAGACCGGGGCGAAGAGCGAATCCGCCTATGAGGAATTCGTGCAGCTAAGAACCAATGAATTTACTGGGTATTTGTAACTTCTCCCACGAAGACGTGGGCGAGGTAATGCGTAAGCTGCACGACTTCTGAAAAAGCGGTTGCGTTACCGTCCAAGCAACGGCTGGGACGGGCCGAATTGATTGAGTGGAACGCCCGCTTGGCCTTGTGGATAGGCACCGGGATAGGCTCCAGGATAGGCATTGTTGGGATAACCGGTCGGTGGTTGGGAGTAATTTGGCGCTCCGCCCATGGGTTGGCCGTTCGGGGCCACGCCGGGAATGGGACCCGTCGTCGGGGCACCTCCATAGCCTGCGGGATAGCCTGGCTGCTGATAGCCAGTTCCTGGATAGGGGCCAATGGGATAGGCTGGCTGGTTGTAGCCGCACCAACCACCGTTCGAACAACCGGTTGCTAGACTCAGACTGTAGACAATGAGAAACAACTGGAACTTATCGATCATTTGGAAATCCTTTTCAAACCGAATGCCGGCAAGAGTAGAAGGACTATCAATCGCGAGGCAAGGTCAAGAAGCTCGAAAACGGGCTCGAGCGACATTTTTATCGCTCCGAAGATTTCTTTGGGAATCGAGCTTTGTTCTAATTTAAGAATTAGCTGGACAGCGCCACTACTTCGACTGTCCCAAATCGTATAACGCGACGCGCAAGTTTTGAAGTTGCGCACTATACGCAGGGCCGGAGGCCCGAAACAACCTCTGCCGGTGGCGAAAGCCATCGGGACGTTGACTTTCTAGTGCCCCGGGCCCCGGAGGGGCGGTACAAGGCGAGCTGTGTCGCCCCTATCGGGGCTTGGTTGACGAGCGATAACCAATCCGGAGCTTATCAGCCCCGGCATAGGATGTGCCGACCCTTCGGGTCTCAATCGTGCAACTTCAATACGCAAAATCGCTAGCACTTCCGAAGATTCTTCAGCACGATGAGCGAGCGGTCGCCGACTTTCGACGTGTTTGCGAGCGAAGGCAACATCCGAGCCAAGTGGGCGGCGATTTCAGCCGCCGGTTCGTCGATACGCTTTCGCACGTCTTGAAGAATTTCATTCTGGTTCAAGGCTTTGCATTGCGATCGCTTATCACGGCGTTGCTTGGGATCGAGTAGATTGATTTCGTTGATGACGGTATCGCTGAAAGCCAAGAGAACTTCGCCAGCTTGAAGCACGAAGCGCTGGTTGCTGTACACGGCATCTGGCTGAAACGCAAGTTTCGGCGCAGGGGTACCAATCGGACGAAAGCCACGCACGGAAACGATGAAGGCTTGAACGTGACCGGCTAAACAGACAGAGCCATGGCCTGTTTCCGGATTCAGCTGAAACAACGCGCTGGAAGCAGTCCAGTCGGCGTCATCGACTCCCCAAAGAACATCTCCCGCACTTCGAATAATTTGCGATGGCGAGTGTTGGTTCGGCCAGAGAGTTCTGATGGATGACTGAACGCAGGTCGAGACTAACGCGCCTTGCGCCCCTTTCGACGTGGCGCTTCCAACCGCAGCTACGATCATTTCTTGTGGTGTCATGTCCCACTGATGAAACCCGCCACCGAGTCCACCATCCTGAAACGTCCAACCGTTGATGTCGAAGGCTGCGTGCACAGGTTGGAAATCGGGGAGCCTCGCAGCTTGTGCATTGCCAGCGTCATTCAACTGCTTGCGAAGTTGTTTCGCGACTTTGGCTTCGGAACCGAGAAGTGAATGTTCAAGCTCGCTCATGACACGGCCAGCGGCCAAGTTAGCGATTTCGATTTCAATGGTGGAATGTTTGCGCGTGCTATCGGACCAAAACCAAATCGTTCCGTGCGGCATGGTTTGCGAACCAATCGGTACAACGATTGCCGAGGCAAAACTTTCCGGACTCGGCCATTCGGGCATGGCCTGGATGTCTTCGAGCAAGACTGCATTCCCGAGCAAGGCTTCGAGATCAGGCATCGAACCTCGCAATTCGCGTGGTGGATCCGTGAGCTTGTAAGCAGGTAATCCCCATGCGGATCTCAATTTGAGCGAAGACGTCGTATCGTCAAGAAGATAGATAGCCGCTGCGGAAGCACCAATCGACTTGCCACT
>JANOAI010000607.1:0-4176 GCA_031411055.1 Pirellulaceae bacterium
TGAATTTGTTCTGTGAGGATGCCTGTGTTGAGCCAAACGTTGTCATCCAATTCGACCCTCTTCGCAACAAAACCGGACCAATCTGGCATTGTCACGTGACCGTTGCATCCGCGAAGGATGCGAAGTTTTATGGCTATCGCATCTATGGCCCCAACATCGTGACTCACGATGGCTTTCACGCATTCGACTCGAAAAAGATACTTCTCGACCCCTATGCTCGGACCGTTTACTTCCCGCCTGGAAATGATCTGTCTGAATCGACTACACTGGGCTCGAACTCGGGTTCGGCACCGCTTGCACGCCTCGATGAGTGCCAGTGCCCTTTCAAATGGAGCGATGACCCTCATGTCCGTCATGAATCAGAGCTCATCATTTATGAGATGCATGTGAGGGGTTTCACCCAGCATCCCAATTCTGGAGTTTCACCCGAACATCGAGGAAAGTTTCAGGGCGTCATCGACAAAATACCGTATCTTTCTGATTTGGGCGTGACGGCTGTCGAGCTTATGCCCGTTTTCCAGTTTGCCCCGAATGATGGTAATTACTGGGGCTACATGCCGTTGAATTTCTTCTCTCCACATCACGTCTATTCGATGTCGCCAGATCACTGCGCACAACGAAGCGAGTTTCGTCGTATGGTTCAATCGCTTCATGCTGCCAAGATTGAAGTAATCCTGGACGTTGTGTTCAATCACACTTGTGAAGGAAACGAGACAGGGCCGACATACAGTTTTAAGGGCATCGATAACGCGAGCTATTATCTTGCATCACGGAATTCAGCAGAACAATATGCGAACTTGAGCGGCTGTGGGAATACCCTGAATACGTCGAACCCGATAGTTCGCAGACTAATTGTTGACAGCCTTCGATACTGGGTAACGGAGATGCATGTTGACGGATTTCGATTCGATTTGGCGTCCGTCTTTGCAAGAAACATGGATGGGTCATTGAACCTCAATGATCCGCCAATATTTACTGAGATTACAAGCGACTCCGCATTGCGAGATGTTCGGTTGATTGCTGAACCCTGGGATGCGGGTGAAGCGTTTCTTCTTGGGCAGCAATTTCCTGGTACTTCATGGATGCAGTGGAATGCGAGTTATCGAGATACGCTCCAGCAATTCGTTCGCGGCGATTCAGGACTGATCGGGAAATTAATGACTCGAATATACGGAAGCTGTGATTTATTTCCCGATGATTCGTACAACTCGCTTCGTCCTTGGCAAAGCGTCAATTACATCACCTCACATGATGGATTCACTTTATATGATTTAGTTTCATTCCACCAAAAGCACAACGACGCCAACGGTCACCACAACAAAGACGGAGCCGATGATTTCTGCCACAATTGTGGCTTTGAGGGCGAAGTTCGTGTCCCGGTAGATGTAATGCGGCTTCGCAAGCAGAAGGTCAAGAATTTTTTCTGCCTGCTGATGCTGTCCAATGGGACTCCGATGTTTCGGATGGGGGACGAGTGCCTGCAAAGTCAAGGCGGAAACAATAACCCGTACAACCAAGACAACGAAACAAGCTGGCTCGACTGGAGCCGTCTACAACACCACGCAGAAATCTTCCGGTTTTTCAAGGAGATGATCGCGTTCCGAAAGGAGCATGCGTCACTGTCGCGGTCTCGCTTCTGGCGCGATGATATCGTTTGGTTCGGAGCTCATGGACCTGTCGACTTGTCTCATAAATCCAGTACGTTGGCGTTCTTCCTGAGCGGCAAGTCTGAGAATGACTGCGATCTCTATGTTGCAATCAATGCATCGCCTCATGTGTTGGATTTCCGCATTCAATGTGGATCGCAACGCAAATGGCGAAAGGTCATCGACACTGCTGCCGATTCGCCAAAGGACATGATGAAAGACGGCCCATCTGAAACCCTCCTATCGGATGACTTCATGGTCGCCCCGCACTCCATTGTTGTACTTGCCGACGTATAAAAAACGTTGCACTTTCATTCGTCGATCGAAAACAAAATCGACGAGAACTGGCTATCTACGTTCGCAATCAAGCGACATTGCGACAAAAAGCACTAATCCAATTGACTGTGATCCGCTACTTCGCCAGTTGAACGGGTCCCAAATCGCCCCCAAACTCCGTACGGGCTCTCAACTCCATCGAAGGCATCCGGAGGGATTTTTGAGAGGTCACCACAGTCGATCGATGACGTGATGAATCGAACGGCGGAGTCGCCGAACAAACAGTTTACTCCCGACGGGTGCCATGAGCCTGCGGAGAAATTTCCATAGATAAGATCGCTATCGTTCCGATGGTTAGCGCTCAAGTCACCGGGCGGCAAAATGGTGTTAAAGGCAGTGTAAATTGGTGCCCCATCAACCCAGCGACGCCCTCTACCGAAGAATTCCGGTTCCACGGGGGGCGAACTAAGCGCAACGGTAACCACAGAGCGATTGCGTTCTGAATATCGGCTAGGCATTTGTAAATCGGCGTCAGCCATCCACTCAAGCATCTTTGCATCGACGCGTACCTCGCTGATCGCAATCGTGTCTGAAAGTCCATCCGTAACATCGATCAATCGCCTGAAATTTCCGCTTTCAAACATTCCGCGGGTAGGGTCGTTTGCGTTGTCGATAATCGTGTCACCAACGGAAAAAACATAGTTCGAGCATCCCATTGCTTCAGCACGATCGGCTATTGGATCACTTGGACAGCGGAACAAAGGCATCTTGTCGAGCCATGGATGGATTGTCCCGCTTTGCCCTGTGACGCCTGGCAATGGACAAAATGCCAATGCGTTACTGGGGAAATTGGATTGCTGAACGGCAAACATAGAGCTTTGCAATTTCGCGTGCAAAGCGGTTTGCTCCAAAAATGGCAACAGCATTACCAAGCCACTCGTACGAGCATAAGGTCCACTGGTCGATTCCGATCCCAGTCGCAACGCAGGTAACATTCCATAGGTCAATTCGTAGTTGCTCATTGCGATACCAATTTGCCGCATTCGGCTGGTGCAATCCCTTCTCCTAGCCGCCTCGCGCGCTGCACTGATCGCTGGCAACAATAAGGAAGCCAACAAGCCGAGAACTCCAATAACAACGATTAACTCGACGAGCGTAACGGCTGAACGTATTTTAAGGCGCATGTTTTTCCTCCGCTGCGACGAATGAAAATTCGAGCACTGCTAGCCAAGTTGCTTTTTAGTTATCACTGTAGGGCTACATTCTGTTAGAACATGAATATGCTTCTTTTGAGAAAGCGAGTCTACAACGTCCGCCCAGCTACTCTATCGATTTCGCCGGAATTCAAGGGGACGCGATCTAGTCGATGCTTCCAGGTGGAGCGACGGCAAAAAAATCCAATGAAGGATTGTAGTACCTGAAGCATCCAACAGGTGTTGCAAGTTACCCATAGGGCCTTGGAAAGCTTTTGAGTATAGCGTTTGATTTGCTGGCCTTTCAACACACTTACGGACCCAAAAATGCCCGATCCACGTCGTTATTTTGTCGTTCCAATTGCAATGGTTGCGATTGTTGCAGTGGCCGTCATTGGTTGCGGTCGACAGACTTCGCCGCCCGTTTCCAGTTCTAGACCGGCTGCAACGAGTGCGGTCGAGTCGATCGCAACAGGTGCCAAGTCGTCGAAAACCGTAGCGACTGGCGAACAAGAGCATCCGCATATTCCTGGAGCACACGGCGGCATCGTGATTCCCATAGGCTCGGATAGCTATCATGCGGAAGCCGTTATTGAAAAGGATGGCCAATTTCGCTTGCTGACATTGGGTGCCGATGAAACTCGCATCCAAGAGGTGGAAATGCAATCAGTGAAGGCTTACATCAAAGCTGCTGGTGAAACTGATGCGACTCCGATCGAGATGGCTGCAACGCCCCAAGAAGGTGATGCACCCGGTAAAACGTCTCAGTTTGTAGGTCAGCTACCGGAGGGAGCTATTGGGAAAGCGATCGATGTGACGATTCCGAACCTACGAATCGGCACTGAACGATTTCGAGTCGGTTTCACGACCGCCGTCGCAGTGCATGACAACGGAATGCCAGCCGCCATTACAGGCGATGAGGAGCAAAGGCTCTATTTCACACCGGCTGGGAAATACACTCAAGCCGATATCGAAGCTAACGGCAAACTGACGGCCAGCCAAAAGTTTAAAGGTTTTATGTCCAGGCACGATATGAGTCCAAAGCCTGGCGACTTCATTTG
>JANOAI010000608.1:0-18154 GCA_031411055.1 Pirellulaceae bacterium
AAGATGGCCCGTTTCCGTCCTCCGACAAAAGATATCCCGACAACAAATTCACCCATCCTAAAGCGGGCAACTGCCGCTCAACGGAAGCTATACAATGAGCTACAACTTGCCAGCTAAAAAATCCGCTACGGCGTTGCCCAGTGGGAGAGTGAAGCAAACCATGATTTCCTCGATCGCTCAATCGGACGACCTCCTTCGCGGGAGGGTGAAAGTAGATGGCATCGGGCGCCAGCCGATCCTAAGGAAAAATCGGATAGCGCCTCAGGCTCAGTGAATTATCGACAAAGTGAAATGAACGCGAGATCGTACCAAGACTTCGTGAGAGACTTAATGAGAACCAAAATGAAATGCTGTTTGGAAACGATTGGATCTCGAAATGCGTAGCGGCCTTTCCGTCGGCAAGTCAGGCGAACTGCACTGGATTGTCGATCCGACGATGACGATCACGCTTGGCGAGATAGCTCGGGCAACGATTTTCTCGACCCCGAACATGATCATGCTGATGGAGCGGGCTGCTCGCGAAGCGTTGCGTCCGTACCTTGAAGAGGGCGAAGAATCAGTCGGGATCGATGTGCAAGTCGAACACCTCGGCCCCGCATCGCTCGGTGCGAAGGTTGTTGGAAGTGCAACCGTCACGGCAATCGACAACCGCAAAATCGAGTTCGACGTTAAAGCCTTTTGTGGCGACCAGCTCATTGGTCGCGGAAAACATCGGCGGGCGATCATTACGCTAGATCGATTTCTCGAACGGCTGCAACAGCCTCCAATTCACTCCCCGAAAGCTTCGGAAGCCCTACTTAAATCGTCAAACACTATGCCACTTCCCGCCTTTCAAACGCTTCAAGTGCGCATCGAAAATCGAATTGCCTGGGTGACGCTGAACCGCCCGAGATCGCTGAACGCCGTGAATGTCGCGATGACGACGGAGCTCGACGCGTTGGTAAAGTGGCTATTCAACCATCGAGAAGCGGTCCGAGTTGTCGTTCTGTCCGGCAGCGGAGAAGCATTTTGCAGTGGCGACGACGTCAAGGAACTCCCCTCTTTGACTTTGGAGCAAGCTCGAGCTCTCAGTCTCCAGCAAGCCAATATCTATCTCAACTTCGAGCAACTTCCCCAGCCAATCATCGCCGCGGTGAATGGTCCAGCTTACGGAGGTGGGTGTGTCGCAGCCTATTCATGCGATTTTCGGATCGCATCCCATCAGGCTCGGTTCGGAATGCCCGAAATCAAACTAGGTTGGCCGCCTGGCTATGGAATTTCTCAGCTTACGAATATTGTCGGGAAGCCCCGCGCCCTGGAACTTTGTCTCACCGGAGAATCGATTTCGGCCCAAACGGCCCTGGAATGGGGGCTTGTCCAGGAGGTCGTTCCGGCACACCAACTTCTGGCGAGAGCTCAAGTGTTAGCCAGCAAGCTCTTGAAAATGCCAGCCGAGGCTCTTCGGCAGACCAAATTTTTGGTGCATGCCAACGAAGGGCAGCTCCCGAAAGTCACCCATCGAGCCGACACCGAAGCCTACATTCGCTGTCTCGAACTCCCTGATTCCCGCGAAGGAATGACTGCTTTTTCTGAAAAAAGGCCCCCCCAGTTCAAGGGAGAATAATCGGGTTCCGCAAAAAAACCGTTAGAATCCGGAAATATTACCCCTTGGTGGAATTTTATCCGTTAATTAGAATCAGATGTGTACTTCCAGCGCTTTAGACGCCTTTTCAAGTTATCTATTCCCTACATTCTTCCCAAATCGGTGGTCAACATGAAATCCCGGAAGGCTTCCTACCTTGCTTCTTTTCTCTCGCTAGTCGTTTTTTCCGGCCAGGCAAACGCTGGCATTTTGACTTTTTTCAATCAGGCTGCGTATCAAGCTGCGGTGAATGCTCGATTGCCTTTGCAGCAGAGAACAGAAACCTTTGAAGCCTTTCCCAACGGTTCTATCGGAAGTCCCTCCAATTTTTCGACCTTTACGAATGTCGGTACGACGACCTATTCGGTTGTGTCGAACATTAATTTTGCGGTAAGTAACGCAACGACGCCTACCAAATCGCTCGGATTAAATGACCCCATTGACCCTACCATTACAGAGGATTTAACAATCACTATTGGTACGGCTGGCAGAGGTTTAGCGTTGCAAGTGATTTCCGATGCAACTCTAGGTGGAATTAACGGGGATTTTCTGGTCAACGCAAACGGTGCGGATGGCAGTGGAGCAACAAACGTCGAATTATCAACAGCAAACGCAACGGCTACGCCTCTTGGTGGCGGCTTCAATTCCTACTTCTTCGGCTTTGTGGCAGATACGGCTGCTGACAGCCTGACAGATTCCATTGTCAGTACGACGAACGCAATCAATGGTTACCGTATCGATAACGTGCAGATTGCAGCAGTACCCGAACCAAGTTCAATTGCTCTTCTTGCGGTAGCTGGTGTTTTCGGTCTCATTCGCCGACGTACTCCACGAAGCAAGTAATCTCGACTCAAAAGTCATGATGCTCAAAGAGGCAGGCGTTTCGCCTGCCTCTTCGCATTTTTGAACGATCCGCAAAAGGCAAATGGAACCTCACTTGAAAGCCATTCTGGAATAGGTGTAGCAAGTATATTCCAATCGGTAGCGGAACTGCGCGAGCAACCCAGCGCATTGGAAGGTCGGATTTGTCAGGCCGGACGAGCCTTTGCCACGCGGCAATACACCCGGCGGCTCGCCCACAATGCCATCTACTTTCCTGACTTCACCCTCCCTTTTGGGAGGGTCGAGGAGGAGGAACGACGACGAGGGGAGGGAATATGGTCACGAAACATGCGATATCTCACCCTCCCCGCTGGCTCGTACCTCGCCATCGACCCTCCCGCTCTTCACGGGAGGGTGAAAGTAGATGGCATTGGGCTCGCGCAGCTCGGCTTTAATCGCGATGGAAAAACGCTATACCGACGAATGAAATGCGCTAGCCGTTCGTCGTAGGCAGGCCGTTGATTTAACGTGAAACTCGAACACAGCGGCGATTCCATGCACATGCGTCGCCAGCGTGCGGCAGGCTTTGACAGCTTGCGTTGGTGATCCTAAGCCAACAGTTCACTTGTTCCGTTACCGTGACAAGGCAATCGCTAAAGGACTTGATGAGGCAACGCCAAGCGTGAACCGGTGTGGTAAGTCGACGGAGGTCGCTGCGTCTACTTGAAAGATGGCAGGATTACCATCGTCTTGGTTCAGCTTAGGGTAGTCCCCCATTTCAGTTGAATTATTCAACTTAGCTAGTAATGCGGTGGATCTATGCTTTAATGGGTTTGTACGAGGATATCGATCCCCTCGGCTTGTCACCCTATCAATGCACTAGTTTTGACCGCTCCATAGTAAAGCTCGACGTCCAAATTGAGTCTTCGACTGACCATATTTGAGCAGCCATTGAGAGCGATCCGCTTTTTGCAAACGCCCAAAAAATATTTTGAGAGTTGCTTCGTTCTTGCCTGCGAACGAACGCGTACTCAGAACAGGTTTCGTTGTCGTTACTGAAACGGAATCCGAAAATGACACGCTTTCGCAAGTGCGAATCCATCGCATCCAAGACGAGCGTTCAAAAGAACGAAGGTCATCGAGAAATACGCAGGCTTTTTCAGTTATCGAACGAAGACTTTCAAATCCTTCGCTCCGTCGTTTCGTTTCAATTTCGTCGGTTCCCGAACCGCTTTGCCCTAACTCCTCCCCAGAGCGTTATGAAAAACCAACAGAATCTCCTCACCGGTTTAGTCGCGCATTGGAAGACGCTTTCCTTCGCAAAAGGTACTCAGTCGTTTCAAAAAAATCGCCGACGGAATAAACTCCGTTCGATGATTGTTGAGCAACTGGAGGGTCGAAGTCTATTGGCGGCAATCGACTTGGCAGCGCTCGGCGTCCAAGGACTTACGCTCTACGGAGCGGCAATCGATGATTCAAGCGGTATTGCGGTTAGCAGTGCGGGTGACGTGAATGGTGATGGATACGATGATGTGATTATTGGAGCCAAGCTGGCGGATCGAACCGCCACAGATCCTGCTCCACAACCGGTAAGTCTTTCCGGAAAATCGTACGTCGTTTTTGGCGGTCCGTCGTTACCTTCAACGATTGATCTCGCAACCCTCGGCTCAAATGGCTTCCGTATCTTAGGAGCCAATGCAAGCGACTATAGCGGCTTTTCGGTAACGGCGGTCGGGGATATCAATGGGGATGGAAAAGATGATTTAGCGGTTTCATCGCCGTTTGCGGATGCGACTTATGTCGAGAACATCGGAACCGTTTTGATTCCAAACTTGGTCACGCGCACCCGAGCAAACGCGGGGGAGACCCATATAGTCTTCGGCCGCTCGTCTCCAACCTTAGCAAATGACACAATCGATCTCAACGCTTTGGGTACCAATGGCTTTCGCATTTTAGGTGCCGAAGCATTTGATCAAACCGGCTTCACGATTGCTGGTGCCGGCGACTTCAATGGAGATGGCATCGATGATTTGGCGATCGGAGCCCCAGACGCGGCGGGCTTAGGAAATCTCAAATCGTCGGCTGGCGACAGCTACATCGTTTTTGGAACGACGACGCCCCATAGCACCACCTTCGGTATTACAACTCTAGTCAATACTCTCGATTTGCTCACGCTGGGTACCAAGGGGATCAAGATTCATGGGGCGGACATCGACGATCGAAGTGGTTATTCGCTAAGCCTCGCCGGCGACCTCAACGGCGATGGATTCGATGATCTTGTGATTGGTGCGGCGGGAGGCGACGCGGCTGGCAACGCCAAGCAATTGGCGGGGGAAGCCTATGTTCTCTTCGGCGGTAAGTCGGTCGCGAGCGTTGTCAGTCTTTCGACCCTTGGGACGCCATCGGGTGCATCGGGAACGAAAGTTTATGGTGCGGCTGCTTACGACGGATTGGGATATTCCCTAAGCGTTGTCGGCGACGTGAATGGTGACGGCTTGGATGATGTATTGATCGGCGCTCGATTTGCGGCGGTTTCGAGCAATTCCTATGCTGGCAAGAGTTACCTCTTGTACGGTTCCGGTGCGTTGGGTTCGTCGATCGACTTAGCCAGTCCATTTTCCGGCGTCACGTTCCTCGGGGCGGATGCCGGCGACGAAAGCGGAGCCAGCGTTCGCGGAGCTGGCGATGTCAACGGAGACGGATACAACGATCTGATCATTGGCGCTCCAAACGGCGACTCGATTGGCGTTGGGAGGTCCAACGCGGGCGAATCGTATTTGTTGTTTGGCGGTAATTCACTCCCTTCAACCATGGATCTTTCGACGGTGGCTGCTTCATCGTCTCCAGCCATCGGTGTCACCATTTGGGGAGCGACGAGCGACGACAAGAGCGGCACTTCGATCGATTCGGCTGGCGACGTGAACGGCGACGGCTTTGACGATCTAATTATCGGAGCACCCAGCGCCGACGCAGCCGGTCCTGGTCGAGCTGGTGCCGGGGAGAGCTACATTGTTTACGGTGGCAATGGCTTCACTTCATCCGTCACCAACCTCGGTAGCTCCGCCTCCGAATCTCTGTCCGGAACTCCAGGCATCGACGTAATCGTCGGAGGAGGTGGCGATGACGGCTTGGCTGGTAACGGCGGTGCAGACGTACTCATCGGCGGTCAAGGGAACGACTTCTTGGTCGTGAGCAGCATGAACTTTAGGCGCCTCGTCGGTGGCACGGGCAACGACACCCTCACGCTTGATGGTGGAGGCCATACGCTCAATCTTACGACCCTGGCTAATAATCGTATCCAGGGAATCGAGGAGATCGATTTGACCGGAACGGGAGATAACACGCTGATCCTGAGCCAACGGGACGTTCTCAACGCATCCGACGAGTCCAACACTTTGATCGTCCGCGGCAATGCAGGCGATCTCGTCTCGACGCTTGGTTGGACGGCTGCAGGGACGGAAGAAATCCCGGCGAGCTCATCCAATTTCTACAATGTCTATACGCAAGGTAACGCGATCCTCAAGGTTCGAGGTACGATTACCTTTAAGGCAGGTTTGGATCTCGGAGCGCTGACCGCATCAGAAGGTTCAACAATTGTCGGAACGGCTGCCGATGACCTAAGTGGTTTCTCCGTCAGCAATGCAGGCGATGTCAATGGTGACGGCTATGAAGACATCATCCTCGGCGCTCATCAAGCGGACCCGTCGAGCTTAAGCAACGCTGGGGCAAGCTACATCATTTTTGGAAGTGCCACGCCCAGTGCAACGATCAGTTTGGCCAGTGCGAATATCACAATCTTGGGTGCGGCTGCCGGTAATCTTACTGGCCAGTCCGTGAGTGCCGCCGGAGATGTCAACGGCGACGGATTCGCTGATTTCATCGTAGGTGCTCCAGCCACTTCGACTTCGGCTGGTAAGAGTTACGTCTTTTTCGGGAGTGGCTCACCAGCAGCGACGATCAATCTCGCGTCGGTATCGGCAAGTATCACCATTTCAGGTGCCGCGGCGAGTGAATCGAGCGGCATCTCCGTCAGCAGCGCCGGCGACGTCGACGGCGACGGTTACGATGACCTCCTGGTTGGAGCTGACAACGCAACAACGGCCAATGGATCATCGTCAGGTAGGACGACGTTGATCTGGGGGAGCGCAAGTCCAGCCAGTACCATCGATCTTGGCGCCATTGGCTCAAACGGTTTTTCAATATTGGGTGGCTCGGCCAACGATAACAGTGGTCGCTCTGTAAGTGCGGCTGGCGATTTGAACAAGGACGGTTACGACGACATCGTCATCGGTTCGGAAAACGCCGATGACGGTGCAAACACCGATGCCGGTAAAACGTACGTGATTTTTGGCTCGGCGGCACGACCGTCAGGACCAATCAATCTCGCTACGCTCGCACTCCCAACGGGAATCATCTTCACTGGTGAAGCGGGAGCCGACTTGAGCGGCACTTCGGTCAGCAACGCGGGTGACATCGACGGCGACGGCTATGAGGATCTCATTATTGGTGCCAGAGGCTCCGATCCAAGCGGACGAACGGACGCCGGTAAGAGCTATGTAGTCTTCGGTGGTCCATCGCTTGCCTCGATCAATCTTAGCGCTCTCGGGACGGGTGGTTTTTCGATCGTGGGCGTAACTGCTGGTAATGCGACCGGTGTCTCGGTCAGTGCTGCCGGCGATGTCAATGGCGACGGCTACGATGATTTGATCATTGGTGCCGATTTAGCAAATCCTGGTGGTCGTACCGATGCCGGTGAAACTTACCTTCTCTTCGGAAGTTCTACTCGACCAATTGCTCCAATCGATCTTACGGTCGTCAGCAATGGTCTTGCCATCGTTGGCGGTGCAATCGATGACCGCGCAGGCCACTCGGTTAGCCAAGCAGGCGACGTCAACGGCGACGGCTACGATGATCTCTTGATCGGTGCCTTTCAAGCCGACGACGGTGCCACTTCGAATGTCGGAAAAGCCTACATCCTTTACGGACGCGATTTCACCGATTCGGTTACCCATACAGGTTCATCATCCGCCGATGCGATAACAGGAACGTCTGGAGCCAATACTATTGTGGCAGGTGGAGGCAACGATAGTGTTGCTGGCAATGGTGGACTCGATGTGATCATCGGTGGACAAGGAAACGATATCATTACGATTACGTCGACCATTTTTCAAAGGATCGACGGTGGTACCGGTAGCGATACACTCGTCTTTGATGGCGTTGGAATGTTCCTTGATCTCACGGATCTCATGGAATGGCCGAGTTCCAAACTGTTCGATGTTGAGACGATCGATATCACTGGTAGTGGGAACAATACTCTGACTCTTGATGTGAAAGCCGTCCTGAACCTTTCTTCATCATCCAACACGTTGCGTGTTCGAAAGAACATTGGCGATACTGTGACGCGAGGAAGTGGATGGACTCAGGGTGCCAATCAAGTCTTTGGCACCGAAACCTTCGAAGTCTTCACGCAAGGAGCGGCCACACTTCTCGTTCAGTTTTTTGCACAACCGACACTAACCGTTAGCGCCACAAGCCGTGCTTACAACGGAGCACTATTTGCTCCAACCTTCGTTTTGTCAGGCAGCACGGCACCAACTCCAACCGTTTCATTCGAATTTTACTTGGACTCCAAGGGTGTTTTACCCATCTCGACTCCGAAGAATGCTGGAGAGTACTACGTTCGAGCCGTTTCGGCAGCAAACGGTAGCAATGCAGCGGCAGCGTCCCATCCATTAGGCGATCCAGTCATTAATCTCGTCGCTTTTTCAATTACGCAAAAAGCCCTCACGGCTGCCGGCGGAGTTGGAATCGACAAAGTTTACGACGGTACAACCAGTGGTAAAGTCTCGCGTACCCTGACTGGTGTTGTATCGGGAGACGATGTCATTGGGACTTCAACAGCAACATTTTCGGCGGGAACTGGGGGGAAGAACGTTGGGACAAACAAGACGCTTACTCCAATTTCTACCGTCGTCTTGACGGGCGCCGATGCGGCGAACTACACGGTTGGTACAAGCAACACAACCGCTCGAACAGCGAATGTTACCAAGATGACAATCACGGGAAGCGCGGTTGCTGCAAACAAAACATACGATGGAAACACCTCGACAACGGTCAATATCAACCTGAATGGTTTTATCAGTGGCGATTTGGTTTCAGCTACCGGGACCGGGGTTTTTAATACCGCGAACGCAGGCGATCTCAAGCCCGTGACGGTTAGCGGCGTGGTCCTGGCTGGCGCAGACGCTGGAAATTATGATCTTTCTCCTGTCTCCGATACGGCTGCTACGATTGTAAAGAAGCAATTCACGGCGACGACAACTGCCGCGAACAAGGTCTATAATGCCTCTACCGCGGCTACGATCAACTACACCAATTTGTCTGGTTTTGTGGGTTCCGAAACAGTCACGGTTGCGACCGGTACAGGCACATTCAATAACAAGAACGTTGCCGACAACAAAGCGGTAACAGCCAGCGCGCCTGTGTTGTCGGATGGAACCAATGGGGGCTTAGCCGCGAACTACGTTCTCCTCACGCCGACCGGCCTGACCGCGAATGTGACTCCTGCATCGATCAGTACCATCACAGGGATCACGGCCAGCAGTAGAGTCTATAACGGTACAACCGCTGCAACCTTGGTCACGACCAGCGCGGTTTTTAACGGTAGATTTTCAGGTGATGTTCTGACTGTCGCGACATCAACCGGAAATTTTGTCGATAAGAATGTTGCTACAGGAAAGACCGTCAACATTACTGGCTTGACGCTCGGAGGAACCGACGCCGGCAACTATACGCTGGCAAGCACCACTGCCTTAGCCACCGCGAATATCACTGCTAAAGCTATCGTAACTGGTGACGTAGTAAGTCGAACCGGTCAAAATAAGCAATATGATGGAACAACGGTCGCTACGGTTTTAATCGGCTTTAATAGCGGCGTGGTGATTGCCGGCGATGATTTTGTGGCTACCGCAACGCGGGCCTTCAGCAGCGCCGCCGTTGGAACGAACAAAACTATTTCATCTTTGAGCAATACGACTATCACGAGATCCGGACTCGATGCGAACAACTATACGGTTGCCAATCTCACAGGTACCGTCACCAACGCAGACATTACGAAGCGAGTGCTGACGGCCACGGCTACCGCTTCCAACAAAGTTTACGACGCGAATACGAACGCCTCCGTTTCGATCACGCTCGGCAACATTGTTGGCGTCGAAGTTGTGAGTGGAAGCGCCAGCGGAACATTTGACAACAAAAACGCAAATACGGGTAAGACAGTCACGATCGGCACGATTACTCTCGCTGGTGCTAACTCGGGTAACTATACAGTAGGTTCCGCATCCCCCACGACAGCCAACATCACCCAAGCCTCTTTGACAGCCTCGGGGACAGCCGCTAACAAAGTTTATGATGCCAACACGAATGCCTCCGTCACGATAAGTTTGGTTGGCGTTCTCGGTAGCGATGTGGTGAGCGGTACTGCCGGTGGAACGTTTAGTGATAAGAACGTTGCCAACGGCAAGACGGTTACGATCGGAACGGTCACCCTTGGTGGGGCCGATGCGGGTAACTACAACGTCGGTTCGGCCGGAACCGCGACAGCTGACATCACCCAAGCCTCTTTAACAGCCTCGGGGATAGCCGCCAACAAAGTTTACGATACCAACACGAACGCCTCCGTCACGATCAGTTTGGTTGGCGTGCTTGGTTCGGATGTCGTGACTGGCACTGCGCCCGGTACTTTCACTGATAAGAATGCCGCCAACGGCAAGACGGTTACGATCGGAACAGTTACCCTCGGTGGCGCCGATGCAGGCAACTACACCGTTGGCTCGGCGGGAACAACGACAGCCAACATCACTCAGGCCTCTTTGACAGCTTCGGGGACAGCCGCTAACAAAGTTTACGATACTAACACGAATGCCTCCGTCACGATCAGTCTGGTTGGCGTTCTCGGTACGGATGTTGTGACCGGCTCAGCTTCCGGCTCCTTTGCTGACAAGAACGTCGCCAACGGCAAAACGGTTACGATTGGTACCGTAACCCTCGGTGGGGCCGACGCTAACAACTACACCGTTGGTTCGGCGGGAACAGCGACCGCCAACATTACCGCAAAGGCCATCACCGGGAGTATTACAGCGGCCAACAGAGCATTTAACGGAACAACAGCTGCGACGATTCTGACGCGAACGTTAACGGGAGTAATTGGTGCTGACGTAGTCAGCTACATTGGAGGTACTGCAACCTTCGACACGGCCGCCGCGGGTTACGGAAAGACAGTTACTGCCATCGGCTTGAGCTTAACGGGTGCCGATGCAGTCAACTACTCGGTGAACACGACTGCATTGACGACCGCCAACATCTATTCCACCATCGCTGCGAGACACGTGTTCTACAACAACGCTACCGGGGCAAATCTGAGTAGCGCGGGAGCCGCCAACAATGCAATCGCTACGAATAAATCGCCATTGCTGCCAGGTCAAGCTTCAACCTTCAGCAACTATACGAACTACTCGCGTGGCCTTAACGGGATCATTGTTGATATTAACAGTTTACCGGCGACGACGACTAACGCTCAGATTTTGGCGAACTTACAGTTCGCTCAGTGGAACGGAATTGCGGTCGGCGGATTTACAACCTTGCCCGTGGATGCCGTTCCTACCGCTACGATTCTCAGTGGTCTAGGAACAAGCGGTTCGGCGAGGGTTAAGATCACGATCACTGACGAAAAGTTAAAGAACACTTGGCTTCGTGTGACTGTATTAGGAAATTCGACCACGGCTTTGGCCGCCAATGATGTCTTCTATTTTGGCAACGTTGTTGGCGAAGTAAACATTGGCAACACGGCGACGCGACTGCGGGTCAACAATCAAGATACTTCCGCCGTTCTGGCAAACCAATTACCTAACGCAAACACAGCCCTCGTGACAAATATCTATGATTTCGATCGCAATGGTCGTGTCAACAACCAAGACACTTCCATTGTTCTAGCCAATCAACAGGCTCAGGGAATCGTCGCGCCGATCACCGCACCGTCCTCGGGCTCCGGATTTTCTGCCTTTTCAATGGTCTCCGAATCGAGCTCTTTTGCCGCCCCTGCTCCCACGCTCGAAGTAGTCAGCCGACCTAAAGACGGCGTGAGCGAAACGGTTCAGCCAACCGTATCTGTACAGCCGAATACCATTCCGGTTTCAAGCCTGCCTGCATTGTCAACACTCGGAACGGCGGAAACCATAATTTCGACCACAACATCTGGCACGACGACGGAAAAAGTTAGTGAAAAAACAGCGAGCAATTTTGAAATTTTAGATCAGTTTTATGCTTCACTTGGGGCCAAAATTTAGTACACTGGGACGGTTGTCGCGTTAACTCCGTTTGTATGTGTACATGCTTCTTTTAGAAAGAATGACATGAAAGCGTTTTTTGGTGGTGTTTTAGGTTCGGTCCTCTTGAACGCGATGTTTTCATCGATTGCGAGCGCGGCCATTACGTTCTCGTTCGGCCCGTCATCGCAACAAACATTCTATGCCAATTCCGGTATTCAACCGGTCATCATGTACGCTAATAGTAGTCTGCTGCCCGGTGAAAATGCGTCTGGATTTGGCAGCGACCTTCTTCTGGCCAGTCCAGCTAAATTTAACAGTCCGAATGCCGGCACGTTTGGTGAAACAGGATATGTGGGGAATGGAAACGTACTCACAGGTTCTTCATCATTTGACCGCGACACAAATCCGGGGTCGGAAAATATTGGTTACTTGAATTTTACCTTCCAGAACCTGAACGGCAATATTCCGAATGCGCTCACTCCGCTTGCGAAACTATTGATCGATACGACGGGACTTGCGGATGGTACCTACGCTATTTCTGCCACGAACAATTCTTTCGGGCTAGCAAACCTTGCAGATGCCTCTGGTTCGTTCGTCATTTTGACGGCGGTCCCTGAGCCAACGTCGTTGCTCGCCGGAACAACCCTTGGCTTCTTCGGTGTCATGTACCGTCGCCGACGAGGTAGTCGACCTAGCAGTCAGCCAAGCGCTGGTCCAAGCAGCCAGCCAAGTTCCCGAAGCAGAAGACGACGTAGTCGCGCTTAATACTTTCCTCGCGATTGAATTCATATATAAAAAAGCTCACAGTTTACTGTGAGCTCTTTTTGTTTGTGAACTTCACTTTTGGTTCCGCCTCGACGGTTTCCAACTCGAGTAGATTACTTCGTGATCTGTTGTTCGGTAGACGAAGAATTAGTCTGCCGCTCTTTTGTTGTATTGGCTTGGTCGGTTTTCATATGGGAATGCATCAATATCCTCAACCTCGCGTTGTCGGTTCAGTTGCTCGATTAACGCGTGCGTAGCGACGATTTGGTTGGATGGAATATTTTCCCGCGAAGAGAGCCCACCCAATCTAGGGAAGTGGTGCGACGGGCCCCACACCAGCTCTCATAATTTCTGCCAAGCTAGTATCATTTCTTTGATCTTGAGTATCTCGTCGAAGAGCATCGGAAGTTTGTCGTTGAAATGCTCGATGCACCACGGGCCGTTAAAACCCGCTTCTCGACCAAGGTCGAAACACTTTTTGAGATCGTATTGTGGATGATTTCCATTTTCATCCAAGGCGAAGGCTTTAAAGTCGCAAGTCACCGCCAGTGGGTAAGCTTTCTTTAGCCCTTCATATCGCACGGCGTCAGTCCAGTTCCCCGTATCGGGAGCTGCATCGATACCTTCCCCGACCGCTCGAATCAGCGAGGGGATCGCGTTGGCGTCGTCTTTCATCCAACCGTAGTTTTCAACGAGTATGGAAATACCTTTGGGTTTCGCGTAGTCAATCAAATGACGATAGGAATCGACATACCCCTCCCAGGAGCTTAGCTTCGATTTAGGCAAAGGTCGAACCCAACGACAGCCCAGAACTTCGGCTGCGTCAATCGTCTCGCGATATACCTGTAACGATCGTTGGCGTTCTTCCGAATCGGAGCTACCAATGTCGACATCCGGCTGATTCATTTTTAGATTGGTAATGATGCAATCGTTCTTGATCGCTTCATTTCTTAGCTCGTCCAAAAACGGTCGCTCCATCGACGGGAACGAGGCCGTCATAAGATCAAGTACTCTCATACCCAGTTCATTCTTCATCCTTTTCGGGAGATCGATCAGCCGCAGTTTTTCACGTTCGACAGTCGACGCATAGTGTTTCTGAAACGAACCTACCGTCAGGCCAACCTGCCCCTGTAAATCAGTCGGGCTACGGCCGGTTGGGGCTAAAGCCTGGACAAGCGGAGCCGAAATCGCGACTGCAACTCCAACCACCCCTCCGAAAAGCAAATTCCGGCGCTCAAACGCCAGATTCGATGAAAACATTTTGTTTTCAATCCAAAACCCAGGCAATTTTTGACTTGTCAAGCGAAGTTCCTTTCATTCCGACTGCTTTTGTTTTGAAAAGAGCATATTTTTGCTATCGCTAAGCTTAGCCAATCCGGGCTTGTAAAACACGGAGGATCGATATACTTACGCTCCGGTTTATTGATTGGGAATGCCGTTCGAACATAGGCAAAACTTCAAGCGACCAAAACGGCGATGTAGCTCAGTCGGTTAGAGCAACGGCTTCATAAGCCGTGGGTCGATGGTTCGAGTCCATTCATCGCTACTGAACGTAAACCGTTACCAACGCTAGGCTTAGCGTACCTGCCAATTCGAGGCAGAGTGGTCGGAAAGGAGGTCGCAAAGTGGTAGTTCTACCACTTTGGGACTGAGTTAACCTTTTTGGAGCCATTCATGTCTCGAAAATCTGTTCCCTCGTATCGTCTTCATAAAGCTTCCGGACAAGCTCGGACGATCGTAAACGGTAAGCACGTCTACCTGGGTAAGTTCAATTCAGAAGAGAGTAGGAAGGCCTATGCGCGTATTCTCGCTGAATCGACACAGGTCTCTTCGGTTCCCGCCGTGAAAGCTCACGTGTCGTCAGCATGCCTGCTGCTAGTCTCCGAGATTGTTGTGAAGTACCTCGAATATGCCGAGCAATACTACGCGGTCGATGGCAAGCCTGGTAAAGAATTCAAGGCAATCATTGATTCACTCATACCAGTCAATGAACTTTACGGTGACACGTACGCGAACGAATTCGGTCCACTCAAACTTAAATCGATCATTCAGCATTTAATCGATCGCGATTTGTGCCGCAATGAGATCAATAAGCGACTTGGAAAAATTAAGCGATTGTTCAAATGGTCAGTAAGCGAGGAGCTAATTCCATCTTCGGTCAACGAAGGCCTTCGTACGGTTAATGGCCTACGCTACGGTCGAACCGCAGCTCGTGAATCGGAACCGGTCAAACCTGTTCTTGAATCCGATATTGATGCGACATTGCCATTCGTAGCTCCTCAAGTCGCAGCCATGATACAGCTGCAACTCTTGACCGGTATGCGTCCCTCTGAAGTCTTGAGCATGACACCCTCTGAAATCAATCGCGAAGGAGATGTTTGGCTCTTCGAACCTGACAAACACAAGAATCGATGGCGTGGTCACCAACGAGTCGTTCCATTGGGTCCGAAATGCCAATTGCTAATTCAACCGTTCTTAAATCGTGATGCGAACGCAAATCTCTTTTCGCCAGAGGAAGCGGAAGAATGGCGGAACGAACAGCGAGCCATTAATCGAAATCGAAACACCAAGGTCTACCCGTGCGAACTTCGAACTCGAGAAAAACGCAAAGCGGCAGCTCTTAAGCGAAAGCCAAAGCGACCAAAGGGTGCTTCCTACGTTACCCACAGCTATCGACGAGCCATCGAGTATGCAATTAAGAAGGCCAACCAAGCACGCCTGAAAGCCGATCCCAAGGCCACTCCCATCCCGAATTGGTTTCCCTATCAACTGCGGCACACCTACGCGACCAAAACCCGAAAGCTCCACGGCGTCGAAGCCGCCCAACTTGGCCTCGGCCACAAACGGACCAACATTGTCGACACGTATGCCGAGAAAAACTTGGAACTGATCGTTGAGATCGCCAAGAAGTATACGTAATTCCGATTCATAGCGACGATTCGCCAATGTTTTGAGTCGAAGCCTGCGAGCCGGTAAGCAAGGAAAAATTTCGAGGTCGACGCTTCAGGCGACGACCCAAACGGGCAAGCGAGCAGCACGTCCGAATGCTTGCTACAATCTGAGTGTTCACGGAGCACCTAATCCTATTGCGTCTGATGAAATGCAAGACGAAATCGATTCCGCTAAACTATTACCTAAGGCGCAGAAATCATCTGTCGAATCGCAGCCTAGCAGGATTAGTCACTTGCTCGAAGCAGTTCTTGCTCCGAATGTTCCCCTTTACACCCTGCCCGATCTCAAAGAACATTTGAGAGTTTTCAAAAATCTGTGTGAGCTCAGTCGTGATTACGTCATTGCCACAGGTTTGATGCCCGAAGTTTACTCGGAGTCGGTTTGGCTCAATACCGCTCTCGGGCACATCTACGACACAAGAACCACTTCAAGCACTTATTCAAGTTGGTTCGATGGTACTGGTCTCGTTGATTTGGCGAAGAAGGAGTCTTCGGCACTTGAAGCTTATCCCGGTTTGTCTTCGCTCAAACCGTTCAATTGGATTCGGTACTTCGAAGATGACCAGCTAAGAAAACACGAAGCGTGCTCGCTAGAACAAGCATCATTTCTGGACTGGTTGACTGCGGCAGAAGCAACACAGATCGAAGCCATTCGAAAGGATATTTACAAAACGCAGTTACAAATACTTCAGACTCTCTATGAATCTATCGATCAAACGTACTCGCACGAGCTGTTGGAACGCTGCCTCAACCACGTTGATAACAACTTAAATTGGGAAGACTCCGCTTTCCTCATCGATATGAGCCAAAAGTACGATGGCGGATTTTCTGCAAACACTCGATCCTTCGAAAAGAGTCCGAGCCTGAACCCCGGGGGGTTAGTGAGTTTGCTTGAAGTTGCTGCGCATGTCGAAAACGAAATTCGTGAAGGAACCTTTCATTCCCTCGCTTCAGCTATTCACGGTTCGAAGCTCGTGGCAGACGATTATCTTCCTGATGCATATGAAATCGAACATTATCTGATTTCGGCTTCGGATTCAGAGAAGATTCAAAACGGTTTGGAAGTCTTTGGCGAGAAATGGAAGGCTGACCAAGAATTCTGGAGGAGCGTCAACGATCGATTCAAACATTGGCTCAAACCGGAGTATCGTGCAAGGATCACGATAAAAGTAATCCCTCGATATGAGAAAATTCTGCGAGAGTTGCTGAATCGGACCAACGAAGAAATTACGCAAAAACTCGACAAAGGTATTCCGTTTGCGAACGTCGAAGAAGGTGTCAAACTACCGTGGTACCAGATTAGTGACGGTTTCACGATATTCGGCGTTCGAGTCGTTTTGAAAAACTCTCAGGAGGAGAACATTCTGGAACTGCTGTGTAAGGCGGAGGGGCAAATCGTTCCGATTGAAGACATCGATGCTTGTGCAAAATCGTCGTCTGAAAAAGCCAAACACAACAATCGCGCCGTAGTGGCAATTCTGAAGGCAAAACTTCAACAGGCGTTTCGACTTCCCAAGTTTTCCAAGGTAATTGTGAACAAACGCGCGGTAGGGTATCGACTCGACTGCAACCTTCTTCGCGACGCTGCGTTCAGATCGTCCGATGATTCAACTTCGTAATGAGTCCCGTCAACGATCGTTCGGGAAGAACTCTCCTACGCCTGCCGACTTCAAGAGGTAAAGAAAAGGCGAAGCAAAAGCCTATTGCGGTGATCTGTTGAAAGAAAGAAGACTGCTGCTTCCTGAGAGATTGGTCCGCTCACTGAATTAGTACAAACTCTTGCCAATAGCCCGGCAGTTTTCCGCTTTCCCTACGTTTGAGCAGCATAGTCGACGCTTTGCGCCCACATTGCGCTTCATCATCGCTCGCTAGGTCATAACTCGATTGCCGCATTCCGCGGCAAAAGGAGAAGACTTGGCATGAAATTTTTTGACAAAGACCGCTATTCGCTCGGCGAGGCGGCGAAGCTCCTGAAAGTGCATATCTCGACATTGCATCGATGGCGCCAATCTGGAGTGCGAGGTAGACGCCTCGCATGCATACGCATCGGCGGGCGCTGGTACGTATTCGCCGACGCACTCGACGATTTTCTTGATTTTGCCCCGAAGCCAATCAGAGCAGACCAAGATCGGCAACTCAAGGCACAGGCGAGACTCGATGGCTTCGGCATGTCGAGATCGGCCAAATCACAATCGCAAATAAATTCCAATAAACAAAACCAAAATTGAAAGAAATTAACGATGAATAAGCAAATCACCACACAAAACGCTTCGGAAACGAAGACAAATGACGCCGTCAAATTATTCGAAACGTTGTTCGATAAGAACGATCTCGTTCTGACTCGTCCCACCGAAACATATGAGGAGAACGATCGAAAAATATCAAAGGTTGACTACATCCGTATTCGTTACATTCACGCGTCAGAGTTACCCACATGGATGGAGAGATTCTGTCGAGATTCCGAGCTGGAGAAGACGAATTTGTTTTTCGGGGTCCATCCACGATTCGGTGACGATGAAAAGTATGATCTAGAGCGGTTCTAGAATTGATGTAGCTTTTGAGGGGCGTTCTTTGTTAGTTTGCATACATCTAAGGAGAGATGCAATGCGAGCATATTCAATGGACTTGAGAAGTCGAGTGGTCACGGCACGCGAATCCGGGATGGGAAC
>JANOAI010000609.1:0-4378 GCA_031411055.1 Pirellulaceae bacterium
GACTCGACGAACGTATCGGCGCGTTCACAGTGCAATGCGAATCCCTTTTCTCGACCGTTGCAAGCAGCCTCGATTCCCGTTTTAACCAGCTCGGCGATCTCGTCCAGAAGCTGAGCGAAACGCCGATCGCTTACTCCGATCCCGATCCGTATCGGCAACAGAGCCAAGATTACATCGAAGATATCGCCGAACCGACAGCGTCCATCGGCGAAGATCCGCTGAGTTATGCAAATCCGTATTCGCAAGCGTTGCCGTTCGAGCATGATGCGTACGCCGCCAGCGATGAATTGCCAAAAGAGGATGCTTCGGTAACTTTCGAAGAACCAGTTTCCTATCAATCGGACTCGTTCGAAGCGCCCGATGCCTATCAGTCGTTGCCATACGAAGTGATTACTCAGGAAGAATCGGCCTATTCAAACGAGCCGACCTCGCTGGAACCGTATTCCGACCAATCGAACAGCGTCGAGAAAACCGAAGTCGAAGCAAAGCTTCCAAATTGGTTTACGGGATACTCGGATCCAGCTTTCGATACGGATGGCGAAGCCGAATCGGGACCGCCTGCCTCCGTGGATTCGGGTGATTCGCTTCAAGAGCTCGATTCTGCCTCGCCACAAGAATCGTTCGAGGAACCGACAATCGATGCGTCCTCTCAATGGGCATCCGCCAGGCTTAACCCCATCTATGCAGAAGATACAAATGGTTGGCTCAACACGCACGGTATTCAGCCCGAGCACGAATCGAATTCTGATGAATCGGTCGTCGAAGATTTTTCGTACGATAGCCCATCCTATGATGAAGCACAGGAAGTCGACGTAACTTCGGATAGCGATTCCGAAGTATTCGACTACAACGCATACCGATCCAATACGGATACCGACGTTCAAGATCAACCGCTTGAATACGCTCGCCCAGTCGACGAAAGGCCAAGTGATATTCTCGAATCGGAAGTGGAAGAACCTGCGTGTTCCTCTGGCTACGACTCGACCAACGATGACTACGATTCTGTTGCTTCAGATGCCGAGCCCAATTCAAATGCTTGGACCGAAAATAAAGTCGAAGCGGACGATGACGCAGAAGAATCGATCGAAGACTATATGAATCGACTCCTCCAACGGGTCAAAGGAGATTCATCATCGGATTCGATCGTTAAGGCCGAACCGTCATCGACTCGCCAACCGTCCAAAGCGATCAAACCGGATCTTCCAAAAGCCAATATATCGGAGAGCCATTTTGATTCGGATACAGGGCCAAAATCGCAATTTGCGAGTCACGATCAAAGTTTTCGTTCACCGGAATTGGGACAATCTGACGAGCCAGCGGCTCGTCGACCAACGGCAGCCGAACGCGGCGAGAACTTAACGGCGTTGCGAGATCTCGCCAACCATACGGCGCGATCGGCAATTCAAAAGAGCAGTAAAAAGAGGCTCGAAGTAGGGATTGCTGGAAAAGTCATGATATCGCTGATGGGACTCGTTGGCGGATTGGTACTCCTTTTCTTGAACGGATTAAATGCTAATATCGCCATGCTTGGGATGGTATGTTCGTTTATCATCTTCTTGTTATGGGGTTACGAAGCATGCGATCAAATAAAGCAACTTGCTAGACAGAATGCAAAAGACGCCAGCCAACAACACAAACCTCAATCCGAAGTTGAACATCGTCCGGCTAGCGATAGTCCAGTCTAGCTGCTCGGACAATACGTCCGAAAATGTCGATCAAGCGATGGCTTTGGCTGCGAGTGCCGCAAAGCAAGGGGCTCAGATAGTCTGCCTGCAAGAGTTATTTGCGGGGTTGTATCCGTGCCAAACGGAGGATCATGCTCGTTTCGAACTAGCCGAATCGATTCCAGGTCCAACCAGCGAGCAAATGTCGAAGCTCGCCAAACAACTCGGAATCGTAATTACCGGTTCGATTTTCGAACGTCGTGCGCCTGGACTTTTTCACAACACGGCTGTCGTGTTTGATGTCGACGGATCCATGGTGGGTTTCTATCGCAAGATGCATATCCCCGACGATCCCGCCTACTATGAGAAGTTTTATTTCACCCCCGGCGATACAGGCTTCACGATCGCCAAGACCAAGTTCGCCAAGATTGGTGTTGGTGTATGTTGGGATCAGTGGTACCCAGAAGCTGCTCGACTGTTCGCCCTCCGCGGCGCCGAGATTCTGCTCTATCCAACAGCCATCGGATGGCTTGCGGCCGATAAACCTTTGTATGGAAAAAGTCAGCACGAAGCTTGGGAAACGATGATGCGTTCGCATGCAATTGCGAACGGTGTTTTTGTAGCTGCCGCCAATCGCGTCGGACTTGAGGAATCGATCGAATTCTGGGGCGCATCGTTTGCTTTTGACCCCTACGGAAATCTGATGCATCGAGCCAGCCATACTCAGCCCGAAGTAGTCATGGTTGATTGTGACTTAAGTACAATTCAAACCGCAAGAACTTACTGGCCATTCCTGCGTGATCGGCGTGTGGATGCTTATCAGCCGCTGACTCAACGCTGGATAGACGAATGAAATCCGCACACGATCCCGCCAATCATCTTCAAAGTGCTTCAACGGCTGGCTTCCGGTGGGTTGCCGAGTGGGAACCGCACGCCGCGACGTGGATGGCTTGGCCTCACAATCTCGAAACCTGGCCTGGTCGTTTCGACAACATTCCGGCGACTTTCGAACGATTGATCCGCACCATTGCGGATGTCGAAGACGTCCATGTTCTTGGCGGCCCAGAGGATGGTTGCGAACTGGCGATGGAAGCCTTGCAAAATTGCCCTCGCGTGACGGTCCATCCGGTCGTGACCAATGACTGTTGGATTCGCGACTTTGGACCCACCTTCGTCGTCGATCGAATCAACCGGAAGCTCGGGGCGATCGATTGGCAATACAACGCTTGGGGCGGTAAATGGCCCCCCTTTGATGAGGATGCGGCTAATGCTGAACGTGTTCTCTCCATCGTTGGCGCAAAGCGATTTCAATCGCGATTGTTTTGCGAAGGGGGGGCGTTGGAAACGGATGGAGCTGGGACCCTTCTAACCACAAGCCGCTGCCTGCTTTCGCTGAGTCGCAACCCGCATTGGAGCCGTGAAGAAGTAGAGAGTGAATTGGAATCGCAACTTGGAATCCAACGCGTCTTATGGATCGACGGTGGAGAACTCGAAGGCGACGACACCGATAGCCACATTGATCAGCTTGTTCGCTTCATTCGCCCCGGCTTGGTCGTTGCCGCTGTTTCTTATTCTTCCGATGATGAGAACGCGACCAAACTCGAAAAGCAGTTAACATCCCTTTCAAGCCTACTCGACGCCCGCAATAAACCACTCGACATCGTGAAGCTACCAACTCCGCCGCCACGATTCATTCAAGGTTGCCGAGTTCCCGAAAGCTACTGTAACTATTACCTCGCCAACGGAATCGCCATCGTCCCAACCTTTGGTTTTCGTGAAACGGATGAGGCTGCTCTTCGTATTCTTCAAGAGCTTATGCCGGATCGGACTGTCATTCGCCTTGACGCAAGCGATCTAATCTGGGGCCGAGGCGCGTTTCATTGCGTAACCCAACAACAACCCGCGGTTTAAACAGCCAATTAAGTGGACAGCGCCACTTAGCGCTGGAGTCCAGGCTTTAGCCGCATTATCGTGTGCTGTGGAAAAAATGCGCCTAAAGGCTGTACTCCAGCGAGGTTGCGAGCGATTCTCGATTTCAAAGTGGCGCTGTCCAATTAACTGTAAACGGCCAATTAAAACTTGTGTCCGAGTTTCGGCCCGTTGATGGTTTGTGTCAGAATTTCCGGGCCATGCTCAGTCATCAAAACGGTGTGTTCGAATTGAGCCGATAGTTTTCCGTCGCGAGTGCGAACCGTCCAGTTGTCCTGCTTGTCCAGCTTTGTGAACCGCGTTCCCGCATTGATCATCGGCTCCACGGTAAAGCAAAGACCGGGTAGCAACCGCTCTTGTCGAGATTTTCGGTCAGGAACATGAGGGATGTTGGGATATTGATGGAAGCGTTTTCCCAACCCATGCCCAACGTATTCGCGTACAACGGAGAATCCTCGAGCATGAGCTTCGTTGACTACCACGTCGCCAATATTGCTAATCGGACAACCCGGCTGAAGATTCTGAATCGCTAAATAAAGGCAATCAAAGGCGGCCTGGGTGATCGCTCGAGCATCATCGGAACACTCACCCACCAGAAATGTCTCGGATTGGTCACCGTGCCACCCTTCGACCACCGAGGTGATATCGACATTCACAATATCCCCTTCTTTGAGGGCGTACTGATCAGGAATTCCATGGCAGATCACATCGTTGACGCTCGTACAGCAACTTCGTTTGTAGCCAAGATAGCCGAGGGTGGCCGGAACGCAGCCATGCCGGGTCGT
>JANOAI010000610.1:0-3658 GCA_031411055.1 Pirellulaceae bacterium
CCGGCCCCCTCTCCCCGAAGCGGGGCGAGGGGGAGAAAATGGCGCAGGAGGCAGGCTTTCTTGCTTTGGCGCGGCGGTTGATTTGTTGATCAGATCGCAGAATCGCTTGAGCGTCTCGATTTCCATTAACTGATTGCGTTCACACTGCTTGCACGACTCAATCACATAGCGTCGCCATTTTTCGAGGTGGCTCTCATCGCTGATACTCACCGATCGCTGAGTCAGGATGGGGACGAGTCGATGGACTCCTAATTCGACCGCTTTCTCGATGACGTCTTTCTGACGGTCCCCCTTCGGCATGGCGACGCCAAGCGTGACAATGCCTGAAGAGACTTTAGGATCGAATCGGAAAGAATCGATCTGGAGAACGGCCTCACGCTTGTCGGTACGAGCGAACGTCGCAGCAGCTTCATTGCCATGTCCATCAAAAAGAATGCACGGTGCCCCCACTTCTTCACGGCGCACACGAACGGCGTGGTGCGCTTCATCAGGCGTGAGTTGAACTTCGCCCGTTCGCGGAAGGTTTGGAACGTAGTATCGATTCAGTCCCACGGAAGCTCGAAATGGAGATGGTAAACTACGATGTCCGAACTGCATCGCCTCGGAAGAAAACACGGTTGTCATTCTAACGATCCGAGGAAATCCTGTATTCCCCCCTGCGTCGACGACTGTACGCCAGCGAAAATTCGTCGCGGCCTTGGTTAAGGCCATTGCGATTGAGGAAATGATAGCGTTTGACGGACTCTGGGGACACGTTAACGCTTGACAGTCGGGCACGTTGTTTTTGTGCTCATCTATGGCTGACAGATCCTTTTTCTCGTGTTCAAATATGTCGACTCGAGTATGACGAGAAGTCGCATTTACATCCACTATTTCAAGGACTGAAAGATGAACAAGGATACTGTCACAGGCGATTTGGAGTCCCGGTTTCTAGGATTGCCCGATCCCGATGAAGGGATGGACTGGAACCGATTTGAGGAGCTTTCTTACGTAGGAGATTATGGAGTCACGCTCGACGATGTCCCTGAACTTTTGGAGTTCGTAAAGAAGTGGCTCAGCGAAGACAAGCTTGAAGAGTGGATTGAAGCCACCGGGCATGACCATTATTGGTGTTTTCCAATTCATGCGTGGAGAGCATTAGCCGAGCTTCACGCTGACGAAGCCGTCGAACCGCTTTTGTCGATCATGAATGAATTGGGCGAGGAAGACGATGATTGGATTTTAGACGATTTTCCATCGGTTTTCGCATGCTTGGGAGATGCGGCTGTTACGGGGCTGATGAAACAGGCGGCTGACGATTCGAATCAGGTTAGCATTCGCAACACCGCACTTGTGTCACTTGTTCAAATTTGCGCTCCTGAAACCGAAAACTGCCGTCCAGAAACGAAACGTGAAATCGAGCAATACCTCGTCGATGCGATGCAGCAAGCGGCAGACTTTCCGAAAAGTGTCGATGAATCGAAGACACCTGCGGAGGACCTTGATTTCATTCGATACAACTCCGTGCTGCTCGATTTGATACTTGATATGGGCCTCGTCGCGGCAGCTCCCGCAATTGAGAAGGCTTTTTCAGAAAACCAAATCGACGTCTCAATGTGCGGCGATTGGGAAGATGTCCGGAAACAGCTCAATGTCGAGAGTCTCGGGCTCACGATGCCAGAGCAGCCGATCTGCTCAATCAATCGAGATCGCCTTGCGCCGAGGTCTGGGCTTTTCTTCAACAGACGGATCTTCGATTCCTTTGGTGAATACGACGAGGAAACGGCGAACGAATATTGTGAGAATGCCATGGAGGCGTTTAGCAAGTCGCAGGAGTTTCGCGAAGTCGAGGAAAAGTATGACTCGACCCGTTGGGTGTATAACTTTCTTGAAATGGGAGTTCGACAGCTCGGGGAAACCGTCGATTCGATGACGGTTAGCGATGCTGAAGAAATCGTCTTCGAAATATTTCCTAGCAAGATTTCTGTCGAAGCAGCCGAAGCCGACGCGATTGTCTTTGCGTTGCGAAAATTCTGGGAGTTTCTTCACCGCGAACACCAGTTGAGCAATGCGCCTGCCATCATTCAACTTTTTGGACCAGAAGCGACGACTCGATTGCGCCGAGAACTAAGCAATCCGTCAAATTTTGGGATGGCCAAATCTTTTGTCATGATGGGATACGAAGCCGGTTTTGATATGACGACCCAGGAAGGGTTGGACGGTTTCATGGCCTTTTATAACGCAAGCCTGACATTGAGCACGAGGAAGTCCCGCGACACGGTTGACTATTCTCCACAGGCAATTCCACCATCAAATTCGATGCGAGAGCCTGAGCAAGTCACTCGACACATGTCGAAGGAAGAACTGCAAGACTTCAAGAAGAATCGCCAAAAACTTTTAAATCAGAAACGCAAGCGCTAAGCTCGACGTCATCGATCGTCGCTGCGCAACGAATAGACCTCTCTCCCCTACAACTGAGAATTTGGAACCTTTCGACGATCTCGATGAAGGGGTGCGTAACTAAGTAAACGAAACTTCGTTGGGGTCGGATCCGAGAAACAAAGACAAACAAAAAGTGTCACTCACTTTTTAGGATCCGATTCCAAGACGGGAAATCGAATTGGGGTCGCAGGTCGATTCGTAATGAGCGAAGCGTTTCCTCAACGGCGGTACGCTGTTACCGACCGAATTGTGGTCGTAGTTTTTGCCGAATTGAGACTGTACAGATTCGGGAGTGCGGGGATGCTATGGCGAATTCTTGAGGAGGTGGGGGACTTGCCTCCTTGGCGGGCGATGCCTTGATCGGTTGCTTGGATAGCACTGACGCCTGCGATCTGTAGGACTACCCACTCTTACCATTCATGGCGAAAACGACAATAATTGTCGATTGGCTTCTTCGCATTGTCGGACGCGGTCTTGAGATCCGTAAGTACCACTCTCACTTTGGAAAAAATAGTATGTCAAGCTCGCCGCCGCCTGTTGGCTTTGGACTTTGGAAAGTAGAAAATGCCATTTGTGCTCAGATGGTCCGCTCGGCCATCGAGGTCGGCTATCGCCATCTCGATTCCGCCTCGGACTATGGTAATGAGGCGCAATCGGGCGAAGGGATTCAATCGGCAATCCAAAGCGGCTTAGTTAAGCGTGAGGAGCTTTGGGTTACCAGCAAGCTTTGGAATACCAATCATCATGCCGCTCACGTCAGACCAGCTGTCGAACGCACGATGAAGGACCTTCGCGTGGATTATCTGGATCTTTATTTGATCCATTTTCCGATCTGTTTGAAGTATGTCGATCCAGCCGTTCGTTACCCGGCTGGCTGGTTCCACGACCCATCTGCCTCCAATCCTAAAATGGAAGTCGATCTTGTGCCAATTCACGAAACATGGGGAGCCATGGAAGAATTGGTCAAAAGAGGGCTGGTTAAAAATATTGGAGTCAGCAACTTTAATGTTAGCTTGATCCGCGACGTTTTGAGTTATGCGACAATACGTCCGGCGGTGCTTCAAGTGGAATCGCATCCGTATCTTGTGCAACCCAAACTTCTTAAGTTTTGTCAGCAGGAGAAGATCGCATTCACCGCCTTTTCACCCCTTGGCGCGCCATCGTACGTACCGCTGGGGATGGCCAAGGATAGTGATTCCGTTTTGGAGCAGCCGGTCGTTAAAAAGATCGCAACCCG
>JANOAI010000611.1:0-8516 GCA_031411055.1 Pirellulaceae bacterium
TCAGGGGATTGCAGTCTTCAGCCCGAGCTCGGGACGCTCGTGGAATTTTGGCCCACACGGTTCGGGTGCAAGTGATGACCCCGCTGCCGGGCCCTGTATTCACGTCGCGCCAATCGAGCGAGTTAACCTCGGCCCGCAATCGTCCTATCGATATCGCTATTGGCTTATCGTAGGTACCGAATCCCAAATCGCAGCTCGGCTCGAAAGCCTTTGGGAAAAGTACGGGAGGGAGCGCGGTGAGTTGACGAATCCTTAAACCTTGTTCCGATTAGGTCAGGCTTAGCGCACCGTCTCCACAATGGTCCGCATTACCAAACGATTTCTGTGGATAGCCCATCGCTTCGCAGAAAGTCATCAACAATCGATTGTGAGGGACCCCCTTAAAGTCGATGGCGCGGCCCTGTGCAAAGCCGAGATTACCGCCAATCATTACGAAAGGAATATTATCGCGAGTGTGCGAGTTGCCTTTGCCAAGCTCGTTGGTCCAGACGAGCGTGGTATTGTCTAGCAAGGATCCCGACCCACCAGGTTCCGGTGTCTCCGACAAACGTTTGGCAAGCAAGGCAACTTGTTCGGCATACCACGTATTGATCTTGATCAATTTTTCGTAGGCCTCTGTATTGCTATCGGGTTCATGCGATAACTCATGATGGGATTCAGAGATGTTCAACCATTTCATCTTGGGTTGGCCAACACTGTTGGTAATTTGATAAGTTGCAATTCTTGCAAAGTCGGCCGCGAAGCTGCTCACAAGGAGTTCAATCTGCATGCGACTGACTTCGGGCATATTGTCGTTCTTCTCTTCTACATTGGGCGGAAGATCAGGAATAGCATGGCCAACTGATTTTTTGTCTTTCTGCTTGAGCTCCGATTGCAACTCTTTCTCGACTTCACGAACCATCGTGAGGTGTTGATTCAATAGCTGCCGGTCCTCGCTGCTAACCATCTTCTCGACGCGACGAAGATCATCCGCCACTTCATCGAGAACACTCGCCAGCATCGCTCGGCTTTTCGTTTTTCCATAAAGCTTGTCGAACATCTCATAAGGATTGTCGATCGGCGCAACAGGCTGATTGGGGCCAGCGTAAGACATCCGAGTCCACGTGTCGGCTCGTTCGGGAACCATCAAGCCAAATTCGAGTGAGCCAAATCGCGTTTGCGTCAGCGGGTCAGCTTGAAGCTGATTCTTAAGGAACTGATCGACAGAAATTCCTTGGCACCAACCAGCGGGCGTATCCGACCCGCCTTGCACGTCTCCCGGAAAAAGCTCTTTGCCTGTTAACAAACAACCAATCCCTCGCATATGCCCATCGCCATCTCCTTTGATCTTGTTATTGATTCCATGCACAGTCAGCAGCTTATCTTTAAAGGGGACAAACGGCTGAAGGATCCGTTTTAGTTCAAACTCGCTGGCTTTCGGGTCTGGCCAAAAATGGTCGGGGATCACCCCATTCGGACTGAAGACAAAAATGATCCGCTTTTTAAGAGATTGTCTTTCACTATTGGCAAAGCCTAGACTGGGGAGGTAAGCCAAAAATGGAAAGGCAGCCGCGCTGAAGCCTGTCCGTTGGAGGAAATCGCGTCGGAACTGGAGTTGAGACATAATGCTTTTAATTTCTCTAGGAGACGACGTATGCAGACAGGGCTAAATCGTTGCCGCCTGGCCTGCGTTTGCAATTGATAAAACAATTGCGTTACTTTGGTTTGACGTTCGATGCAACGACCGCGATATCAATCACAAGCTTCTTAATATTAAACTGTTGCTCCACGAAGCGGTTTGTCAACTGCTCCAGGGTCCCTTCGCCAAAAGCGGCTACCGGTTGCTTTACAAAATACTGGAAAATTCGACTTACAAAGGCTTGATGGGCATCCTTGCTGTGAGCCAAATAGTTCGCCAAATCCATGGCGCCACTCAGTTCAACGGCCTCGCCGTCACGAGAAACGTAACTTCCACGGGGATCGATGGGCTTGTTGCGTTCGGTTGTTTGATAGCGTCCCACCGCATCAAAGTTTTCTAGGGTAAATCCGAGACCATTGATTTTAATATGGCAAGCTTGACAATTGTCGTCCTTGGTTTGCAAAGCAACGCGCTCGCGTGTTGTTAAATTCGGATGAAGATCGGGGCTAAGCGGCGTAAACGCTTCATTCGGTGGCTTGAGACTGCGGCCCATCAGATAACGAATCAAAAACACCCCCCGATGAATCGGTGACGTCGAATTATGATAGGCCAGTCGACTCATCAAGTACGGATGGGTTAAAACGCCAAATCGCTGATCCGGCATCGATTTCGTCTTGGCACCGAACGGTGTTTCCTCTTGAGCTTTCCAATCGTCTCCATAAAACGCTTCCAATCGAGGCGTCGTGTAGGCCCAGTCCGTCGTAAACAGCTGCCGATAGTCGCTGCTCTCACTTGAGACAATATCGTCAAGCATTGCGTCCAGTGAATGATATAAATCGTAGGCCAAAGCTCCATCAAAGCCCGGATACTTTTCCTTGTCCTTCGTGAGTTCGACGGTCTGCCCAATGGCCAACCATTCATGAAGCATGGCTCGAATTTTCGCTTGGGCACGATAGTCATTGACCAAATGCTCGGCGGCGCGGCGAACGTCGTCCGTATTTTTGAGTCGATTCTTGCTGACTAGCGAACGCGTGTAGCCATCGCCAACGGCGGAATCCAATAGTACCATCGAAAGCCGATTGGCGATTTTTTGTGCGTCACTGGCGTCTTGATCAAGACCGGCGTACAGAAAGAGTGGTGACTTGAGGCAAGCAAGTAAGACAACCTTGATCGCCTCAACATCGTCGGGCGTTGAAGACAGATGAACTTCGATATAACGTTGCTTGATTTCGTCATCAAGCGGTCGCCGAAAAGCGGCTGACACAAGCTCACCCAGGAACGCTTTCAGTCGACCGCGATTCTCATCCGAATCTTTCTTGTGTTTTTCCCGATATCGAGGCCACAGTTCTTCGGCCGCAGCTTCGCCAAACTCGAGCGCTGCCGCGGTCACAGAATCATCCCACTGCCGACTCACCGCAATCCCACGATCAAATCCATAACTCCGATCATCTGGCGGAAGGTTGGCTTGCAACGAGAAAACAGCTGGTCCTGTGTAGGATACGATGTTCCGCTTTGGAATCACTTCTTCGATGCCGTGTGGTTTGACCCACCGCAACGAGATTTTGGCTGGTGGAAGTTCCGTCTTGCGTTTTCGTTGAATGTAGTCAATTTTGAACGGATAGACGCGACCGGCCGTTAGGTAAATCGACTGACGAAATTCGGTTTTGTCCCCGGACTGAACATGATTGTCGATAAATGGAACTCCAATCTTACGAAAGTCCATTACAAACGAACACGTACTCTCAACAACGATCTCATACTTCCCCGATTCATCGACTTTAACATTGCCTTCCCAATAGATATAAAATTCTTCGGCTCGAAGTCCATCCACGGGCGGTTCGCGACCAAAATCGAAATTGATGGTTGAATCAATTCTTTCGAGTTTTTTCTTATCGTTCTTCCAATTGCCAGCATCGAAGTAGGTTCCTTGAGCACCACGATCGTTGCGTGGCTCGATGACCCCATCGATTGTCGCATAAAGATCGGCGAGACTTTGGCGAAGCTGTGCACCGGTCAATCGTGCCAACCCGACGCGAGGTGGCCGAATGCGAATCTGAGCGGACTCGCTATAAAAGGCTTCGTGAATGTAGGCGGCGACCGCTTCCGCGTCTTTCCCTTCGCACTTTTCGGGTGCGTCCTTCGGCATCGTATCGTGAATCACTTTAGCGAGCTCGCCCTCCGTCATATCGCCAATGAGCGGCGATTCATGCTGAGCCTTAACTCCTTCGCCCTGTTTTCCATGACAGCTCGCACACTGCGTCGCGAAAATGGCTTCGCCCTTAAGCAGAATCGGATCTGTAAACTTGGTCTGCCCTTTGGTTTCCGATACTGCGACTGAGTGCGGCGAAAAAACAAACATGCAGCACGTGATCAAGAAGATCGCAGGCAGTCGAAAGGTTACAGCCAAGAGTCGGCAGCGGTGCATATCGCAGGAGGGTTGATTGAGTGCTTAGGTGGGAGGCTGTCGCAGATACCGAGAGGGCCGGTAGGCTTCAGCAAAACATAGCGAGCGAATTTCTTAAGAAAATCTCTCAATCCATTCTGCTAAATTATATGGTGAGATCAACCCATTCGCTACCGCAACAGGGGGAAACTCGATTGCGTGACGGGCGATATGCGTACCGGAAATCGTTACCTCAACATCATAAATTCCAGGAGCGGTGAAAGCATAGTTGTGATGATAGTGACCGACGGCATGCTACACAAACGTCCCTCCGATGCCATGAAATGAGGTATAGCGCACCGGGTTCGGCGAAGTAGAATCCCCATCGAAAATCGATAATTGCCCAGGAGTACCAGAGAGAAGGCTAAAAGCAATGGTAAGGTTGCTTCCCACCCAATCGGCGATGTTTAAATCCGAACGGAGCCCAAGTCGTGGGAGAACTTCGATCGTCAAAGGAACCGACAAGGGGATCACGAAAAGCGGTTGCCGGAGATGGCTCAGATCATTATTCGATAACAGCTTATGAGACGATTCGTCGGGTGCGGCGTCGAATCAGGCCAAACAAGCCGCCTGTGATCAACAATGCAATTGAGCTTGGCTCGGGTACAGAAGATACCAAGAAACCTCGCATCTCTCCGCCGCCATTCGCTGCTGTGTGGATATTGACGTAATACCTTCCGTTTAAGAGCTCGGTCTCTTGTGCTGCCGTCAAAAGGATGGGCGCGGTCGTAATCGTCCCCCCGGTTACCGCGTTTCCGCTTCGGGTCAAACTGAACAACACGCCCGCCGTTTGCGTGAAATTGGCCGTACCGTTAAATCCAAAATTAGCCAAAGTAGGACCGTGAATGTGGGAGTTGTTCGCCAGGCCCGCCAGATCGGTGAACCCTTGCGATGACCCCCAACCGATATTGCTGATCGTTAACAAATTTGACACATCGTCATACGTAATTCCAGGGCCAATTTCTCCGCCCGTTCCGCCAGAAATTGCTCCAGGTTCGTTTCCAGGCAACAAACCAAAGCCAGCAGTACCGCGCAAGTCGAACGAGATGATCCCTGCATTAGCCACGTTTACAAAGGGGATTCCAAGTAGCAGGGCTGCAACTGTTAGGAAACTAAATTTTCGCATGACGCTACCTTGGTGAATGCTAATATTGAAATTCATTGCTTGATCGCGAACGACCACCAATCTCGACAAACCGAGTGATCGACGTCGGTTCTTTGATACAACCGGCAAACTCTACCTTGGACGGTTAGGTTATCGCAAGCGAATGCAATGTCAAGCTTTATGATCAAACTTCCTGCCTTAGGTTGAGATTTTCAACCTACTCGGTCAACGTTTTTATCGTGCGAAGTGCTGGCGACCAGGAAGAAGTATCGGTTTTTCTGCAATTTTGCCCAACAAACGCAATGCGTAAGCATTCTCTTTCGCATTTTCCATCCTGAACATGGTTTGGGATGGGTTTGTGTTGATCGCATTTGCTCCACACGCGGCAGTTTTACAATCGATTCGATCATTTGTACAAGCATTCGCATGTAATTGCGGCCATGATAGAACTCGATGAACGTCCCACCTGTTCCCTTCCTTCTTTTCGAGTTTGTTTCGATTGAATATGCTCCTTCTTAGCTCGGACCGGTCGATTTGGTTAGCAACGACTTGCCTGTTCGGATTTTCGATGGTCCAGTGCGTTGCTTCTGGCTCCGCGTTGGGGCAGCTTGACTTTGCTCACGAGATCGTCCCTATCCTTCGAAAGCATTGCGCCGAATGTCACACCGGCGACAATAAAAAGGGGGGCTTCTCGATGAATGATCGCGGAACGTTGCTCGAAGGAGGTGAAAGCGGCAAAGTGGTGGAAATTGGTAAGGCGGATACCAGCTACATGCTTGAGTTGATTCAATCGACCGATGAAGACTCGCGTATGCCGCCCAAGGGTGAGCGTGTTAGCGAGAAGGAATTGCTACTGTTGAAGAAATGGATCGATGGCGGCGCACCATGGGAAGAAGGATTCGCATTCAAGCAGCCAGCCTACGAACCGAAGCTAGAGCTCGTGAAAGCAGAACTTCCACCGGCCATCGACGGGCGCAGTCATCCGATCGATCGAATAATCGATCACTATCAACTTGAGAAAAAACTTGCACGTCCAAAACCGATCGATGATTCGAAATTTCTTCATCGTTCGTCGCTCGATTTGGTCGGCTTGTTGCCCGAGGTCCAAGCTGTCGATGCTTTTCTTAACGACACTCGTCTCAATAAACGCGAGCTTTGGATCGATACGCTCCTCTCCGACCATGTTGGCTATGCGGATCACTGGCTAACGTTCTGGAACGATTTGTTGCGTAACGATTATGGTGGCACGGGTTTCATCACGGGTGGACGAAAGCAAATCAGTCGATGGCTGTATCAATCGCTCGTCGACAACAAACCCTACGATCAGTTTGTTCGCGAACTCATCGCTCCGCCTGATGATGAGAGCCGAGGGTTTATCGATGGCATCCAGTGGCGTGGCGATGTTAGTGCCGCTCAGAAAGTCGAAATTCAGTTTGCGCAAAGTGTCGCGCAAAGCTTCCTCGGAATTAACATGAAATGTGCTTCGTGCCACGACAGCTTTATCGATCGGTGGAAGCTCAAAGAAGCTTACGGCTTGGCTGCGATCTACGCGGACAAGCCCATGGAAATCTTTCGTTGCGATAAAGCCACGGGAGAAAAAGCCGAACCGTCATGGATTTTTCCGGAGACCGGCGCAGTTGATCCATCGGCCAAAAAAGCCGAAAGACTGAAGCAACTGTCTCTTTTGATGACCGATCGTAAGAATGGACGTTTTGCTCGGACCATCGTAAATCGCCTATGGCACCGCTTGATGGGACGCGGCATCGTGCATCCGGTCGATTCAATGCAGACTCCGCCGTGGAGTGAAGAACTTTTAGATCACCTGGCCCTGACTTTCATTGAGCAACAATACGACCTGAAAAAGATGCTCAGGTACATTGCCAGTTCCAATGCCTATCAATCCGCAACTGTCTCGCTTCCCGGCGCGACCGACGAAGGTGACTTCCAATTTGCAGGTCCCCAGGCCAAACGCTTAACGGCTGAACAGTTTGTCGATGCCGTATGGACGGTAACAGAAGCGGCACCGACTTCGTACGACGCGCCTGTTTTTCGGGGTGTTATCGATGCCGAGTTGCTTCGGACTCAGCACTCGACGGCTGATTGGATTTGGGGTGAAGCTGAAGATTCGGAGGACAAGGGTAAGGCTTCGAAGTCGCTCTTGTTTCAGAAAACTTTTGTGCTCGACGAAAAGCCATCTGTTGCCGGAGTCTTGGTTACGGCTAATCGAGAATATGCGTTGTTCGTCAACAATCGACTCGTTGCGAAGGATAGCGAATTTCGGACGATCGAGATGCACCCGATTCATCAGGCCCTTCGTAAAGGAAATAATTCGATTTCCGTGCTGGCAAGTGGACCAGTCAATTCACCGGAAAAAGGGAATCTCTACGTCGAAGCGAGAATTACTTTAGCAAATCAATCGCAAGTTACCGTCAAGTCCGACGAGTCTTGGCGTTACGTTCCGACGACGTCGACGATCAAAGAAAATCGGCTCAAAGCTGTGGATCGCAAAGAGTTGAAAAAAGTAGTCGTGCTGAAAGAAACGCCTGCGCTGAAAAGCATGACACAATCACAGTCCCCATTGCTTCTCAGTCGAGCTACCTCCAGCGATAATCGCCCAGTCCGCGCATCACTGATGAAAAGTAGTTTTTTGATGCGATCACTCGGTCGACCCAATCGCGAGCAAATCGTTTCCATGCGTCCGAGCGATCTAACCACGCTTGAGGCGATGGATTTGTCGAACGGGCAGAGCTTTGCGGATCTGCTTTCGGCTGGCGCAAAAAAATGGTCGAAGGAGTTCCCGGATGACTCGAAAGCCTTAACATTAAACTTGTACCGTCGCATTTTTACACGTAGCCCGACATCCGAAGAATTGGCGCTTGGCTTCGAGATGTTGGGTGAGAAACCCGATTTGCAAGCCGTGGAAGATTTATTGTGGGCCATGTTCATGTCGCCCGAATTTCAGTTTATTCGATAGCCCCATACGCACGAAGAAGTCGATCGTTTTCTCAGTGAGTGATTCTATGATACCGACGAACGAAGCATTGCGCGAACGCAGGAAGCTACTCAAATCGCTGTCGGCAGCCTCGGTTGCGGCCTGGATGGCGAATGAGCCGATCCGCATTTTTGGTAAGGCCGATTCTAAAGTCGATCATCCTGCGCCCAGGGCAGATGCGTGCATTTTGCTATGGATGGCCGGTGGTATGGCAGCTCCGGAAACGTTTGACCCGAAACGTTACATCCCGTACGAAAATGGTTTAGAAGTCAGCAAGATGCTGAGTACATTTCCGGCTATCGATACGGTCGTCGATGGGTTGAAAATCTGCGAAGGGTTGGAAAGTATTGCCAAAATC
>JANOAI010000612.1:0-8741 GCA_031411055.1 Pirellulaceae bacterium
GGTACCAAAAGCCGGAACGGCCCTTCGGGTGCTTTGCACTTTTGGTACCTGACCCCGTTTTCCGAATGGCTATATGAAAAATGAAAATGCTCTATAAGCAGGACGATCACTCTGCCGGTTACACGTACCATTCGATAAAACGGCGCGAGCGGAGATCGAGTTTCCGCGTATCATCAACGCGGAAGCGTCCACCGTTCGCATCGACGATCATCACCTCGTGAACGCTCAAGCGTCGGATATCGTCTTCGGCCTTCAGCACAAACTTGGTCGGCCCATGGTTGGTATCAACGTGCCATTCGCATGGTTCCGAAGTCCCTGTTACCGATAGGACCCGCGAAATACGCGGAACAAAATCGCGATACGTTAATTCCTCAAAAAGCAATTTTTGAATTTCCGAGTCATATAAAGCCGGATCGGGAATCGAGGCGATTTCTTTGCCATCACGCGCGATGATCGAAATCCATTGTCGAGGATCGGAAATCGGAAAAAGAGGGACGACAGACACGTCTTCAAAGCGTGTGCCAGCTTCATTGGTTGCAACGATTCGTCCCCATTGGTTGCGTTCGAGCTTTACTTTCGAGCTTGTCGTCATTGTGGCATCTCCGCGATGGAATACTCTTCCGCCAGCTGTTCTTGAGCTCGGTTCAATCGAGCATAGGTTCCACCCAGTTGAATCAATTGTTCGTGTTTACCAATCTCGGTGATGCAACCTTTTTCTAGCACGACGATCCGATCGGCTTTGCGCAGTGTGCTGATGCGGTGCGCGATGGCGATTGTGGTTCGACCTTGGACGAGATGATCCAAAGCTTCCTGTATTTCTCGCTCGGTTTCGGTATCCACTGCCGATGTGGCTTCGTCGAGAATCAAGATGCGAGGATCTGTGAGCAACGCACGTGCGATCGAGATACGCTGCCGTTCGCCGCCAGATAACGCCTGTCCGCGTTCACCGACAATCGAATCATAGCCGTCGGGCAATCGCAATATAAAATCATGAGCTTTGGCAGCTCGCGCCGAGGCGATAATCTCTTCTCGAGTTGCTTCGGGACGACCATAGGCGATGTTCTCGGCAATCGATCCGAAAAAGAGAAACGGCTCTTGAAGGACGATCCCAATATTCGAGCGGTAAGCGGAAATCGGATAGGATCGAATATCGATTCCATCAACACGAATGGCTCCGCTGGCGACATCGAAGAATCGGCAGACCAAGTTAACGAGGGTGCTTTTTCCGGCTCCGCTGGGACCTACCAAGCCAATCATTTCGCCAGGTCGAATCGTTAAATTGACGTTCGTAATCACTTGGCGAGCCCCATATCGAAAGCAAATATTATCGATCGTGATCTCGCCCCGAACGCGGCCGGGAGGTACAGGCTTGGTCGCTTCCGCAACGCTCGGCACGCGATCAAGAATTTCAAAGATTCGATGGGTGGCCGCGGCAGATCGCTGCGCGTTGGCCAGCATGCGACTCATCGAATCCAGTCGCACATACAACCGTCCAATGTAGGCGACAAAGGCGGTCAAAATACCGACGGTAAAATCGGGGTCATGGGCAACGCGATAAGCACCAAAGGCCCAGATGACGAGCAAACCAATGTCGGTCATCAATGTGATGATGGGTCCAAAGGCGGCCCACAAACGATTCACTCGCGTATTGGCCTCGAGGACTTGTTGGTTACGACCAGCGAACCGATCGATTTCGCGATGCTCTTGGGCAAAGGCTTTGACGACGCGAATACCGGGAATCGTATCGGCTAAGACATTGACCATTTCCGCCCACGCGGCGCTACCGCGAGCGAAGCCCTGTCGCAGGCGAATGCGGAAAAACTGAATCATCCAACCGATGACTGGGAAAGGTAACAATGTTACGATCGCCATGTACGGATCGATGGAGATCAGAATGGCGGCCGTCATGATGATCATTAAGACGTCGGTCGCGAAGTCAAGCAGATGTATCGACAGGAAATCGCAGATACGCTCGGTATCGGTGCTGACGCGAGAAATCAAATCTCCTGTTCGTCGACCGCCGAAAAACTCAAGCGACAGTCGCTGTAGATGTTCGTAAGTCCGATTACGAAGATCGCAACTGATCTGCTCGCTGACGGTTGCCAACACATACGTCTTCGCCCAACTGAGTAACCATGCGAACAAGGCTGTGATCAACAAGCCTCCGATATACCATGGAACATACTCGAAATTTTTCCCCGGGATCAGAACATCGTCGATGAGTGGAATCGTCAGGTACGGTGGGATCAATCCAATGGCCGTACTCAACAGCGTCAACGTGAATCCGCCCAGGATCATCCCTAACCGTGGCTTGGCGAATCGAGTCAGTCGCCAGAGGGACCGAGTCGGGTCAGCCGCGACGGTTGGAGCGCATTCAGTGCAGACGGATTGACCGGGTTGCATGAGAACGCCGCACGAGGGGCAAACCGATGCCGGAGCAATGAACAACTTTTCCCCAGTCTCGGCTCGCATCAGAGTGTCACGAGCGTGGACAAAAAGTCGCGCTTGGGCGAGCTTACTGGACGAAAAACGCCAGGTATGAAACAGTCGCTCAGGGCCAAGTATCTCAAGCGAAGCTAGGCCGGCTCGATCGGTGGCTCGTATTTCGGAAATCGATTTGAGGTCCCAACTCTGCCACTTCCCGATCGGTGAAGATTGATTCGTATTCGAATTCGGTTCGGCTACAAAGCTGAGGATCCGTTTCTCCGTCAAAACCACTAAACCGTCGGCGAAACGCAATTCGGGAGTCAGGTTGGGAGTAAGCCAGGAAACGACCGTTTCCCCGTCTTTTATTTGCGTTCGGAGCAGCTCATTAAATTCGGTAGGGGGCGAATTTGTTGGGGAGGAAGAGGATATTGATGACGACACGCGGAGTACTTCCCAGAGCGACAATGAATTGAATCGTTTTGTACCAGAACGATTGAATAAACTGAAGCGTTGCCCCCTAATAAACGGGTTTGGCTTGATCGCCAACAAGAGGACTCAAGATTTTCACCACGGATGTTCGATCATGGCGACTATAGCGGATGCGATTCCTTTCTCGAATTTCTGTTCGGAAAGTGTGTCCCGAAAGCGACAACCTGACATCAAAACGAGTGCGGATCGGCGTCGAAGTGACTACGTTAGAATGGCGTCGAAGAATCGGGAGAAAACTTCCCAAGCTCGTTTTGCGTAGGATTTTCTACCTTAGCGGCTTTGGTTGGTGTACTATTGTGACTTCGTGGTCCGGGAAATGCAGTAGAAGGATAAACTTTTCCCGATGATCGCAAGGTGCTGGACACGGATTTTCTTGCCAACCGAATGAATCGATGCAACGCACGGACCCACCGTCACAGCGAACTTGAAACACACCCCAAGCACCTTTCCCTTCCAACACGACAGAGCTAGCGAATCGGCTCGATTTCATTGAGGCACACATGCGGATTTTGAAGGTTAACAAACTTCGTGGACCTAACGTCTGGGCAAATTTCCCTGTTTTAGAGGCTTGGGTAGATCTCGAAGAGATGCATGAGATCTCTTCAGAAATGATTCCTGGATTCAATGATCGGCTTAAGACTTGGCTACCAACATTGATCGAGCATCGATGTAGCGTTGGCGAGCGAGGTGGTTTCTATCAGCGTCTTGAGCGCGGCACTTACATGGCTCATATTATGGAGCATCTCGCGATCGAGCTTCAAACGCTCGCCGGGGTCGATGTTGGATACGGCAAGGCTCGTGCATCCAACATTGAGGGGATCTATAAAGTCGCCGTCGAATTCGAAGAAGAGAAGCTTGGCTTGGCTGCGATTGAGGTTGCTTTCCAACTCCTGCAAGCGGCGATTCAGGACAAGCCATTCGATGTGGCTGGCGAAGTCGAGAAGCTTCGCGAACTAGCGCACGACGTTTGTCTTGGACCCAGTACACGCGCAATCGTCAAAGCGGCACGAGCTCAAAACATTCCGTGGCGCCGATTGAATGAAGGAAGTTTGGTGCAGCTCGGCTTTGGATGCAAGCAACGCCGTATTTGTACCGCTGAGTCGGACGCAACTAGTGCCATTGCCGAATCGATTGCTCAAGATAAGGATTTGACGCGCAAACTCCTCCGCATGATCGGTGTCCCATCCCCGGAAGGTCGACCCGTTGAATCTGCCGACGATGCTTGGGAAGCAGCGGAAGATGTCGGTTTGCCCGTGGTGGTAAAACCGCAATATGGTAATCACGGCCGCGGTGTGGCCACGAATTTGCAAACGAAGGAACAGGTCGTCGCCGCTTTCAATGCTGCTCGCGAAGAAGGTAGCTCGATCATTCTTGAGCAGCATGCGCCGGGCGATGACTATCGCTTGCTCGTCATCGGTGGCAAGCTCGTCGCGGCCGCTCGTCGCGAACCTGCTCACGTCATCGGTGATGGTATTTCGACGGTTCAACAACTGATTGACAAAGTCAATCTTGATCCGCGTCGCAGCGATGGTCACAGTACGGTTCTCAGCAAAATTAAAATTGATGCGGTGGCCTTGGGTGTCTTGGCCGAGCAAGGCCTGACGCCGGACTGCGTACCGGCTGTTGAACGCAAAGTTCTTATCCGACGCAACGCAAATCTAAGCACGGGTGGAACGGCTACCGACGTAACCGATCTCGTCCATCCCGATATTTCTCGACAAGCAGTCGAAGCTGCCCGCATCGTTGGATTGGATATTGCCGGTGTCGATATTGTTGCACAAGACATCATGCAACCGCTGCAAGGTCAGCGAGGAGTTGTTGTCGAAATCAACGCCGGACCAGGTCTGAGAATGCATATCGAGCCCTCGGGTGGTTTGCCACGTCCTGTGGGGCAAGCCATTATCGAAATGATGTTCCCCGAGCAATCGAACGGCCGCGTGCCGATCGTGGGTGTGACGGGTGTGAACGGCAAGACAACGACCACGCGATTGATTGCTCACATCATTGCTAGCAACAACAAACGCGTTGGCATGACTTGCACTGACGGTATCTACGTCGCCGGTCGTCGCATTGACTCGGGCGATTGTAGCGGACCTCAATCGGCTCGTGCCGTGTTGATGAATCCGCTCGTAGAAGCGGCCGTCTTTGAGACAGCTCGTGGCGGAATCCTCCGAGAAGGATTGGGCTACGATTATTGTGATGTGGGTGTGGTTACGAATATTGGTGAGGGCGACCACCTCGGTATTGGCGACGTCGACACGATCGAACAACTTGCCAAGGTAAAACGCTGCGTGGTCGAAGCGGTTGCGAAGACCGGTCACGCGGTGCTCAAAGCTGCCGATCCTCTGGTCGCCGAAATGGCTGACAATTGCAAAGGCCAAGTCGCATTTTTCGACATCGACGGGAATCACCCACTTTTGGTAAAGAAGCGCGCCGAAGGCGGACGCGTGGCTTTCGTTCGTGACAATTCGGTTATGCTTGCCGAAGGTGCCCACGAGTTCACATTGCTCAGCCTTGATCGGATCCCGCTGACCCACAATGGTCGCATCGGTTTTCAAGTTGAAAACGTCTTGGCGGCAACGGCTGCCTGCTGGACGCTTGGAATGCCCTGCGAACAAATTCGAATTGGTCTGGAGAGTTTTTCGGCACACATGGACAAAGTTCCTGGCCGATTCAACCTGATTGAAATCAATGGCGCGACGGTGATCGTCGATTACGGGCACAACGTATCGAGCCTTCAAGCAATTGTTGGAGCCATCTCGCAGTTCCCGCATCCTCGTCGAACGGTTATCTATTCGGCGGCTGGCGACCGGCGCGATATCGACATGATTCGTCAAGGCGAATTGCTTGCCGAAGCTTTCGACCGGGTCGTGATTTATGAAGATGCCTATCTTCGAGGTCGTGAGCCTGGCGAAATCATTCGTCTCTTCAAAGAAGGGATCGATAAAGGGGGCCGCGTGAAAGAGGTGTACGCCGTCGCTGGCTGGCAGAAAGCGGTGGATCAATGCTTGTCGATGATCATGCCAGGCGAACTAGTCGTGATGCAAGCCGACGTCATCGATGAAACGATGCAGTATTTACAGCAAAAGCTTGAGCATCAGTTGCTTGGCCGCGAGATCGACTTCGACTCCGCGATTGGCAAGAACCCCACCGTAGCCCCACCGCCGCCCACCATGGAACCGACCAAGACGGTTCAGGACTAAAAGTCCGCGCGCCTGACTCCGGTGTGGCTCGGTCGCTCCACCGTCGAAACTCGTCGCCCCCGCCGTGTCGATCGCGTGTCCAGGCAGGCCAACTTGCATGTCGGCGACAAACTCAGCCTTTTCTTCTGGTTGACACCCCATGGGCGGAGCTGTTTGAGTTGCCTACACTTTAAGGCTGACAAGTCGAACATTTCACCTACCATCCTCAACCACGGGAGCCAAATCATGGCCTTTACACTGCCACAACTACCCTACGAATACAAAGCCTTGGAGCCTCACATCGATGCGATGACGATGGAGATCCATCACAGCAAGCATCACAATACCTATGTCACGAAGCTCAACGAAGCGGTCGCTGGAACACCTTTTGAATCCAAGACCGTGGAAGCGCTGATTAGCGATCTCGCTTCGGTGCCGGAAGAGAAACGCAAGGCGGTTCGAAATCATGGCGGTGGCCATGCAAACCACTCGATGTTCTGGCAAATCATCGGATGGAACGCCGGTGGAAAGCCAGGTGGCGATCTCGCGGCTGCGATCGATGCCACGTTTGGTAGTTTCGATGCCTTCAAAGAAAAATTCAATGCGGCAGCCGCAAATCAGTTCGGGAGCGGTTGGGCATGGCTTGTTGTCGACGGTGGTAAGCTCGCAATCGGATCGACAGCTAATCAAGATAGTCCCCTGATGGGAGCGGCCATCGCTGGCATCGGCGGAACGCCTATCCTTGGGCTCGACGTTTGGGAGCATGCGTACTATCTAAAATACCAGAACAAGCGCCCAGACTACATCGCTGCTTTCTGGAACGTCGTTAACTGGAACGAAGTTGCCAAACGCTACGCAGCTGCCAAGGGCTAAGAAGAAAAGCGAATCGGCGTCGTAGGACTTTCGATCCTGGAACGCATCGATCACTCGTTACTAAACTCAATAGGACCTATCGGGCATATACAACCTATAGGTTCTATTCTTTTGAGATCGATCTGGCTTCTAAGAATGCGACTTCTTTGGTTTGTAGATCTCGGTCGCAGTTCCGAAATGGACTTCGCCAGCGTTCATGAGGGTTTCGCTCAGCGTTGGATGGGGGTGGATCGATTCCGTGATGTCACGAACTTCGCAGCCCATTTCGATCGCTAGGACCGCTTCGGCAATCAATTCGCCCGCTCCAGCACCGACAATGCCGCAGCCGACGACTTGGTGCGTTTGAGGATCGACTAGCCACTTTGTAAAGCCTTCGGTGCGACCGATTGCTTGAGCCCGCCCGCTGGCAGCCCAAGGGTAGACTTCAACATCGACTGTCTTGCCTGCCAGTTTGGCTTGATCTTCCGTCAAACCCGCCCAAGCGATTTCGGGATCGGTGAAGACGACGGCTGGGATGGCTCGTTTATCAAACGTTACATCTTTGCCCAGAATCACTTCAACGGCGACCTTGGCTTCGTGGCTAGCTTTATGAGCCAACATAGGTTCGCCAGCAACATCGCCGATGGCAAAAATGTTTGCGACCGACGTACGCTGAGACTTATCGCAAACGATAAAGCCTTTGGGGTCGACTTGAACGGCTGCGTTCTCAAGTCCAAGATCTTGGCTACGTGGTCGACGCCCAACACTGACCAGAACGCGATCGTATCGCTCGTGACCGAACTTGCCGGGCCCCTCAAACGTGACTTCAATCTGATTGTCGATGGCAGCGACGGAACCGACTTTGGTATTCAGAAAAATCCGATTGTCAAAAAGCTTTTCCAGCTTCTTTTGCAACGGCTTGACCAAATCGCGATCGGCACCGGGCAGTAGCGTTTGCGTCCATTCCACGACGGAAACTTGGGAACCGAGCGAAGCGTAAACGCTCCCCATTTCGAGACCGATGTAACCACCGCCGATGACCAGCAGCTTGGCAGGGACATCCGCCAACGCGAGCGCTCCGGTGCTGTCCATCACGCGATCCGAGCCGATATTGAACGAAGGCGGCATCGCCGGAGTACTTCCGGTCGCTATGATGCAGTTGTCGAAAGTCAGCCGGCTTCCTTCGGGGATCGAGGGATCGCTCCCTTCGAAAACCAAAGTCGAGCTGTTCTCAAACCGAGCGTGAGCCTTGATGACTTTGACGTTGCGACGCTTGGCCAGTCCGCTCAATCCGCCAGTCAGCGTCGAGATGACTTTCTCTTTTCGAGCTCGCACCTTGTCGATGTCGACCTTCGGTTTCGAGAATTCGACCCCCCAGTCGTGACTCATCTCTTCCGCTTCCGAGACGACTCTCGCGACGTGAAGCAGCGCTTTGGATGGGATACATCCTCGCAGCAAACACGTCCCGCCGAGTCGATCATCGGCTTCGACAAGAACGACCTCGAGACCTTCATCGGCGGCGAGAAAGGCAGCCGCGTAGCCGCCCGGACCACCGCCAAGTACAACCAATCGAGTGTGCATAGAAGATTATCGCGACAAGAATTCGACGACGATGTTGGCGTTTACTGGCAAGCTAATATCACTTGGTCCAGGATTTCCAGCCACAGTCACGCGAAGGTTTTCAGTATCAAACGACAACCAGTCAACCGCCGCTGGTGTATTGTTGGCAATCACACCACGGTAAAGATTCTTGACCGATTCGCGATTGTTGACTTCGATTACGTCGCCTGG
>JANOAI010000613.1:0-4850 GCA_031411055.1 Pirellulaceae bacterium
TAGTGGCATTATGCAACCGCAACTCCGCCGCCGATTGGAATTCACTCGCTACAACTTTTGAAGAACTTCTCTAGCCCAATGCCGCTTTCTTTGGAAGCGGAACGGCGCGAGCCGTCCGGTGCAGTGCGAGAAAACCTTGAAGAACCGGACGGCTCGCGCCGTTCCGCGACAAAGAAATCGGGAAAGTCAGTGGCATTGGGCGCAAGCCCTCCGGTTTGCGGCACCGTACGGCTCGCGCCGTTCCGCTACAGATTCGATTCGCAATTCGCCTTAACCTTGCAGCATTCGGCCTACACCCTCCAGCCGGCCCCCCGCCAATCGACGGCCTCAGTCTCGTTCCGGTCCTCAAAAACCCCGAAACCTGCAATTTGGCGATGCAACAATCTGAGATTGTCAACGAACTGAACGCATACTCGGCAGATATCCCGCGGCCATCGATCGCAACTGCCAAACACCTGCAAAACGACCGTAGGGGAAAGTCTCGCTAGCCGAAGCGGTGAATTCGAAAACGACTACAAAGGATTCATTGAAAAAACTGTTCGGGGAACCAAATCAGATCCAATATTGCCGTACATGCATAACAAACTAAATAACCGTGCGCGATTGTGAGATGTTGGTTGGAACATGATATCCCATTGCTTTTGTAACCCCTTCCCGCTTGCGGGAGAGGTCGCGAGTCTTGCGAGCGGGAGAGGGATACTGGACGATCCGCGAATGAGGAGCGTTCCATCCTTGTCGCGCTTTCACTTTGTATATCGACAGATGATCGCTTCGGCATGTTCGGCCAAGCGGCCTTCCAAGGTTGAAGTCAACGATGGACTGAAATTGCTCGCCGACGAAATTCAGCTGAAGGGAAAAATTTTAACGCCGAACACTTTTCCAATCGGCTTCATTTTATCGATCGCGATCAATGTATGGATTTTCTATACCGCGTTTCCGGCAATCGTTGCCGGCTTACTCTTTCGCGGTGGACTTGTCTTGCACGGCTTTGAGTCCGTGATCGTAAAGATGGACGGGACTCCGGCCGGGCGATTTCGCATTTTTGTTCGAGCCTGTCTCGCTTTCATTCCAGGAATAATCGGTATCATCTGCCTGATGCCGACATCGCCCGTTTTCGCAAACGCGGCACGCCCCATCGAATTTTCGCCGATCTCTATCACGTTAGGCGTTACAGTCGCTATTGGTACCGCAATCATTTCAAATTGTTTTGGGGTAAGAACTCTAGCGGATCGCATCGTGGGCACCGCCGTGGTATCACGGTGAAGCGCGACGGTGACTCCGGTCGCTTCGACTATGATGACGGCATTGCCGGTGATGCGGTAGCTGGCGCGTGCGATGAAGTCGCCACTGATGCAGCGACTGTGGTGATGAATTGTCGGCGATTGGTTTGGTTCATCGTGTGTTGAAAGATTCGAAGGAGCGATCAACTCAAACGACCCCATTGATGTTGATGAGATGAAGTTGGCGGCCTTGTCCTGTGTGCGGAGAGTCGATGCAGACATTGCGTTCGTCGCGGCTGAGTCGCGGGTGCGTGTCCACTCGCCATTCCCCTTTGTAGGCTGGCGGTGATGCAAAATTGCCGAGGTCGATACGACGGTTCGACTCGATGTGATACAGGTGCGGCGTTTGGAATCGTTGGGCTCCTTTGGGATAGGTATCGTTGAGGATCCATTCGTTGTTTCGCAGGTAAGTGAGGTGGCCACCGCTATCGAGCACCCCTTTACCGATCTCTTCAACGATCCCTAAGTCCTTGTCCTCGAACAGAAAGTCACCCCATTCCTTGTTGCCAAGCCAGCCTTTGGCCTGCGAGAGAATATGAGTGGCATCGCGCCATATAAAATGGGATGCGTAGCCATTCGGAATCACGATCCGCAAATCGCTACCGTCCATGTTGACGGTGATGAGTCGTGTGAGATGACCGCCGCCCGGTTGAGTCCAGCGATGAAGTAGAATCAGACGTCTGCCGTCAGGACTACAAAGCAAGTGATACGCGTGGTGCTTGGAGCCTGGAAGATTGGACTGGACTTCTCCAGTCCGTGCGAGCTGCCGATGAGTTACGATCAGTTTCTCGACGCCGGTCGCCAAGTTCACATGCGTCACGCCACTTCCTTCCGGTGCCATGTCATCAGCGAAGCGGTCCTTGATGCCCGCATAGCCATAGCCAGGACGACAATCCGCCACGCGTGCGAAGTCACACGACACCGCCTCTTTGCCGTTGGGACTCAACGCGTAGATGGGCGTTGGCAGCGTCTGCTTCTCGCTGGTCTTTACGTCGAGGATGTGACTGACGAACTTGTCTTTCTCACGATCATTCCAGATCACCTTCGACTCCGAGCCTGGGATCCATTGCAACATGCACCCTTGTTGCCAGCACCAGGCTTTGGTCTTGCCGAGCGGAATCCATTTGTCGCCCTCGTGCAGATCCACCATGCCGACTTCGATCTCATCCTCTGCCGTTGGCGTGCGATGTTCGAAGCTGACTTTGTTGCTAAGTACAAAACGGTTGTCCGGCGAGAACTGCAGCTTGTCGTAATAGCCAAACCAATGGAAGCCTGGGCCACGTGTGATCTGACGGACGGGCGGAAACGTGTCGGCTTCTTGTCCAAGCAAGCTGGTTCCGACAGAGGCAGCCGCGAGCGTGGTGAGGAACTGGCGACGGGATGCTAGTTGTGAGGACATGGTTGCACTTTGAAATGTTGAATGAAGTTTGAAGCAATCACGGCAGTTCACGCACGCGCAGCTTGCGGAACTGGATAGGTGAGCCTTCGCTTTCCAGGCAGAGGAAACCTTTCTGGGGCTCGATGCTGGTGCCGCCGGAGACTTTCACTTTGTCGGTGTAGACATGATCGAGAATCTGTACTTCGATGCCATCCGGCAGGCCCGGCTTGCCAGCGGCGGCGAGCATAAAAGAGAAAGACGTTAGTAAGAAGTTCTTTTTCATTAAGATCGAATGCGAAAGATAGGATCGACAATCGTACCCAGCGAATATGTTAACTGAAGCACTCGAATGAATCTCACACCCAGCTCGCAATATCACGCACATTTTGTGCGCCATGATATTAAAATGGGTTGCTTATGTGCTGTGATTTCATTGAATCGCCCGCCTTCAAGCCAATTCCGTTAGACAAGATCGGTCCCTATGAAAGCACCGACCGGACAAGCTGGCCCATCGTGAAAGCCGAAGGTTTCCGCGATCATCCTTTGATTGTCGTCCCGATGGAATAGCGACTCACACAAGGAAAAGAGGGACTTCGAACCTATTTTTTCTCGCCAAGGTGATTGCGATTATTGCGAAGCACTGGTGGTTGCGGATTCTCCCAACCTCCGGGCGCACCGAGAACGACTACCGACTTGCCAGTATTGTCGTCAATGCGAATGTTGTCTTCAATCCGTCCGTTGATGGACTTTCGCCAGCAATGAATGGCGTGCCCATTGCTCTTGATGATGTTGTCGATCACTTCATATCCATCGAGCTGAAAGTTGGGCTCGATCGAAGTGGTGTTCGTTTCCATGTAGTTGTGATTGCACTTTACATCTCTCAAATGACCTCGATGCGATGGGTGCCCAAGCAAGTAGCCGCTTCCCTTCGGATTAATCGTTCGCGTGTATTGGATCAAAATCTTCTCAGCGTCGAATGACTCGCCAGGTGTAACGCCACCGCCAGCTAAAAATTGTCCGGTGTGCTCGCCGTAGACCATGACCGATCGCATCGTATCGGTCATCGTGATTCCTTCGACGGTGATATTCTTCGCGCGGCCATGAATCAAGACACAAGCGTTGATATCCTTGACCAGCCCACTCGGAAGGACATTGTTTGTCGCATTCAGATCGATCGTCCCTTTCCCATGTATCCGAACGTTCTCAATCGGATCGACTTGAAGCCCATGCCCGATGCGTATGGCATACGATTCACGTCCATCGTAGGATAGAAACCAGAGGCTGCCTTTGTTGTGGCCACGGCTGTGGTCAAAACGAATCTTGATCCCATGGTTCAGCTCTTGCCAGTCTCCGGTAATGGGAATCTTTGTCTTGTGTGTAGCGACTAGCGTCCCAAACCCCCAAGCGAATGTGTCTGGTCCGCCATCCGTTCCTTCACCGTCGATCATGACGGTGTAAACAATGTCTTTGAGCCCCAAATCGTATTCGCCACCGCCGGATAAATCATCGAGCTTCTTGGGGGCTCCGTGATCGGTAGTGATCTCCGCCGTCGGCTCCAAAATCGTCTCTCCGTTTGCAAGCTTGAGCGTCGCCTTGGACTGAAGTTCAATCTCCACGCTTTTGTCAACGTACACTATCGATCGATGCTTGCCGAGGTTGTGTTGATGGAGTCCAGGAAGAAAAACAATCCGATCACCCGGTGCCGCTCGATCGATGACTTCTTGAGGAACATCACATGGATGAATCAAGTGTTCGTCAGCGCAAATCGCTTCCGCGAGCATGAACAGGAGTACAAGTATCATTAGTCCTCTCTCATGACCAAAGATCGATTCCGTTTCACCCATACGCGCCATTGATCTCTTCTTCATTTCCTTGCTCGGCTTGATAAATTAGGTAACATGTCGTTTCACCGTCATCGAATCACGCTGATGTTCCTCAGAACTTATTTTAAACATGGAAGTAGGCACACTCCGTGTGCAGTCTGTCCTCGGAAATTACGTGGGTTCTCGCGGTACGGTACACGGAGTGTACCTACTACTATCATTTCATTGTAGGAGATTGCGTTTTGGTGATGCACATAGGCATTCGATCGCCTGGCTAGAGCATTTTCATTTTTCATATAGCCATTCGGAAAACGGGGTCAGGTACCAAAAGTGCAAAGCACCCGAAGGGCCGTTCCGGCTTTTGGTACC
>JANOAI010000614.1:0-17051 GCA_031411055.1 Pirellulaceae bacterium
TCCGCTACGGCGTTGCCCTTTGGGAGGGTCGAGGAGGAGGAACGACGACGAGGGGAGGGAATAAGGTCACGAAACATGCGAAATCTCACCCTCCCCGCTGGCTCGTACCTCGCCATCGACCCTCCCGCTCTTCGCGGGAGGTTGAAAGTAGATGGCATTGAGCGCTAGCCGATCCTAAGCACCCTCACGTCAGTCGGTGGCTTCGATCAAGGCCCATCGAAACCCAATCTTTCAATTTTTCGAGCTTCTTTCAGCAACGCATTTATCTCAAACCGCAATCACGTACGCAAGACAAACTAGGGAAGGGGGCTTCTTAGTATCGGCTAGCGCCTCAGGCTCAAGGGTTTGTTGCGCAGCTTACGCTTTCGCAATTGCGTGGAGATCGATTTTGCTCGATTGGATTTCGGAGCGGCGGCGATTGGCTTCGATGGCGTGGACTTCAAGGGCTGGGTCGACAAGGTTGTAGAAAACGTCGCGTTGACGAGCTTCAAAACCGAGCTCTTCGATCGCACTTCGAACTTGATCGAGCGTTAAAAAATGAACGGTGCCCGCTTCGGCGACGACATTCTCTTCAATCATCAGCGACCCCATGTCGTTGGCTCCGAATTGCATCGCTAACTGCCCAATCTTCAAGCCCTGGGTAACCCAACTGCTTTGAATATTCGGGATGTTGTCAAGGAATAGGCGGGCGACAGCTTGAGTTTTAAGATATTCAAAAGAACCGGCTGGTGGAACGTTGGACATTTCCGTGTGATCGGGTTGAAAGGTCCAACAGATAAACGCGGTGAAACCATGTGTTTCATCCTGCAGATCACGAAGTCGTACAAGATGCTCGATTCGTTCTTCCAACGTCTCGGCATGACCAAACATCATCGTAGCGGAACTTCGTCCACCGAGCTGATGCCATACGCGCATCACGTTGAGCCAATCATCGGTAAGGACTTTACCACGTGTGATGGCTTGTCGAACGCGGTCGACCAAAATCTCAGCACCACCACCAGGGATACTTCCTAGGCCCGCTTCTTTGAGCCGTTCGAGAACTTCTTGAATGGAAAGTTTGTTCACTTTGGTAAAGTGATGGAGTTCGGGTGGACTAAAGCCGTGAATATTGATGGTCGGGAAATTCTGCTTCATGTCGCGAAGCATCTCTTCGTACCAATCGAGTTTGAACTTCGGATGCAAACCACCTTGCAGCAAAATTTGGTTCCCACCAAAATCGACTGTCTCAGCCATTTTCGAATGGAGTTCTTCACGCGAAAGAACGTAGCCCTCGGGACTCGATGGGGATCGATAGAATGCACAAAAATCACAGACCGCAGTACAGACGTTGGTGTAATTGATGTTGCGATCAATGTTGTAGGTCCGATAGGGCTCGGGATGCAAACGCTGTGTCACAGCATCCGCAGCAGCCCCAATGGCTGCCAGCTCGCGACTCTGTAGTAACTGCAAACCTTCGGCGGAAGTAAGACGGTTGCCTGCGACGGCCTTATCGAGAATGGATTGAATGCTCGTCATGATGAAGTTGTCACGTTTGGGGTGGTCACGGGTGTCATCCAGAATTTGTTTTGAATCGGCGCTGTCAGACCAAGCTCGATGGCCTTGCGGTAGAACAAATTCAGCGACTGAATCGCGTCGGGGGTGAGAGTAAACTGCAGGTTCTTCGTCAGGTAGTCGTGGCATCCAGCGATATTCAGTTGATAGCTTGACGCGTACTTTTCGCACAACTCGTTAACTCGAAGCAATCCTTCGTCGCGGGCTTCTTCGAGAGCTTGAGCCAGTTCGGGGAGGGCACTACCGCGTTGAGCGATCCACATGGCAAAGACAAAAGGTAGTCCGGTTTCGAAATACCATTGTTCACCTAAATCCCAGTCAGAAGTGAAACTGTGATAGCGAGTCGGATGCATGGCTCGATCACCGATCACCAGAACCGCGTCGGCTTGTATTTGATCGGGATGGCTATCGATGGGTAGGGGGATGGTTTTTGGACGAATCCCAAATCGATCATTCAGCAATATGGAGGCGAGCGCAATGCTTGTTCGAGAGCCCTCATCGACGGCCATCGTTCGAACGTCTTTTGGAGGAACGCGGAAGAATAAGCGAACGCTATGAACCTTGCCTTGGCACGCAATACAAGCGTCTGACAGGATTCGGTAATCGTGGGATTGAGCCTGACGAAAGAACTCAATCGTTGGGATCAAACCGACGTCGAGTTGGTTTTCGGCCAGCTGGTCCGCAAGGTGGCTAGGCAGATCGAGGCTAAGCCGGCTCCCTTCGGGCAGGCGACCACCCAGAAATTCGATGAGGGGCTTCGTATTGAGGTACGTTACCGCTCCAAGCCGGTGTTTCTTGGTATTTGCCATGACTTCAATCAGGAAAGGGTGGCGACCGGGGCCAAATAAATTGTTAAGGAAATCCCGCAAACCGGTCGCTCAGGTAACTAATCTACCGAAAATCCTCGGATTCGAGCAGTCTTGCAACGTCCGTTTCCTCTTGAAGAAGGGGGGGTTCGCGGCTAGGATTGGTCCTCCCAAAAACGTCAACATGTCCGGGAAAGGCCCGGGTCGGGATTTTCACTACAGGTAATAAGGCCTCAGTAACTCGTATGTCCTTCGCTCGCCGTCCGTTCGATAAAAACAAAAGAACACCTCGCAAACGCGCTCGTACCCGCTTGAAAATCAAGAAAAAGGATCCGCTTTTCGTTGATGGCAAGCGACCACGTCCAATGTACGTGGACTACAAGGACGTCGATCTTTTGACCAAGTTGGTCAACCGACATGCCCGTATTGTTGGCCGCCGCAAGAACGGTTGCGGGGCTGTTAGCCAACACGCGATTACTCGAGCCGTGAAACGAGCTCGGTTTATGGCTTTGATTCCCTACGTCGGCGATTAGTTCTACAGCTCGATTCGACGGTTAAATGGCTTAAATGGCTTGCATCGCTTTGATGCAAGCCAACTTATACGTCAGCTCGTCGGCGTAGAAACGTTCGGCGTGGCGTGGTGGCAGCGGGTGCACGTGATGCTGGTCGTTTGACCGGATGCGGCTCGTCTTGAACCGGCGCCCGATCGTATTCCATATTACCTAAGTACTGGCGGCGAACTTCGGGGTGCTGCTTGACTTCGGCGGGGGTTCCTTCTTTGAGAACCACTCCTTTATTGACAACGTAGCAACGGTCAACAGCCGCCAGGATCTCTCGAGCAGCGTGATCCGTAATCAAGATGGCGATTCCCGAATCCGCTAAGCGACGAATCACTTCTTGAATACTTTGAACCGTCACGGGATCGATCCCAGCAAAGGGTTCATCGAGCATAATAATTTTGGGATTGGAAACGAGACAACGCGCAATTTCCAATCGACGTCGTTCACCACCGGACAGCTTGGAGGCTTTGGAACGGCGAATATGTTTGATATCGAACTGACCCAGCAATTCTTCGGTTCGTGCTCTTCGTGCTTTGCGGGGCACGCCCAGCAGCTCTAACATGCATGCGATATTCTGCTCGACCGAGAGTTTTCGAAAGACGCTTGATTCTTGAGGCAAATACCCCATCTGCCCTTCTTTGGCCCGTCGATACATGGGCCAATCGGTAACATCCATCCCACCAAGCTCGACCTTGCCGCGATCAGGCAACACAATACCGCAGGTCATCTTAAAACTAGTCGATTTTCCAGCACCGTTGGGGCCGAGCAAACCAACAATTTCCCCAGGCCCGACATGAAAGCTAACGCCTCCAACTACCCGACGGCGACCATAGGTTTTTTCAAGTCCAGTAACCTTGAGGATATCGTCGCTCATCAACGGTGTGCTTCCATTCGCCGAACAAGTTTGCGTAGTCTCGAGGATATAGCAGAACGGATCGATACAACGTAAGGGCGCGTCAGAAGCTTTAGCTAAACGCTAGCAATTTCGAAACGAAGAATGCCAATGTTCGGCGGCATTGGCATTCAAAAAGTTTAAGGTCTAAACAGGTACTTTGAATTTCAAAGCACCTTCTCACACGCGAGGCTACCCGCTTTTTCACGAGAGACAAAGCACTCGTCGCTTTGACACACTACTCGCAGACGCTAGCGAATGCGAACCGTGATGCCAGGTCGAAGGGGCGGCACGACGGCACGCACGGCAGTCCCAACGACGGGGCGTACAACGCCTACGACCGGACGCACGACTGGGGCTACGACCGGGCGAGGAAAACCGCTTACGCCGTAGCCTCCAACGGAGACCGAAACGCCAGTCCCGTAGTTGCCGCCATAGTAGGACGAATAGCCGGGCGAGAAGGTGCTCGGAATTGGCTGACCTACATAAGGGCGGTACATCGGTGCGTTCCAGCCGTTGTGGTACGAGTTGTAGTAAACAACTGGGGGACGATAGCCCGAATACTGATAATAATGGTCGGCGTTCGCGACATGCGTTCCGCCGAAGCAAACGCCCAGGGCGACGACCGACAGCATACCGATTTTTCGTAACATTTTCGACTCTCTCTTCTAATAGGAAGCGTTTGCTTCGCGATCGCGACGCGGGTTGCTCGACGCGAAGCAGGTTCTAATTTACCCGTGCAGTACTCTAGCTTTAACAATTCCTGTGCCAAATCCGATTTTGACCATATTGCCGCGGTAAAAACAGCAAATCGCTATCATATTCGGATCGGTAGCGCGACCAAATTGAATACATTGACTGTCAATTTTAAGATTTCTGATCGGACCCTTCTCTTGTCACTCGGCTCACAATATCCGACTCTATCCACTGGCCTGGATGAAAACGCCCTGCTCCATAGCACAAGGCGCCGATCGTTACGCAAACCCGCGACTCCGGCTGCAGCGATCCTTTTAACTGGGCCATGGGTTCGTCCAGCGAACAAAACCTCGTCCCGCTTGTTCGCCGGAGAGGGCATCTCATTGGAAACGCTCACGAACTTTGAATTATCAACTCATATCGACACAAGTGGCGATTTAATTTTGGTACCCGAATCGAAAGCTCGTGGTAGTTTACTGGACAACGATAAACTAGTCATTGCAACGTTAGGCGATGACGTCGACTGGATATCGGCGACGGTACCAAAATGGAAAGTAGGCAATTCATGAGAACGTTGATTTTTCTGACCCTGGTACTGGGCTTCGTTCTCTCGTCTAACCAATCCATTGCAATCGCGCAACCGGTGACATCCGCCGCAGTCAACGAAGCGATCGATCGTGGCGTAGACTATCTTCGACAGACACAGATTGTTCGGGAAGGAAAATGGGAAGGATACGATGATTACGGATGCGGGGCTTCGGCCTTGGTTGTTCTTGCATTGCTCAACTGTGGGCTGAGTACGGATGATCCGACGGTTGCTAGTGGCCTCGACTATTTGGCCCGAACGGTTCCTGAAAAAACCTATGAGGTCGCTTTGCAAACAATGGTCTTTTGTGTGGCCGATCCTCAAACGTATGTTCGCCAGATTCGCCGCAATGTCGATTGGTTGCAGAAGGCCCAATCGACAAATGGGCGTGAGAAAGGAGGCTGGGGCTACACTGCCAAGGGTGGTGGAACCGACCCTTCGAACTCGCAGTTTGGAGTTCTTGCTCTTTGGGAGGCGCAACGAACGCAGCTTACGAAATCCGTTGAACCGATGAGACTGGCCGCCGAGTACTGGCGGAATCGACAAAACAACCAGCCCAGGGACGGCGATCGTGGGGGTTGGTCTTACGGCAATAACAATGGATTTTCCGGCAGTATGACCTGTGCAGGAATCGCTTCGCTCATCATGGCCGAGGATTCACTGGAAGTACTCGATGTCAATATTCGTGGCGATCAGCTCGATTGCTGTATTGGTGAGCACCGGGAATCGTTAAGTGATCTCGGACTTCGATGGCTAGAACGCAACTATGAGATTACACAAAATCCCAATGATCCCGCTTGGTGGTTCTATTATCTTTACGCGTTGGAACGCGTTGGACGACTAACCGGGGAAAGATTCATTGCCAACCATGATTGGTATCGTGAGGGATGCGAACTGCTGGTTCGACGACAGGACTCTCTACGCGGATTTATCGCCGAAGGTGGCAACGCTTCCCTGAGAGGTAATAAGGTCTCCGACACGGCATTGGCACTGCTGTTCCTTTCGAAAGGCAAACGCAAAGTTGTCATTGGGCGTCTCTTGTTTGATTCTTCCGATTCCGCAACTGGTCCGCGTCACGCAATTCAACACCTTACTGGCCATATCGAGGACGCTTGGAAGAAAGAATTGGCTTGGCAGAGTATTGCACTGAAGCCCGCCACCTTGGAACAACTCTTGGAAGCACCAATTCTTTTTATGAGCGGAAGCAGTGCCATTCAAATCGATGAGCGTTCCAAAAAGATGCTGAAAGAGTATGTTGAGCAGGGGGGCTTTATCTTTGCAGAAGCCCGAAATGGAGATGGTTGTAACGGGGAAGCCTTCGACGCCAGTTTTCGGCGTTTGATGGAAGAGCTTTTTGAGACGCCACTCCAGAAATTGTCACCGGAACATCCGATGTGGTACGCCGAGGCTCCGGTCAACGTTTCCCATTTGCCGAAAGACTTTTGGTTGTACGGGTTAGAAACCTGTTGCCGGACGAGCGTTGTTTACAGTCCGATTAGTCTGTCTTGCCGATGGGAAGTTCACCGACCCAATGGTATCGCTTTCGAGAGTCTTCCTCCGAAACTGCGGCAGGATTGCGAAGCTGCATCGATTGTTGGTGTCAACATTGCAACCTACGCAACCGGTCGCGAGCTGAAAGAAAAACTGGACGCGGTTGAGGTCATTCGAACACACAAATCAGCACAGCCCGTCACGCGTGGCATCTTGCGAGTTCCTCGTCTTCAGCATTCAGGCGGTGCTGAAGACACACCGCGATCGGTCCCAAACTTGATGGAAGTGTTTCGGCGAGAGTTGTCATCACAGGTTGTTGTCGATTCGCCAATCATTTCGATTGAACGGAAATCACTCGAAGAATCGCTGGTCGTGTATTTGTCTGGCCGTCGCAAGTTCCTTTTTTCAGATCAGGAAAAAGCGACCCTGCGCGAGTATTTTCAAAACGGAGGGGCACTGATTGGTGATGCTGTTTGTGGGAACCAAGAATTCGCCGATGCCGCCCGGGAACAACTGAGCGAAATTCTCCCTGGTTCGGCCTGGAAAAAAGTTGCCAACGACCATCCGATGCTAACGAATGAGTTTCGTGGGTATGACATACGTCGCGTCAGCATCATCAATCCAGGTGTCGGTGGCCGTGGTCAAGCTGTTCAGGTTCAGAAGTACGAAGGTCCGCCCATCTTGGAGATGTTGATGTGGAACAGTCGCTGTGTTGCGATTTTTTCGCCGTTGGATCTTAGTTGTGCCCTCGAAAGCCGGCAATCCACGCAATGCCGAGGCTATCCGCGTCCTGATGCTGCAAAAATTGGGATTAATATGCTCCTGTATAGTTTGCTAAACTAAGTGTGGCATGCGGCGACGGTTAAAGGTGTGTCGCAAGGTTCGCCTCATTTTGATAGAACGTAAATCTTTCGGCGATGACGCTTTGTAGAAGCCTTTACACGAACGACTGAAAAGTTAGGAAGAGTATTCTGAACACACCTGATTCGTTTCGTCGCATGGGTCTCCATTGGTTTTTTCTGATCGCCTGGATACTGTTCTCCCTATTCTTGGTATGGGTCGGTTGGAATTCGTAGAAGGTATTTCTCCATGAGTAACTCGCCGTCTCTAACTCGTCGGTCCTTTAGCCAATTGGCTGTTGCCTCGGCTGCCATATCGATGGTTCGGCCCTCGGGATTCGTTCAAGCAGCGGAAATCAAGAGCGAGGATCGGATTCTCAAAACGTTGAAAATTGGGATGGTGAAGGGGAACGCTTCGTTTGAAGAGAAGTTCAGAACGGCCAAGAACGCTGGCTTCGATGGAATCGAGCTCAACGCTCCCGCATTTGAAGTCGACGAAATTCGTAACGCGATCGTTAAGACGGGCTTGCCCGTCGATGGTACTGTCTGCGCTACACATTGGCAGATTCGTCACACTAGCCCGGATGCTGCGACTCGCCAGCAAGCCTTAGAAACATTGATTCAAGGAATCGAAAAGACAGCGGCTGTCGGAGGGAATACGATTCTCCTAGTGATTGGGAAAGGTGAAGACGGTCCCGAGTCAGAAACGATTCCTCGTTCGATCGAGAACATTCGCCAAGCCTTACCAACTGCCGCTCGCTATGGGATCGACATTGCGATTGAAAACGTTTGGAACGAGATGCTTTATGATCCCATGGGTTCAGAGAATCAGAAGGTTGATCCATTCATTAAGTATGTCGATGCGTTCGAATCCCCCTGGGTCGGCATGCAGTTTGATATCGGCAACCATTGGAAATTTGGCGACCCTGCCGCTTGGATTCGCGATTTAGGGACACGCATCGTGAAGTTGGATATTAAAGGCTATTCAAGGGCTCAGCAGAAGTTTACCGAGATCGCCGATGGGGATATCGATTGGAAGTCTGTACGTAAAGCACTCCGCGATATTCGCTTCCACGGCTGGTGTGCGGCGGAAGTCAAAGGAGGCGACGAGATTGAATTAACTCGGATCGCCAAAGAAATGGACGTTGCTTTGGAGCAATCGACTTAAGTCGATCCTTACCAACGCAAGATGGCGGTACCCCAGGCTAAGCCAGCACCGAAACCACAGAGCAACAGATGATCGCCGCGTTGGATGCGGCCTTGTTGATTTGCGTGATCGAGAGCCAGAGGAATACTCGCAGCCGAAGTGTTTCCGAAACGATCAAGGTTTACAAAGACGCGATCGCGAGGAATTCCAAAATCCCCTACGGCCGAATCGATGATTCGAATGTTAGCTTGATGGAGGATCACCAAGTCGATATCCGTGAATTGCATATTGGCATGAACGATACAGTCATTGCAGCTTTCACGGACGACCTTGACGGCCCATTTGAAAACGTTGCGTCCATCCATATGAAGGTATTGTTGGCCTCCCGCAATGGATTCGGGAGTCAGCGGCTGGCGTGAACCACCCCCTGGAATGCAAAGCATCTCGCCGCCGCAACCTTCGGATCCAAGCGTGTATGACACAAGTCCTGGCGTCTCGCTTTCGCGGCCATTGTGATCCGAGTCGATCCGCAAGCCCGACGATGATTCGTTGCCGGTCGACCGCCCCGTCGCGTGCGGCGTGGAACCTTTACTCGATCCATTGTCGGCGACGATCAAAGCTGCGCCAGCCGCATCGCCAAAAAGGGGATACGTTTTGATGTCGTGAGGATTGATGGCTCCACTCATTACATCGCTCCCTATCACAAGGGCTCGCTTGGACATACCACTTTGGACAAAGCTCGCTGCCGTTGCTAAGGCATACATGTATCCAGCACAAGCGGCATTCACGTCCATGGCAGGAGCGATACAGCCAAGCCGTTGTTGGAGTAAACAGGCAGTCGACGGAGTAATGTAGTCAGGAGTCATCGTCGCCACGACGATGAGGTCGACTTCCGACGCCTGGACGCCTGCATTGGCCAAACAACGCACGGCCGCTTCGTAAGCCAAATCGCTAGCAGCCTGGTCGGGTGCCGCGCGACGGCGTTCGAGGATACCTGTTCGCTTAACGATCCAATCGCTATCGCATCCTAGCGCCACCAAATCTTCATTGGTGACAATTTGATCGGGAGCGTAGGAGCCCGTTGCTGCGACCCGAATTCCCATGCAACTCCCCATCCGGCTGCGACCGCTTGGCCGGATAGCCGTTCGTTCAATCGTGTGGGCTGTTGAGTCAGTCAGTTTTGCCATCGTTCGCTAGAAAAAGGAGAGTTTAATTGCTAGCCATGTAGGAAGAAAGCCGGAAACATAGTACACACTCTTATCGGTGGATGTCAGCCGAAACGGCCCCAACGCGGCTTTCACCCCCCTATTTCGCGATAAACCGTGAAGCTAAGCCACTTTACGGGTCGACGTCAAAGCTGAAAACGCAATAGTTTCACTTAATTATAATCGATCGCCGGCGTGGATTCTTAGGCCCCGCAATGCACAAACCCTTCAATATTGTCCTCGTCCAACCAGACGGCTATGTGCACGCCATGGCGCTGCACGAAATTGCTCTTCTGCTGAATTATTCGTTTCAATCGTTAGGTTTGCCGTGCAGTTATCAAGTGAACAAGCTCGACGCTGCCGCGACGAACATTATTCTGGGCTATCAAATTCTTGGTCAAGCCTCCGAAATTCCCGATTGCGATTTTATCATCTATCAGTTTGAGCAATTATCGGATCGCGAGGGCTGGTTCCGCCCGGAGTATCTTGAGATGTTTGGTCGAGCCCGCGAAGTTTGGGACTACTCGCCGGAGAACATCGCCTTTTTAAATGCTCGTGGAATTCATCACACGAAACTTGTTTCGTTAGGCTTTCACGAACGCTTGCAGACGATTGCCCCCCAATTGCCGGATATCGATTTTCTCTTTTATGGCTGCATTAATGAACGCCGGAAAAAAGTCTTGGAAGAACTCGCTACGTTCGCTTCCGTTCAGACTCTTTTTGGGACCTACGGTCTTGAACGCGATCAGATGATCGCGAGATCTAAGATTGTTTTGAACATCCATTTTTACGAAGCACAGATTATGGAGCAGCCGAGAATTTCTTATTTGCTCAATAATCGCCGGTTCGTTTTATCTGAAACTTCTCCTTTCAATCCGTATGGAGATGCATTGGCTACAGCGTCGATACACCATATGGTAGATACTGCACGCTATTGGCTAGAAAACTCCCACGAACGCGAATCACTAGCTAAACAAGGATATGACTATATCCGACAACGACCGATGACCGAGGTTCTGCGTGCTGTGATAGCCGAATGATTATGAAAGAAGACAATTGATGAATCATCATCAGATGAATCCGCTGACAACTGCTAAGGACACTAGCTACTACGAATTTTCTCGCCCCGAAGTGGTTAATGAGATTGTTCGGCTTGGCTTACCGACGGACCGAATTCTTGAGCTAGGTTGCTCGACCGGAGCCACGGCTAGCGCCATCCGTCAGCGAGTCCGGTGTTCGTACTACGAAGGTCTCGAATTGTCTTCAGAGGCTGCCAACCAAGCCGCCTCGCGGCTCAACAAGGTACAAGTCGTCAATATTGAACATTCGTCTTTGGAAGCTCTTCAACTTGCCAATGCCAGTTTTGATCTGCTTATCGGACTCGATATCTTCGAACATCTGTATGATCCATGGGAGACCTTGGCAAAATTTGTTCAATGCCTGAAACCGGGCGGCCACTTTCTTTGCTCCATTCCAAATGTTCAGAACATAACGATCCTGGACGGTCTCATCAAAGGAAACTGGACATACGAATCCGCTGGCTTACTCGACGCAACACACGTTCGGTTTTTCACTTACAACAGCGTTCGCGATTTTGTCATGGGTGCCGGACTTGACGTCCTGAACTGTGCGATTGTTTTCAATCCGCCGGCCGATCTCGACGCAATCCAAGAAACGGGCAATGAATTTCGGCTTGAAAAACTGACCCTTACTAACCTTACTCGCGACGACGTGATCCGTCTCTTTGCTTATCAATTCATTGTTGTCGGACGAAAAAGATAAGGCACTTTCGAGGAAGGCTTATAGCTATCTGGCGATAAATTGCGATCAAGAGCTTGCGGCAATTTTTTAGTTGATTCCTACCATTCGTACTTGCGATGTCTTTCGAACCGAACCAAAGCCATTTGTATAACAAAGCGGTTTGAAAGGAACACGGCCTATCATTGACCGCCTCGAAAAGATCGAAGACTATTGGTTATCCTCGATTTAGATGCCGATTCTTGTTCTTGATTGTTTGAAAAGCATCAAGCCAGCTGGTATCGGCGAAGGCGGAATCGATGCTCGAAGCCGCAAGACCACCTGGAAGCGAGAGCGGAGCCGTGAAAGACCGAAGGCTGTTCGTCCCTTGGCCTGCCCGTACGGCATTGGTGTCGAAGATGTTGACGACGCCATTGCGATCGAGATCATAAGCGTTCGAAATGACGCCTGAATTCTGACCTTGGTTGGCCCGGACGCCGTTTGTATCGAAAATGTTGACCCCGACCTGCTGCAGTGGGAACGGTGATATTGGCGTCACATCAAAACGTGCATTCCCAAAATAGAAAGTATCGTTCGTAGTCAAACCCGTATTCGCATCGGCTAACACAGTGACTCGCAACCAAGCGTCTTGAATCACTTGGTCGGGAAACACGAGTTTGATCCGATCTGAACCATTTAGTCCTCCGCCGGGAAAAGTCGTTACAGCGACCGCAGGATTCATCGTTACGAAATTCGGTGTTTCATCCGGAAAACTATTCCAAGTCGCAAACTGAAAACTATCGGGGCTAATACCAGACAGATTCGTTGCGTTGGCAATATCAACTACAATCCCGTTCAAGCCTCTCGAATAATTGGCGTAGTTGTTGATGGTCGTGGTTGTCTCACCGGGCAGCAATGCGGTTTTTGTTGTATCGATTGCATTGATAGGATTGCCCGTGCTATTGAATGCAGGATTCGTCGATTGGCCGTAGAACATCTGGCGATTGACAACGATCGGGTTCGTCGGATTCGTGATCTTCACTCGCACATAGTACTCGCCCTGCGTACTGTTGTCGCCGTTAACTCGAACGCGGTATTTTCCGGCAATCGGAGCGCTCATTTGAATCGATTCATTTCGACCATCGATCAGATCGATACCCGTTGCAAGCAACACATTACTTGGCGAAAACAGCTCGATATTCGGATCCAATTGATTCAAAACGTTACTGCCACCGGCCCCGGGTGTATGTGTTTCAATTTCAATTTTAGATCCAGCTTGGGCAACGTCGACGGAGTACCAATCGAAATTCGAAAACGGAATTGCACCAAGCACTCCTTGCGCCCCCGTCAACGACTGAGCGGTTGCAAAGGTGTCATTGTTCTCTGCGTCAAAAACCGAATTTTTGGTAACGATCAAATTATAGAGTACCGGTGGCGAACCACTCACACGAGCGTAATAGGTTCCCCCCATGGGCACCGAAACATTTTGAATGGCTTTTTGGAGATTCGTAGCTCCGCTCGTGCCAGTAGCCAGAACAGTCGTTCCATTTGTCCCCACGAGTTGCAAATCGACGTTTTCAGATGTCACATTGGAAAGGACAAAACTGATACGTTCATCCGCATTGAGACTGAACGCATAGAAATCCGGCGGGGCCTGCGTGGGCGACAATCGTGTACTGACGTTCGGACCAATCCAAGCCGACGTTGCGCTATTGAATTGCAGAAGAAACCGCGAAGGGTTACTGTTGCCAGCGGCTTTGGTGCCAACCGTAGCGCTTGCGAATAAACTAGCTGCGACGGTTGACGAGTAGTTGAACTGAATCTTTCCGTCCACGGAGAGGACAGCTTGTAGCGTGAAGTATGTTGTATCCCCCAAAATTCGGACGTTATTCCACTGAATAATGAGTTGCCGGTTTGCCCCGGATCCGACCACTTGCCAAAAGATCGCGCGGCTGTCGGACCCCGTCCCGGTATCGTCGATATTCAAATCGTCCCAAGCGACGGCAAGCGTGGCGAGTATCGGACTAACGCTCAAATTACCGTTACTAAAAACAGTGGTCGCTCCACCGAAGGTAATCAGTCCGTTTGTACTAAACGAAAGTGAGCTATACGTGGTTCCGTAAAAAGGAAACACGAATCCATTTAACTGACTCGCCGTCAGCGTATCCGTTGCGTCATCGCCGACAGCGCTGGTACTGCGAGTCCCTGTAGCGCTAATGTCGGTGAAAGTCCTTGCAACAATGGAAGCAGTAAAACCTCCGTTCGGCGAAACGTCCGTTGTTCCTGCCACGGCTGCGCGTCCCGCCAGCCCGAGAGAGCCATCAACGTCAATGAAGGCCGGATTGAGATTTTCAGCCGATGCTGGGCTATTGTTGGTGCTGCCTGCGATTTGACTTTCTAGCTCGAATGCAGCATTGAGAAATACTCTTACCGAGAAATTTCCAATCGTTCCGTTTTGACTTCGGACTTCAATTCGGTGTGTCCCACCTGCCAGAACGGTTGACGATTGAATGACAGCGTTCCGACCGGCGGCGGGAGCGAACGCAAAACCTTTGGAAACATTCGACGCGTCGAAAAGCTCAACGCGAGGTTGGAGCCCGCTAGAAAGGGGCGAAACCACGACACTTACTTTTTGACCCGTTGCAAGCGGTAAAGTGTAGCCGTCCATATCGCCCGCAAAGCTGATAATTCGCGACGCTGTAGCCTCGTAAAACATCGACCCCTGGGGATCTCGCCGCACAAACGTTGACGGAAAGTTCAAGACCCCGAGATCCAAAACGTATCTTGCTAAAAATGGTGTACGGTTTATGAGACCATTTGGATCGGTGACCTGGCCAACGATAAGCTCCACAGTCAACGTTGATTCATCGGTAACATCGCTGATGGTATAGCGAGCAGTATCTGAATCGACAGCCACGGCAGACGCGACGACGCCGTCGCTGAGCCGTAAATCATCGACACCAATCGAGCCCGGCGCAATCGGCTCATTGAAATCGATATCAATCGTGAACGGCCCAGGCAAGGTCAGGACCGAATTCGAAGTTGGACTGATAGAAGTCGCTTGCAATTGCACGACATCGAAATCAAATGAACTGTTATAGTTAGCCGAAAGTTCGCCATTGCTGAGACGCTTCACTGCTCCAGCTGCAATCGCAATCCCATAGGTACCTTCTAATGTTACTGGGAGGGTGGCGAAATCGATTTGTAGTGTGTCTGCATCGATGGCCGTAAATGCGATCGGTGGTATTCCGTTGACAGTGAATTTTGACAAATCAATGCTGGCTGGCGTTGGATCAAATGGGAAATTGAAGTTCACTTGATAGCCACCGACAGCATTCGGCGGAGTCGACACAATGGCTCCGTTTGCCGGTACAGTGCTGACAGGTCTCATACTAAGACTAGCTAACGCGGCAAACGCATCCAGCCGTCCATACCCGTACTCAAGGTTGAAGCCGTTAGCATCGTACACTACACCGCCAACTTTGATGGCAGTTTGCCTGAGTGTCGACCGCACTTGCGCGGCGGTTAAGTTCGAATCCAACGAAAGAAGCAATGCGCCGACACCTGCTGCCAGCGGCGATGCTGACGATGTTCCGCCAAATCCATTGGCAACGGTATTGTTCGTATAATCATCGATGTTGTAACCCAGCGTACCCGTCCGATCCGTCGTCGTTATTCCTACCGTATAGGGGCTATCGATATCACTACTCGGCGTTACGAAATCAAGCGCCGTTCCATAGTTACTATACTCCGATCGTAGATCTCGCTGGTTCGTCGACCCCACCGCCATCACCCCGCTTAACGTGGCCGCTAGATTGGCCGGATAAGAGACGCTCGATGCATAGCCGTTTCCCGAAGAAATGAAGGACGCTACCCCTTTTCCACCTCGACCAACATTACTGGCCCAAGTAAAAGCATCTGTGATAGCTGTCGATGCCGCCCCACCTCCCCAACTGCAGTTAATTACTTGAGCCGCGTTCCATGTTCCCAGTCCGTTCGCGGTACGACCGGCCGCATAATAGATTGCCGATGCCGCACCGGCATCCCCCACAAACGTTCCGCCATTGAATATTTGAACCGGTAGTATCCTGGCGTTGAATGCTGCCCCAGAAATACCTAGATTGTTGTTGCCTTTGCCAGCGGCCACACCTGCTACTGACGTACCATGCTGGTCATTGCTAGTGACCGTAGGATTCGGCCCGTTAGCGGTAAAACTCCAGCCGCTGACATCATCGATGTAGCCATTGCCATCATCGTCCAGACTATTTCCGGGAATCTCTCCGGCATTGATAAAAATATTATCGATCAGGTCTGGATGCGTACGTTCCATCCCGTCATCGATGACGGCAATCGTGATGCCGGTACCGGTCGCCAAATTCCAAGCATTCACCGCGTTGACATCCGCCCCAGCAATTGCATCCGTGACTTGAGTACCCGTGTTATTCAAATGCCACTGATTCGGATACAGGGTGTCATTGGGGGTGAAAAATCGCGTCACGTCCTGATACGTATTGGGGGCCGAATGTTTGACTCGACGATCTTCAGCCAGGACGTTGGCGATTTCGAGCGTCGCCTTGCCTGATCGACCTGACAAAGTCACGACAAATTGATCATGAGTCCCCAAAAGAGGACGATAATCGATATCGCCCGTAACCTCGTGCACACTCTCAAAAAAATCGGCGGGCTTGATTCCATCGCGAAGCCCAACAATCAATTCGTCAGTAATCACAACACGGTTGTAGTTCGTTGGTGTTACGAAACTTTCCGTGATCCAATCGACGGCTAGCGAATCGAAACTAGCCGTATCAATGGGTGGGGCAATAAACGGACCCACCGGAGATGCTTTTTCGAGTCGCCATACGTTCTCCGCTAAGCTATCGTTCACGCGATAGTCGGCGAGTAGTCCATCGAAACGCGTGAGCTTGGTAAGTGCCTCATTCGAATAACTGCCAACAAGTTTTATTGCCAATTGATCTGATTGTTCAACAAGCTCAACTTTTTGGCCACTGGCCCAATAAAACAAGGAAGCCAATAGGCGTCGATTTTCCAAAACCTCGACCGACAACCTTCGCGGTTGGGATGACAATTGGCGAATCTTGCGTTTCCTTGGATGAGAGGCGCAGATCCTCGAAGCAGATGGTCCCTGATTTCTCGATGGGCAAAACTCGTCCGTATTTCCAGATCTATCCATTTGCTAACCCGCCATAGTCTAGATGGATTCTGCTGAATCCAAAATTTGTAATACTGCAAGAATTATCAAACAGTGTAGTTTGTCCCAACAACAATTGTAGTTGGGCACCTCGGAGGACAGGCCCCCCGTTACCCAACTGAAATTCACCCCTGGAATGCACGTGCGATCCAGCCGAAGCAGTGAGACCACGGAACGCAGCAACGCGCCAACACAAGGTAGAATAAGTGCCCGAACATGTTAGACGATTATCTACAGGGCAATCGCACAACGAACCCTTAAAAAGCTGCGATGAGACGGTCAAACGCTTGGTCGTCCCATCCGCAACGTTTGCGTTTGCCTCGGATTGTATC
>JANOAI010000615.1:0-46540 GCA_031411055.1 Pirellulaceae bacterium
CCGCAAAAGCCTATCACGACGAGACTCTTCCCCAAGACACCTTTAAGAGCGCACACTTCTGCAGCATGTGCGGTCCCAAGTACTGTTCGATGCGGATAACGGAAGATATCCGCAAGATGGCGGCGAAAAAAGAACTCGTCGCTATCGAGACATCGTAGTATTAGCGTTACGTATACCGCGGCAATTTTAACAACGCTATCGTTTCTATCTGTCGCCGTTCTCTCCAGTGTCGCCGTTCTCTCCGAGAACGAAGCGTGCATTACGAGCCAACAAGGCGAAATCAAGCAACGTTAAAGGCATTTCGTTGGAGTCCAGCTTTAGGCGCTCTCCTAGATTCCTAGATGAGCAATGAACTCAGTCGAAGAGCGGCTGAAGCCGGTACTCCAACGAAGAGCGGCTCAAGCCTGCGATCAAGAGAATGCGAGCTTTTTTCCAATCGACAAAGCCAGCGGTTGTCCTTTACGCCGAAGGCAGGTTAAGCGACAATACGGAGTCGTTTTTTCATAAGAAATCCCCTTTGGAAGGTGAAATCCGGATGTCGGAAACTAAGGCACTGGGTGAAGTCGATCCCGCCGTGATGGCTGCTTCGGGACAAGTCGAAGCTCAGGTCGACGTCGATCCAGCGGAAACCAGCGAATGGCTTGGCTCCCTCGATTATGTTCTCAAGAGCCGAGGCCCGGATCGCGTTCGCTATCTCGTCAAAGCGCTCGAAAACCGAGCTCGGGCTGAAGGGGTCGACATCCCGATCGAGACCACCACACCGTATATCAACTCAATCCCACCGAATAAGCAACCTGCCTATCCTGGCAATCGCGAAATCGAACGCCGGATTAAGTCGGTCATCCGCTGGAATGCGATGGCGATGGTTGTTCGCGGCAACAAGAAGCAAGACGGAATCGGCGGTCACATCAGCACCTTTGCGAGTAGCGCGACCCTCTACGAAGTCGCCTTCAATCACTTCTTCCGAGGACGTGGTGAAGATGGCTATTCCGGCGACATTATTTACTTCCAAGGTCATGCTTCACCGGGCATGTACAGTCGTGCGTTCCTCGAAGGCCGACTGACCGAAGAGAATCTCGTCAACTTCCGGCGCGAACTTGCTCCCGAGGGTGGCCTCTCAAGCTATCCACACCCATGGTTGATGCCATCGTTCTGGGAATATCCAACCGTCTCGATGGGCCTCGGCCCGATCATGGCGATCTATCAAGCACGTTTCAATGAATACCTCAATGATCGCGGCCTAAAAGATACCACCGGCCGCAAGGTTTGGGCCTTCCTCGGCGATGGTGAATGCGATGAACCGGAAACGCTTGGCGCAATCACCTTGGCTTCGCGCGAAAAACTCGACAATCTAATCTTCGTGATCAACTGCAACCTCCAGCGACTTGACGGTCCGGTTCGAGGTAACGGCAAGATTATTCAAGAGCTCGAAGCGGTCTTCCGTGGCGCTGGCTGGAACGTCATTAAAGTCGTATGGGGCAGTGATTGGGATCCGTTGCTTGAAAAAGATGAATCAGGACTTCTCGCTCAGCGTATGACCGAAGTCGTCGATGGCCAGTATCAGAAATATGCCGGTATGCCTGGCTCGTACATTCGCGACCACTTCTTCGGCAAGTATCCCGAGCTGTTAGAGATGGTTTCGACATACTCCGACGAAAAACTTTTGAAGATGGGCCGCGGCGGTCACGATCCTGAGAAGGTTTTTGCAGCGTACAAAGCGGCCGTCGAACATAAAGGTCAGCCGACCGTTATTTTGGCCAAGACAATCAAAGGTTATGGGCTCGGCGAAGCTGGCGAAGGCCGCAACGTCGCCCACAATACCAAGAAGATGAACGAGAAAGAGCTGCTCGAGTTCCGCTCGCGATTCGGGATCCCAATCAGCGACGATGAAGTCGGAAACGCTCCGTTTTACAAACCACCTGCTACCAGCGGCGAGATGAAGTATTTAACCGACCGTCGCGATGCCCTCGGTGGACCGGTCCCTAGTCGACCAACTCAGGCTCCGTTGCAAGAGATGCCAACCCTGCAAGAGTATCGTCAGTTCATGACGACACAGCTTGAAAATAAGACAATGAGTACGACGGCTGGCTTTGTTCGACTGATGGGGCGGCTCGTCAAAGACAAAAAGGTCGGTCGAAACATTGTACCGATCGTTCCTGACGAATCGCGAACGTTTGGTATGGAAGGCCTTTTCCGCGAGATCGGCATTTACGCACACGCGGGACAACTTTACGAACCTGTCGATTCCGATCAGTTCATGTATTACAAGGAAGCCAAAGACGGCCAAATCCTTGAAGAAGGAATCACTGAAGCCGGTTCGATGAGCAGCTTCAATGCAGCCGGGACCGCTTATTCCTGCCACGGAATCAACATGATTCCGTTCTACATCTACTACTCGATGTTTGGTTTCCAACGGGTCGGCGATTCGATTTGGGCCGCAGCCGATATGCGAGCCAAAGGCTTCTTGATTGGCGGAACGGCCGGTCGAACAACCCTCAACGGCGAAGGTCTTCAACATCAAGACGGTCACAGTCATCTGAACGCGATGGCCTTCCCAACCGTTCGGGCTTACGATCCGGCTTTTGCTTACGAAACGGCTGTCATTGTTCTTGATGGAATGAAGCGACTCTATCAAGAAGGTGAAACCGGGATCTACTACATCACGGTTCACAACGAAGACTACGAAATGCCGGCCATGCCCGAAGGGATCGAAGAAGGGATTATTCGCGGTATCTATAAGTATAAGAGCCAAGAAGTTGAAGGGGCGCGAGCCCGAGTTCAGCTTTTTGGTTCAGGTGCCATTCTTCGAAGTGCATTGGAAGCTCAACAAATCTTGGCAGACAAATACAAGATTGCTTCCGATGTTTGGAGTGTGACCAGCTATACGCAACTCCGTCGCGATGCGCATGATTGCGAACGTTGGAACATGCTGCATCCTGACGAGACACCGCGACAGAGCTATATCGAACGCATTTTGACCGGCGTCCATGGACCATTCATCTCGGCCAGCGACAATGTTCGCGCCTTGGCTGAGCAGCTCATTCGCTACATCCCTGGCGACTATTTTGTTCTTGGGACGGATGGATTGGGTCGCAGTGAATCACGAGAAAATCTCCGACGACACTTCGAAGTCGACGGCGTTTCGATCACGTTGGCTGCCCTGCATCGTCTGAGCATTCCTCACGTCGGTGTGGTTTCGACGGCCGAATTTAAACAGGCCATGAAAGACTTGAATTTCGACCCGAACAAACCGAATCCATTGCTCGTGTAAATTTGAAATTACTCCCCTCGCCCATTCTTATGGGAGAGGGGTCGGGGGTGAGGGTCCCTGCACTATATAGTCGTCAGGGTTGTTCCCTTCCTCATTAGCCACAGCATTTTTAAGCCGCCAACCACCAACCAACTCGATTTTTGATATGGCAACAGAAGTAAAGCTTCCATCTTTGGGTGACGGTATCGACGCCGCCGACGTTTTGGAGATCTTCGTAAGCGAAGGCGAAACTGTCAGCAAAGATCAGGGGATCATGGAACTAGAGACCGACAAGGCAACGGTCACGATCCCTAGCCCAGTCGCTGGCAAAATTGTGAAGCTCAATGTCGCCGCTGGCCAAAGTGTCAAAGTCGGATCGGTCTATGCTTTAATCGAAGCTACCGCTGGCGCAGCTCCCGCGCCTGCCAAACCAGCTCCGCCTACTCCGGCGACCAAAGAGAATTCTCCTCCCCTCGCCCCGTCTTCGGGGAGAGGGGCCGGGGGTGAGGGGCAGTCTGTCCCGGCGAAATCAAGTGCTCCCGCATTTACGTCCACCCCTCCTGTCGCAACGAAGCCAACAGCCCCGTCCCAAGATAAATCTCCTCCTATCGCCCCGTCTGCCGGGGGCGAGGCACCTTCAACCGAAGAAGGTGTCATCCCAGCCGGACCAGCCGTTCGCCGCTTTGCTCGCGAAGTCGGCGTCGATCTGTCCCATGTCTCGGGTAGCGGCGAAGGTGGACGCATCACACGCGACGATGTTCTGGAAGTAGTTCGACAAGGTCAGCAAGCTGCTCGATCTGCCCCTTCAACCGCTATTTCGTCGACGGCTTCAACATCGAGCTCGTCATCAAAATCATCGGTCGCCGTTCCTGGCGTCGCTGCTCAAGACGACTATGGTCCGGTCCATATTGAAAAGATGAGCAAGATTCGCAAGACCATTGCGGCTCAAATGCATCGCTCTTGGACGAACGTGCCTCGCGTGACGAACTTCGACGACGCGGACGTGACCGACCTCGAAATCTTCCGACAATCGAGCAAAGATGACTATGCAGCTCGCGGCATCAAGCTAACCACGATGCCATTCCTCATCAAAGCCGTCGCAACCGCCTTGCGTCATCATCCTTCGATGAATGCAACGATCGATACTGAGAATGAGCAAATTATCTACAAGGACTATGTCAACATTGGCATTGCTGTCGACACCGATCGCGGCTTGGTTGTTCCGACCCTTCGCAACGCGGATCGGATGTCCATTCCCGATATTGCCCAAGCTCTCGGGGAACTTTCGCTTCGCGTTCGCAATAATGACTTCGGTGTAAACGATCTCCGAGGTGGAACTTTTACAATCAGCAATTTGGGAGCCATCGGCGGAACCTATTCGACTCCCATCGTGAACGTTCCAGAAGTCGCCATCCTGCTGGTAGGACGCACCCGTCGAATGCCAATCGTGATGGACGATGACTCCATCAAGCCACGTTCGATGATGCCGTTGAGCCTGGCCTACGATCATCGACTCGTCGACGGCGGAACGGCTGCTCGGTTCCTCAACGACCTCATCATGTACCTCGAAGCCCCAAGCCGCCTGCTGCTGGCAATTTAGCTGGACGGCGCCGTTTTGAATCAGCCGAACGGCGTTAGCCCCGGTTCTTGCACTAAAAACCGTGGCTAACGCCAAAACGGCTAATGATTTCGAAAAAGTCTCGAATCATGGGGAATTTGATTCAAAGTGCACCGTCCAGCTAGAATTCTGCTGAGCGTGATTCCTGGGACGGTGTCAACATGGATTTACAGGATAAACATGGATAAGCATCTTATTCATCCTGGCCATCCATGTTCATCCATGTTCATCCATGTTCATTCATTGTGTTCGGCAATTTAGCTGGACGGCGCCGTTTTGAATCAGCCGAACGGCGTTAGCCGCGGTTCTTGCACTAAAAACCGTGGCTAACGCCAAAACGGCTAATGATTTCGAAAAAGTCTCGAATCATGGGTAATTTGATTCAAAGTGTACCGTCCAGCTAGGTTATCGCGACGAGATCGAGCGTTGATCAAAAGTTCAAAGAAGCGTCTTCGCTAGTCGGAGGCCCAATCAGCGACGCGATGCAAGCCAGCTTCGATATCGAGGACAGGCCAATATTCGAGCCCTACAAATCCTTGATACTCGGCATCGTTGATCGCAGCAAAAATGTTCGGGTAATTCAGTTCGCCGATCGTCAGCTCATGACGCCCTGGATTGCCCGCCGCATGAAAATGCCCAATGCGATCGATGTTCGAAGTGATGTTGTGCAAGACGTTGCCTTCACTGATTTGCTGATGATAAATATCGAACACGACCAGGATGTCGGGCGACTTTACCTCGTCAATAATTTGAAACGCTTCACCGCTTTCAATCAGATAATAGCCGGCGTGATCGACGAGTTCATTGAGCGGTTCGATGACGAGTTTAATTTCGGTTCCATGTAGCAGCTTCGATGCTGCTTTTAAACCATCGACCAAACTCTGATGATGTTCTTCGCGGCTCACACCGGGTCGAAAATCTCCTACTTGGGAAATCAAAGTCGGACATTCCAATCGCTGGGCTGCCTGAATGGACTCGCCAAGCCCATCGAGATACTCGTTCCGCTTGGCGGAATCCACAAGCGACACAAACTTGGTGCAGCAGGCAGCAATCTCGAGTCGAAAGCGATCTCGAGCTTTCATGACTCGATCGAGATCTTTATCCCACCATTTCCAAAACTCGAAGGCCGGTATCCGGCATCGCGACACGACATCCAAAGCCGCTTCGATATCCTGGCCTTCAAAAACAGCATCGACGCAAACGGAAAGCTTCATATTATCACTCAGGGGGAAGTTTCTTTTATTGGCCGCCGAACTTGGTCAACACGCTGAAGTCAGCAAATTGATAGTAAATGGCAATCACTGAAATGATCAACGCGATGCCGATAGGAATCGCGAGTCTCCACGGCGTCATATCAACGGCTTTGACATCTTGCTGAACAAACTCTTTGTCCATCGGACGAATCTCGCCAATGATCAGCATCAGAATGACGAGCCACGCGAAGACGACCCCTAGAAAGTTAAACTCGTGCATGGATGCAACGATTTGATCAAACGGTTTTACAAAATAGCCAATTGCGATCACTGTAAAACCGGCAACCAATCCAATCTTCGCCGCTATAGGTGGGACTCTTCGATTCAACATCCCAACCAGAACCACGGAAAAAATTGGAATGAAATACATTCCATTCATTTTCTGGAGGTAACTAAAGATATTCGGTTGGCTGTCAAGAAACGGAGCCATCGACATCGATGCAATTGCAATAATCCAGCCAAAGATGACGCTTGCACGCACGACTTGCTTGTCCGTCGCGTTGGGATTTATCATCCCCTTGTAGACACCCAAACTAAAAAGGGTACAGGTGCTATTCAGAGCTGAATTGAAACTCGATAGGATTGCCCCGACAACCACGGCCGCAAAAAAGCCGGTTAAGTATTTGGGGAGGACGAGATTGACGAGTTTTCCATAGGCATGCGTGGCAACGACATCTTGCCCCTGAAAAATGCTGAAGGCGATCATTCCAGGAATGACCAAGTACAAGGGTCCAAGTAATTTCAAGGCTCCGCACAGGAGAACTCCTTTTTGTCCTTCGGCCAATCCCTTTGCCGCAAACGTCCGTTGAATGATCTGTTGGTTCGTTGTCCAATAGAAAAGGTTTAACAAAAAGATCCCCATGAAAATCGTGGTAAATGGGGCGGACGATTTAGGGGACCCAATCGAATTGAATCGCTCCTTTTGCTGTTCAAACAATAAAGTCCAACCATGCGAAAACCCCTGATCGCCGCCGAGATAGCTTAGTGCAAAATAGGTCAACAAAAATCCCCCGGTGAGAAGGCCAATGCCGTTGAGCGTATCCGACACCGCCACGCTCTTCATACCACCAAAAAGTGCGTAAACAGCTCCAATCAAACCGACACCCCAAACCATAATCCATAGGTAGAGGTGATATCCATCTAGCCCTATCGATGGAATTCCTTCACCGAGAAAGGTGGGCATTCCCATGATTCCGACCATCCCTGTCGCTCCGGTATACAGAATGATTGGAAGAAGAATAACGGCATACGCGATTAGAAAAATAAGATTGGTAATGATTTGAGTGCCGCGATCAAATCGAATTTCGAGATACTCCGGAACCGTCGTTACACCGCTCTTGAGAAACCGCGGCAAAAAGAACCATGCCATGAAGACCAAGGCGATAACCGCCACGACCTCCCATACCATCACACACAGTCCATTCGCAAAGGCATCGCCGTTCAATCCGACTAGTTGCTCGGCAGACAAATTAGTGAGTAACAACGATCCGGCAATTACCGGAAACGTGAGCGACCGCCCAGCCAAGAAGAAACCTGCATTCGTCTCTACATCTTCTCCTCGCGTAATCAGCCACGTAAGAAACCCAACGAGGGCGGTGAAAAACACAAACGAGATGATCGTAACAATTTCCATGGAGAGGCTTTCAATGGATAGAAGTAGACGCGAGGTTTTATGGAAGGGAATGCAAAAGCCAATTTTCCCCGAATGATTCAAGCCAAATTCAAGTGACTCAGAAGGGGAGTTATTAGCTTAAAACGGCTACGAAAATGTACCGTACTCACGCATATCATACCAAGAATCAGCTAGGTTTAGAACGATGCCATGTAGCAAGTTCCAATTCGTAAACTCGAATCGCTACATCTCGTCTCGTTATGTTCGCTCACGTCGCATCGCAACGGGCGACATTGAAAATGTCATCGCCTCGGAGCGTGCCAGCTACCTCTTACAACTACCTACTAAGCTTTAAAGACCGGCGAGTCGCTGATGTTAGCCCATTCGGTTTCGACATGAAATAAACAGCCTGCATTCGTTGCTTCTGCTTGTTGCGATGCCGACATGTTTTCGACGGCCGTCGTGACAACCAAGTGAACTTTGCCGTCGAGCTTTACCAACTGTGGGCATGTGTTTTGCGGAGATTGGTCCAGCTTGAATACCGTCTCCAGCTGACCATCGCTCAAACAGTATTGCCGTGTTTCCCCGTGTGGAGCCGGATTGGGATTGAACATGCTTATGATGATGCTCTTCGAATCGGGAGTGAGGATCATCCCATCGGGAACGGCGGTGTCGGAAGTTAAATCCAGTACGACCATCGGTTCGGACAGTCGCCCCGCTTCGATATCAAGTTCATAGGAAACGACCTTGCGCGTCGGTGAGTCGATATCGAGCAGAAACACTTTACGACCGTCCTTCAAGATAACTTTGCCATTGCTGCAAATTTGATCATTGCGAAGTTGAATCAGTTTTTGATCGCGACCTCGAAAGAGGTATAGTCCTGCTTTTTTGGTTGCGAACTCCAAGTCCTTGCAACCAAAAATCAAATTGCCGTCCCAGGTCACACCATCATTGATGATCGTGTTTTCACATTCTGAGTCGATACCGGATGCCAATTCTTGCCAACTACTGTCGATGATAGAAAAGAGCCCGACCATGCGTTCACAGCCAACGACAAAGACTCCTTCACGATTTGTTGGAAAGGCAAAGCCAGGTCGTCCAGGCAAAGGATAACTCGTCGATTGCCGAGTGTTCCCGTCATAGATATTCAACGAGCCAGACGTGGCGTTACTGCCGTGTTGAATGGCCACCCATGAGAAACGATTATCACCAAGCGGATACGGACCCTCCGGCAGGAACCGGAGTTCGCTGGATTCGGGGCGAATGAAGACACTTGCATTGATTGTGTTTGCCATTAAATGATTTCGGAAGTTTGAATATTGGGAATGAAGGTGATGTAAATAAAGTTGATGCAAGTGTTGCAGAGCGCTGTTTTCGAATTTACTTGCGATCATCGATGGATCGTAATTTCGGGTAAGCGTGACAAATTTAGTAGTACATTTGTGTTACCGGTTTAATGATCATTTCCGGAACGTGTGCTTGCGGAGGGAGACTGGCTAAGGCAATGACCATCGCAGCCACATCCTCCGGTTGGAGGATTTTGGATTTATGTTCCTCGGAAACGGCAACCGGGCGTTGGTCGAGCAACGGGGTGTTTACTTCTCCAGGGTAAATATTCGTAACGCGAATGCCTTCGTTGCCGACTTCGTTAGAAACGCATGTTCCCATCGCCGTCATCGCAAACTTGCTCGCACAGTACGCAACGCCACCTAGCGAGATCGCTCGTTTACCTGCGATACTGGAAACGTTGATGATCAAGCCCGTCTTTTTGGCTCGCATTTTTGGCAAAACGGCGTGCAAGCAGTTGTAGGCTCCGGTCGCGTTAATTGCTAAAACTCGATCCCAGTCTTCGGGATTCATCTCGCCAATGGTTCGATTTCGAATATTGATACCGGCGGCTTGGACGAGAATCTCAGTTTCGCCGATGGTCTTTTCGGACCAAGCGAAGAATTCGGCTACTTGCTCGCGGTTGGAAACGTCGAGCACGTTTCCAAACATCCGATCCGGAGCCCCCACTGACTGAATGGCGGCCTGAATTGCATCCATCCTGCGGCCCCCAATCGCGACTTTAGCACCTGCTTCGACGAACGCTTTGGCAATTCCCAAGCCAATTCCGGTCGCGCCGCCGGTTACGACAATAGATCGATTTTTTAAGGTCAAGATAAACTCCAGGGACGCATTCAAGGAACGACAGACGAAGGCGTTCACAATTCGCTACAATGTAGTGCATGTCAGCAAAATTGTCTTGGAGTCGATGGGCCTTAATTGTCATAGCTGTGCTGTTCGCTGTGATTGGCGTTCTTCCCACCGTAGTCGGTTCGAAATGGGTTTACGAACCACTGCTCAAGCGTTTTGAAGCTGGCGACTTTAAATTGTCCGTCGAGGCCGTCAGGTTAGGCTGGTTTTCGCCAACTTCTTTACGTGGAATTGAACTAAGCGACAGCCAGGGCCAACACCTGCTCAGCATTCGGGAAATCCGAAATGATCGCGGGCTATTGTCCAGTCTGTTGAGCGGTCGGCAGTTGGGGCAATTGGTGATTGACGAGTCCAAGCTGGATATCGAGTTGTTGACCGATGGATCCAATCTCGAGCGACTCACGGACGCATTGAAGGGTTCCCCAAACAATTCCGAGAGTCGAAACAGTGCCCCGCCAACGATCGACATCGATATTCTTCTCAAGTCCGCGTCGGTTCGAGTAATTAAGAAGGAGCAACCGAGTATTTCTGAGGAGTTAGTCGTTGTTCCCCCTTTCGATCTTCATGTTACATATCGCGCACTCAAGGAAAACCCAAGGCTGGATGTCGCACCCACGACCATCCTTGACCACGTGAAACTCACACCCGAGCTGATTCAGCTCGGATTGGACCGGGCCGTCCCATTGCTTGCTAAGTCCGCTTGGTTTGATGGAAGCATTTCGTTCAAAACAGGAAAAATCGAAGTCCCACTCGCAGAACCACAAAACTCGCATGGATTGGCTGCGATAAGCTTTCACGAAGTTCGAAGTGGGCCGTCGGATATCAAGGTTTTGGAGGTTCTCAATTTCATTGCGACACTTCGCGGTCAAGCTGCCGCTCATGAATTCGTCGTTGTTGACGGTTCGACTCTGGAGATTCAAGTTGCCGATCAACGTGTGTCGCATCGCGGCCTGGAACTGGGTCTGCCAAGAATTGATTCACGTTTACAAGTGACCTCTTCGGGATCTGTCGGGTTAGTCGATCGGAAGTTGGATCTCGCGCTGGAAATCCCTATTCCGATCGAGCAATTGGCCCGTCGGGAAGAGGTGCGTGCTTTGGGAGTTCCGACTATCACCTTGCCCATTCGTGGGAACCTCGACGAACCACGTGTCGATTGGACAGCCATGCGAAGTGAAGGGGCTAATATCCTGGGGCAGATCCGAGAACGACTTTCCGACGAAGACCCGAAGACAGCCGCGTCCATTGGGACTCTGGAAGAGCTCGCAGGGGGCGGCGCCGACGAAGCCATTGCTGTGGCCATCGAAGTATTTCGTCGATTGAATGAAGCTCGACACGAGAAGAAAGCAATCAGTAACAAGGAATCGTCTGACGGCGACATCTTGCCTGACACAAAACCTGGGGCTCAAGACGAGCAACCAAAACAAGAAGAGTCCGATCGTCCCATTTTCGAAGCACTTCGTAAGGTGCTGCGTGGTGAACCGAACCCATTGGAATAGATCATCCCAACTTTGCGCGCAGCCGTGAAAAAAGTCGACGCGATTGCAATCGCTCATGTAGCTGCAAAAGTGCGCTCGGCTGCGTTCACAGCACGGCTACACTGGATCGCAAAACGTGGTACCTAATCAAGAGATTGTCTAGCGTCTGCTTTGCTTTAAAGCATAGAGCTTCTCGATCAATTCTTGGTAGCCACTGACCATGGAGTCGAGCGAGCCGGTACGCTCAACGAGTTCCCGCCCATTTCTGCCTAGTTGTTCCGCGTGGCGTGTATCCAAGAGAATTTGGAGCACTCGTCGCGTTGCTTGTTCTGCGTCGCCTGGCTCAACCGTGTAACCTGTTTCTCCATCGATAACCGTCTCAGCAATCGAACCCACGCGGGTACTAACCACGGGGACGCAACACGCTAAGGCTTCGAGGATAGAGACCGGGTTTGCTTCATTGTGGCTGGTCAGCAAGAAGCAATCGAGAGCGGCGAGCAAGCGGGGTGTATCAGACCGTGATCCGAGTAAGTGTATCTTCTTCTCAAGACCTTTCGATGCGATCTCGGCCTCGATACTGGCACGTTCAGGGCCATCACCAATAATTAAGAAGTGGGCATTCCGAAGTTTTTCGATCGTGCAAGCAGCGATATCGACAAACATTGAATGATTCTTCTCCGGTCGTAAGGCAGCGACGATTCCAACCAGCGGCGTATTTTCAAATAGCTTCAACTCAGAGCGGATTTCGTCGCGTGCGGCTGAATTAGGCACAAATCGTTCCGTGTCAATTCCGTTGCGAATAACATTGACTTTACTGGCAGGAAAACGCTCAAAATCAACCATGAACTTTCCGTGCGAGTCGGCCACGGCGATAAAGGTGTCGGTGATTCTTGTCAGCATCCGATTGAGCTTTCCAACGCCGTCGGGCCAACCGGTCGAATGCAATGCCGAGCCAACAACGGGGACGCCCGCGAGTTTGGCTGCCAGTCTTCCCCAAAACATTTTGTCTCCGGCTCCGACGGTAATCACGGCACCAATTCGACGCGATCGAAGACGGCGAACCAACTTTGGAAGGATGGCGAGATCGAATTTCCCACGAAGCAACGAATGCGACACAGGTATTTCAGCCGACATGGTTTCACCGAGCGGACCAAGTTCCTTAAGACAAATGATCTCAGGTTCGAAACGGGTACGATCCATGCCCCGAATGAGATTCACGAGCAGCATTTCTGCTCCGCCCACCGGCATGCTCGTAATGATAAAGGCAACGCGCAACGGGGTCGTATTGGTCGCAATGGGAGTTTGCTGATCAAGCGCGTTGGAATTTGGCGCCAACAGAGTTGCAACAGACATTAGTGCTCAATGCTCATTAATGAGCCGAAAGGGTTTGAATCGTTGGCGGGGAACGCGTACGTCGAATGAACGTTTTCAGCGGTGTGAACATCGCCAAGCTGAGGTTTCGAGTAAACCCAATTTTTGTGGAGATTGATTTTTCGAGGATCGAGCGTCAGCCAGTTCCGAAGAGCCGGGGTGCAAGGATCTCCGTGAAAGCGATGGAGGTGAAAATCATCTTCGCCCGGGTGATTCCATCCGCCAAAAGCGCTCGAAAACGACTGGAATCCGGCTTCGTAGAGCATGTCGATCGCGGCTTGCGAGATGTTCTGAACATGACCGTACGGAAATGCGAAGTGGTTGATTGGCTGCCCAGTCCAGTCCTGCAATCGCTTTCGAGCGTCAACAAGCTCAAGCTCAAGGCGTTGACGTGACCAATCTTGACCGAGATCAACGTGTTCAGCCGTGTGACCGCCGATCTCTATTCCTGCTTCGGCAAGCTCGCGTATTTCGGACTTTTTGTTAACGTGAAGCGGATGACGATGGAATCGAAGGTCGTGGGCGAAGGGTCGCTGATATTCGACGTTATTGGTGCAAACGAAGTAGGTAACGGGAATCTTTCGCCGAAGCAGCTCTGGGATCGCCCATTGAAGGTTGTCTTGATATCCATCGTCGAACGTAATGGCGACCTTAAGATGATCGCGAATTCCCGATCTTTGCTCGGCTTGGATTTCACTCAAAGAAGCAAAACTACCCAACTTGGCAATCATATCGAGATGCGTCTTGAAGCCGCGTTTCGAGATCGTCCAATCGTTGGGGCAGTGATTCGCAACGCGATGATAAAAAAGAATCGCAGCTGGCCACTTTTTTTCGATAGTGAATTGTCGTGCTAAACGAATGCGGCTTGGCAAGGTAAGCCAAGAAGCGATTCGGTGGCAGAGACTTCGACGGATATTCATAGGATTCACAAGAAAGGGGGTGCTTGTGAAACCTTGGCTTATCCTTGACGACTCGGCATAAACTACCCCTTGGGCAAAACCTGCATTTCAGAGAAAGAAATTGCAATGTAGGGGTCGCAACGATTATTCCAACCGCTTGTCACGTTCGATGAAGGCGTAGGCGTTGTGGTTGTGGATCGACTCGAAATTCTCGGAGAAACACTGATACCACACGATGCGTTCATCGTTATTCAACGTCACGGCCATGTCGCGGACAATATCTTCGACAAATTTGGGATTCTCGTAGGCACGCTCGGTGACCCATTTTTCGTCCGGCCGCTTCAACACGGAGAAAACCTGAGTCGAAGCGCACTTTTCGATCATCTGGAAAAGCTCTTCGATCCATAGATGAATCCCCGGCGCCAGTCGGACGCGAACGGTCATTTCGCAGCGTTGATTATGGGCACCGTAGCGAGAGATCTCCTTCGAACAGGGACACAGGCTTGTGGCCGGCACTTTCATCCCCATGATGAAGTCGTCGGTTCCATTGCTCGCGACTTCAAAAGTCACATCGATGTCAAGTTTGCCGCTCTGCCCGGAAACAGGTGCTTTCTTATCGATGAAGTAGGGAAAGGCCAGTTCCAGATGGACCTCTTCCGCTTTTAAACGATCCTTCATCGATCGACAGACGTCGCTCAGTGAATCGCTACTCAAGGTCTCGTGATGCTCATTGAGCACTTCCAGGAAACGCGACATGTGCGTCCCTTTCTGATCATGCGGCAATGCCACATACATGTTGACCGTGGCCACTGTGTGCAACGATCTAATTCCTGTACCGGATTCAGGCTTGCGAAGCGTAATGGGATAGCGAATCCCTTTTACGCCAACCTTATCGATGAAAACGTTGCGGCGGTCGCCAGTGGATTGAATATCGGGAAGGGGGGTCGGAACAGAGATTGGAGGCACGGGAAACTCGTTCATGAGCGGAGGAAACCAGTCTATTTGGCTCGGCAGTAAGTAACGATAGGCACTATGACTTCTTTGTCCAGCCAAAAACCGTAGCAACGAACGAACGTTCACCGCCTTGGTTCCGATGTTCGCAAAGATAGACACCTTGCCAAGTCCCCAAAGCCAGTCGGCCGTCGCTGATCGGGATCGTCAAGCTACAGCCCAAAAGGCTCGATTTGACGTGAGCTGGCATGTCGTCGGGACCCTCAAGGGTATGGGTCAGAGCTTGATTTTCGGGAACAATTCGATTGAAAACAGTCTCCATGTCGACGCGAACATCCGGATCTGCGTTCTCGTTGATGGTAAGCCCGGCGGACGTATGGAGAAGAAAAAGGTGCAAAAGTCCCCCTGCAAAATACTCGATTTCCGGGAGGGCTTGTAAAATTTCTTGGGTAACTAAATGAAACCCTCGCCGCCTTGCCGTTAGCCGAAAGCGGCGTTGAAATTGGGTGTTGCTACCAACGATGATGGCCGGTGGAAGTGATTCCATACGCGAGACTAAATCTTGAGGACTTGAGATTGTCGTGAAGGGAAAAGGCGATCGACTCCTTTATCCTCTCTTAACGGAAACGAAACCAACTTTACAAACGTGCGTCCTACAACTCGACAAATTGACGCATATCGACAAAAAGTACTATAACGGATCTCCGTAAAATTTAGCTGTCTTAATGGATTCAATCCGACAACTTCACCGGGTCGGATCGCGATCGATAGACAGGTCTTCCATTCCGCAAAAACATGGCGGAATTTTCTTGACATAGGGGCGGGAACGCTAATAATCCTAGCATCGCCGTAGCGTGGTTGTTTGCATATTTTGACCCATCGCGGTTCAATACCCATTCCAAGTCTCACTTCATGTTTCTTCGGGTCGTGCAAACGTTTGTCGCGTAATGGATGGCGCGGTAGTCCCAGAACTAACGCCAAGTGTCATGATGACCAATTGCCTCTTGCGGTCGTTACAAGTCATTATTGAGATCATTTCGTTTCTAACTGTTTTGGAGTCACTAGACGCATGAGTAGTGTTTGCAAGAACGTCTTCGAAGCCATTCTTCGTTACGGTCACGATGAGGATTTTGATCCGGTAGTGGATCGTCAATTTATTCCGACCGACGCCCCTGCTGGTTCTCCTGAGAAGATCGAAATTCTTCGCCGACGCGTTGAGAAGGGTCAGCCGCTTTGGCACGACGACGATCGAGTGGATTACAGCGGCTTGACGGGTGCCATTCGGCCCCGCGAATAGGCGCGTCTTCGCGACTGGATTCGTTCCAATCGTTAGAACTCGTGCTTCGGATAATTTTGAAAAACCCGGCAATTCTTTGCCGGGTTTTCGCATTGAAACATCGTTGCTTTTGAGGGGCTTGGCAGGAAAATTCGGCGATTTGATTCGTCCGACGGTTCCATCTCAATGCACCCTCGATTTCGTATCGAGAAGTTGCCAGCCTGTAGAATTCAATGGACGTCCGTAATACCAAATCTTGAAGACGTTGAGAGGGGCCTATGCCAAATGAGCCACGCTTCGTAGGGAACGCCTTCGATGCCTCGTTTAAACCTACGCTCCGAAGACAAACCGTCCAAGAATGGTTAGCCGATGGAATCAATTCGCCCGAACAAGAGGAAATTCTTTCCGAGGCCGACCAGCGTCATCGCCCTTGGTTTTCGATTGTCCTCTCGCACGGCCAGCGACACCCTGAACAGCTAGTCGAACTGCGAACGGCGGTAGAGGAGATTCTCAAGGAAGGACACCGACACGGAGCGACCCTCGTCGCTTCTCTCGAAACGCCGCTTGGTCCGTACCTGATTCAGGCAGCCAAGCGACTTGGGGTTCTTACCAAAACCCTCGTTTCCCCTTCCCGTAACGAATCCGGCTCTGCGTCCACTCCATGGATCGATCGAGCTCTCATCGCGATTCCTGATCGAGTCTACGTCTTGGAGGTGCGAATCGGCAGCAAGACCTTTGAACTGATTCATCGGCGGTTGAATGATGATCGCTTTCCAAAGGGATCCGTGTTCCTTGATACGGAACGTTCGATCGAAGCCAATCAAAGCCGATCAAAGCACGAAGATTCGAAGCGTGCGGCGGCACGGGATGCGTTGCTCGAATGCGGTGCTGTGTTTCGGATTCGCTATCGGACAGTTGCAAATCAGCAAGCGTTCAACCCGTTTCTCGAAACGAATGCGAAGGTTGATTCGGGTCCGTCGAGCGGAATCACCGTTCAACCGCACGTCCCCATTATGTACCAAATCCCACAAGCCCTACACTGCGACGAAGACGGTGCGGGATATCTCACCCATTGCACACGGGCTCCGTGTGGTCCTTGGCCCGATCAATCCCAACTCGGCTACTTAGAGAGTTTAATCGGCATGCAGGACGCGTCGACTTCTCCGATGGACACGTTGATTCGAATCCTCACGCAACAGCGACTCCTTGCGACCGACCATTTAAAGCGAGGGCAACATCCCAGTGTCAGCTTCGCCAAGGTGCCGCTTTTGGAACTACTGTCCCGTCGAAAATTTCGCCCTCACTTAGGACGATGGGATTGGGAACCCTACGGGATATGTATTCCAGTTCGCACTATTGAACGGCTTGGAGGCCGCCCAGTGATTTACGGTGATAAAGATCAATGGGCTCAGCTCGACGTAACGGAACAGCCGTTTTTCCAAATCCTTGGCAGTTCTCGATCAAACCTTTCCAAGAATAACGACGAAAACTCGTGGGAATCAGAGCGTGAATGGCGAGTACCTGGCGACCTGCATTTGGCAATGATTCCATTCACCGAAGCAATCGTCTTTGTTCCATCGATGCAAGAAGCAGTTCATCTTCAACGCGTAAGTCGTTTTCCGATTCTTTGCCTCGAGCGGTTATTGAGTTTGTAGTCGATCGACAACCATCGAGGATTTGAGAAATGCCGACGCGACACCTGAGTGGCGTCTTGCCAAAACAAGTTGCTCGCGTTGAAAGTGGCTGAAGCTTTTTTTCCAAACGATAAAAATGCGGCTTGGACCGCGGCTACTTTAGCGTCCCCTAAACCTGACAATTTCATACCACGTCAATCATGATATGATGTAATGGTAACCGCTCGCCCCCGTTCCATCTTTTATCGTTAAAGAGTCTATGAAGTTCGCAATCTGCAATGAAATTTTTGGTGAATGGCCGTGGAGTCAAGGCCTCGAGTTGGCTCATTCGATTGGTTACACCGGAGTCGAGGTGGCCCCGTTCACTCTCGGAACGTATGTCAATGAGATTACCACGGAACGGCGTTCCGAATATCGCCAGGCCGTTGCCGACCAGGGGATGGAGATCTTGGGCCTTCATTGGCTGCTTGCAAAGACGCAAGGCTTCCATTTGACGACGGAAAATCAGTCCGTTCGCCGAAAGACCACCGACTACTTCAAACTACTAATCGAGCTATGTTCTGACCTCGGCGGAAGCATTATGGTTCTTGGGTCTCCATTGCAGCGAAATTTTCCCGAGAACATGACGCATCAAAAAGCTATGGAAAACGCCGCTGAAACATTGCGACCTATTATTCCACTTTTGGAATCTCATGCGATCAAAATCGCTTTGGAACCGCTCGGTCCGACCGAGGGAAATTTTCTAAATCATGCTTCTCAGGCAATTGAGCTGATTGAGATGCTGAAATCTGAAAATGTTCAACTACACTTAGATATCAAGGCGATGAGCAGCGAAGGTCAACCGATCGACAAAATCATTCGCGACAATCGAAAGCACATGATCCATTTCCACGCCAACGACCCAAATTTGTTGGGACCGGGGATGGGTGACGTCGATCAAAGACCGATTTTCGCTGCCCTCCAAGAAATCGATTATCACGGTTGGGTCTCGGTCGAGGTTTTCGATTACAAACCCGGCGTGGAGACCATCCTTCGACAAAGTTGGGATGGCATGCAAGCTGCCATGCAATTTTCCAGTTAATGCCAAGTTGAATCGAATGCACGAACACACTCCAAAAACTCCACAGTCTCATTGGGCAATTGTTGGCGGCGGGATGATGGGTTTAGCCGCTGCCCTGAAGCTCGTGCAGCGAGGTCAGAAAGTGACTATTTTAGAAGCAGCCCCCGAACTGGGCGGGCTGACCGCTGCCTGGCGTTTAGGTGATGTCGAATGGGATAAATTTTATCACGTTGTCTCGCTAAGCGATTCGCGGCTGAGAGATCTTCTGACAGAGCTCAACTTGGATTCCGAGATCGAATGGGTTCAAACCCGCTCCGGATTTTTCTCCGAAGGCAAGCTCTACTCTCTCTCCAGTTCGTTAGATTTTCTCAAGTTTCCACCGCTGAACTTGTACCAAAAATTTCGGCTAGGAAGCACGATATTCATGGGCTCCAAGATACGCGATTGGCGCGCGATGGAAGGATTGCACGTTGAGCAATGGTTGAAGCGATGGAGCGGAACTTCGACCTTCAATAAAATCTGGCTTCCACTGCTGAAATCGAAGCTCGGCGAGGCCTATACTCGAACTTCAGCCGGTTTTATCTGGGCTTACATTGATCGTATGTACAAAGCCCGCCGAAGCGGTATGAAGCGTGAAATGTTTGGTTACGTTTCGGGCGGTTATCGTCGGATCTTGAATGCGTTGAAGGAGTGGCTAGTCTCCAGAGGCGTCACAATCGAATGCAGTGCACCCGTGCATCGAATGGAGTCCCAAAGTGGAAGTAGCTCATCGATTTGTATTACTTACGGCGCTGCTGGCCAAGAAAAACTGGCGTCCTTTGATCGTGTTGTCATGACACTGCCACTCCCAAGCATCGCGTCCGCTTGTCATGAATTGAATTCGGAAGAGCGAGATCGCATGAAGGCCACCGAGTACCTTGGCGTCGTCTGCACCTCACTTTTGCTCAAGAAAGAACTTGGAGGCTTCTACGTTACGAATATTTTGGATCGATGGGTACCGCTGACCGGGATTATCGAGATGGGATCGATCGTAAAGCCGGAAAAGCTCGGTGGACACTATCTCGTGTATCTCCCCCAGTATGTCCTGTCCGACGATCCAAGATTAAGTGAACCGGATGAAGTCATCCACGAACGATGTTTGTCCACGCTTGAAAAGATGTATCCGGAGTTTCGTCGAGATTCTGTCACCGCCATCCAAACGGCGCGAGCCAAATACGTGATGGCCATTCCAACTTTAAATTATTCGGAGAAACGTCCGCCAGCTGTCCTCAGTCAGCCTGGTCTCTATCTTCTCAATTCTGCCCGAATCGTCAAAGGCAATCTCAACGTCAATGAAACGCTTGATTTGCTTGACGAAGATTTCCAGCAGTTTGTTTGGCCCGATCATCTCAAGCTTGTGGGTGCGACAGCCTAGCAGAGTGCTTTTTCGACGATCAAGGGCTCATCGAAGCGCTAATGGCTTGAGCTGAGTTATCAAAAGATGATCGAGTGGCCGAGGAAAGGACCTGAATACTGGCAATGCAAACGCCAATGATTAGCGATAGCATCACAGCGTATTCAACGGCGGTTGGGCCATCTTCTTCTTGAAGTATCCGACTAAGCTGTAGCTGAAGCTTGAGAAGCATAACCGATGCCATCCAGATCGAAGAAAACAAGGCTCGAGTCCGCGACGAGCCAGTAGCGAAGCTTATTTCTCAATCGACTGCTGAGCGTGAAGCCGGTCATCGATCACGCAAGAAAAGAGAAAAACACTTCATCACAACCCCCTCAATCGTTACGATCGTCAAAGTCAAAAGCACGGGTTGCTGGCATTCGCCTCAATCAAGGCTGTCCTCTAGAGCAGTTCTCACGTGGGTGTAGCGTTTTTTCAACGCGATTGTAGCCGAGCTGCGCAAGCAGCCGGGTGTATTGCCGCTTGCCGAAGGCTCGTCCGGCCTGGCAAATCCGACCTTCGAATGTGCTGGGCTGCTCGCGCGGCACCGCAACCATTTGGAATTGACTCGCTACACCTATTCAAGAATTGCTCTAGTCAACGCGAACCATCAACTCTTCCAACCTGGCATAAGCGCTGACAAGCAAGTCTTCCAGCTCAGAAAGTCGGTTGCTGTCTTGAGTGATTACCGAAGTAGCCTGTTTAAAATATTCAGGCTCCACCATGCGGGCATGGAGCTCTGTTTGTTCTGATTCGTATTTTTCGATCAAGCTAGGTAACTTATCAAGTTCTTTCTTTTCCTTGAAATTTAACTTTTTGGGCCCCTTGGCAGTCGTTTCTCGCTCGGTCGTGTTCTTCTCACCGCTTAGATTCCGATGTCGAGGTCCAGCATTGGCGTTTCCGTTCGCAGTTGGCTCCTTCACAGAACGTTGCCGCACCCAATCGTCATATCCGCCAACATACTCTTTGATCCCTTCGGATTCGAAAACGATGGTGCTGGTAACGACGTTATTCAAGAATGCGCGGTCGTGACTCACGATAAGTGTCGTTCCGTCATACTCAACCAAACGTTCTTCGAGCAACTCAAGCGTCTCGGTATCCAAATCATTCGTCGGTTCATCCATTACCAGAAGATTGGCGGAACGAGCAAATAGTTTGGCAAGAAGTAAACGATTGCGTTGTCCACCCGAGAAGTTTCGGATCGGAGAACGAATCTGTTCTGGCGTAAAAAGAAAGTCCTGGAGATAGCCCATAATATGGCGAGATTTTCCGCCAATAAAGACCGTCGATTTATCAGGGCTAACATTCTGTTCGGCGGTCTTATCTAAATCGAGAATATCGCGTGTTTGATCGAAGTAGGCGATTTCGAGCTTGGTTCCGAGTTTGACTTGGCCTTCGATGGGCTTTAACTCGCCAAGGAGACCTTTAAGCAAAGTGGATTTACCACTGCCGTTGCGACCAATGATCCCGATCTTATCGCCGCGCATGATGGTCAAATCGAGCTGTGGAACAACGATGCGGTTATCATATCCGAATGACGCCGCCTGTAGATTACACACGAGCATGCCACTGCGCTCGCCTGAATCCATTTGAAGCCGAACATTCCCATCGACTTTCCGGCGTTTTGCACGTTCATTGCGCATCGCTTCGAGTGCGCGGACACGGCCTTCATTGCGCGTTCGTCGTGCTTTGACTCCTGTTCGAATCCAAACTTCTTCTTCCGCTAAACGCTTATCGAAGAGTGCGTTTTGCTTGTCTTCGGCAAGCAAAGCTTGTTCTTTTCGAATTAAAAATGTCGGATAGTCGCAGACCCAGTCGAAGAGTTTACCGCGATCGATTTCAAGAATTCGCTGCGCAAGCCGCGTAAGAAATGCCCGGTCGTGCGTGACAAAGATCAAGGTCGATGGAAGCGAATTCAAGAAACCCTCTAACCATTGAATCGCATCGATATCGAGATGATTCGTTGGTTCATCGAGGAGCAGGACATCGGGCTCGCCAACAATTGCTTGACCAAGCAGAACGCGTCGTTTCATCCCGGTCGAAAGACTAAGAAAGTCCACTTCCCCATCGAGCGCCATCCGAGAGAGAGTCCGTTCGACCAGCTGGTCGCCTTTCCAGTGATTCTCGACGTCAGCCAGCGAGGCTGGCAGCCCTTGAGCGATAACATCAGCCACCTTTCCTTGGACGGACGCTGGAACATCCTGCGGCAGAATGGCAATGCGAGTCCCTTGGTTGAGCTCGATCTTCCCACCGTCGGGTTGTTCCGCCCCAGAGATCAATCGCATGAGCGTTGTTTTGCCGCTGCCGTTGCGTCCGAGGAGGCCTATCCTTTCGCCAGGCTCAATCCGACAGGAAACGCCAGACAATAGTTCTGGGCCACGGTAGCTAATCGTCAGATCTTGGATTGTAATCTGGGGCATAAAGTAAATTGGGTGGTTGAAGTCGAAGCGTACTCGAGGCGAATAAAAAAAAGTGAATCCGATGGATCTTTATCGCAAGAGCTCATCGATAATCCAAGCATCCGACCATCGATTTAATCGCCTCCGCTTAGAGACTGTGAGATGCGAATCTGGAATTTGGCTATGGTGTAGATAGCCAACGTGTCCGCCGTGCCGAGTAACCTTGAGCTCCGTGGATGCTGAAAACTCGACACTTCGAAACATGGACGACGGCACAATCGGATCATGATCGTCGATCAAGATGACGGTCGGGACATGAATTTGTTTTAAAACATCAGCCGACGAACCTTTTGCATAATAGTCTTCAGCCCCGCTAAAGCCTGAAAGCGGTGCGGTTACCGTTTCGTCAAATTGTCGAATCGTTGCATACGATGCATGCTCAAGTCGCTCTTTCCAACTTGGCCAAAGGTTGGCTCGGTACTTCGCCTGCGTTCGAAGAGATCGCATAAAATAATTGGCATAGAGTCGATGAAGACCACGTTCCATATGGGTGGAGCAATTGGACAAATGAATCGGCGGAGCCACGGAGACAGCTCGTTCAATGCGCAATTCCCCTTTCGCATTGCCTGAATCCATCAAGGCGGCTTTCTCGGCGAGCATCTTTAATAGAATATTTCCGCCTAGTGAAACCCCGGACAACCGCCATCGTCGAATCCCCAAATTGTCCCGCAAAAAGAGAAGGGCCTGCCAAATTTCGTTGTAACAGGCTCCATGCGGAGGCATCGGCGACAAATGCGCCGAAGGACCCGCCCCGGGAAGGTCTGCGCGAAAAACCCGAACGCCGCGCTCCAGCAAAAGCTTGGCCATGGATGTCATATAAGTTCCCGCATGGGATGACCCCATGCCATGCAATAGGAGAACGGCTGAATCTTCGAAGCCTGGATGAGACTGGCTCGGCTGGTTCTCAAATACGTAAAAACTGTGCCGTGGATCGCACATCGGAATTTGATGTGCAATCGGTACGGGAAGCTTTGGCTTGGGCTTATAGAAGCCCGTGATTATCGTTTGAACGTGCCCATTCCGCAGATACCACGGCGGACAAAATTGCTCAAGATTTACGATGGAATTCACGGGAGTGAAGTGGGATGGATTCTTGCTCAAACGAGCTGCATTTTCTTTTCATACGCCGTAATTTTATCGACGTTCTCGAGCGTTAATGCGATGTCGTCGAGACCGTTGAGCAGGCAATGACGCCGGAATGGTTCGATGGTGAACGACGCTTCGAATCCCTTATCATCGGTGACGAGTTGCTTTTCAAGATCGATTGTCAGCTGATACGGCGAATAGGTCGCGTGTCGCTTGAAGAGTTCTTCGACTTGCTCTTCCGAAAGAGTGATCGGAAGCGTTCCGTTCTTGAAACAATTGCTGTAGAAAATATCGGCGAACGACGGGGCAATAACGCAGCGAATACCATAGTCATCAATCGCCCAAACGGCATGTTCTCGCGACGAACCGCTTCCAAAATTGCGGCGTGCAATCAAGACGCTCGTATTGGCATTGCGGGGAAGATTGAGTTCAAACTCCGCGTTCGGATCGCCATTCTCGTGAAACCGCCAATCAAAAAACAAGAATTGACCAAAGCCGGATCGCTCGATGCGCTTCAGAAATTGCTTGGGAATGATCTGGTCCGTATCGACATTCGATCGGTCCATCGCAGTGACTACGCCGGTATGTTTCGTGAAAGATTGCATGGGAAGATTGTTTAGTGTTGAGTGTTCAGTTTTCAGGACGGAAGAGGCCAAGACTTATTTGACATCGGATCAGGCTTTGTAAGTCCAATCGCGGATGTCGACAAAGTGACCTTCGATAGCAGCGGCGGCGGCCATGGCGGGCGATACCAAGTGCGTTCGCCCCCCTTTGCCTTGTCGGCCTTCAAAGTTGCGATTCGAAGTCGACGCACATCGTTCGCCTGGCTCAAGCCGGTCAGGATTCATCGCCAGACACATGCTACAGCCCGCTTCTCGCCAATCGAAACCCGCCTCTTTGAAGACGCGATCGAGTCCCTCTTGTTCCGCCTGTCGTTTGACGGCTCCACTCCCTGGAACCACCATCGCATTGACGCGATCACTAACACGATAACCTTGAACGACTTTGGCAGCGGCTCGTAAGTCTTCGATCCGAGCATTGGTACAAGAACCAATGAATACTCGGTCGATACCAACCTCGGTGAGTTTGACTCCGGCCTTTAAACCCATGTACTCGAGCGCTCCAGCCGTTGATTTGCGTTCGGTGTCGTCAGCAAAATCGGTCGGTGTTGGAACGGGAGAATTGACAGAGGTGACTTGTCCTGGATTGGTGCCCCAAGTCACCTGCGGTTCAATATCTTGCCCGCGATAAATGTCGACTTTGTCGTACTTCGCCCCCGGATCGGAAACAAAATGCTTCCATTTCGCAACGGCCGCGTCGTAGTCTTTGGGAGCATGCTGGCGGCCCTTGAGATAGTCGAATGTGATTTGATCCGGAGCAATCATCCCAGCTCGAGCACCAGCTTCGATCGACATGTTGCAAACGGTCATTCGTTCTTCCATCGACAACTTGCGAACAACTTCGCCGGTATACTCCAAGACATAGCCTGTGCCTCCCGAAGTCGTTAGTTTGCCGATCAGATAGAGAATCAAGTCTTTGGCCGTGACACCATGGGCGAGTTCGCCATCGACTCGCAACTCATACGTCTTGGGACGATACTGAAGCAAGGTCTGCGTGGCGAGGACATGTTCGACTTCGCTGGTTCCGATCCCAAAAGCCAACGCGCCGAATGCTCCATGCGTCGCAGTGTGGCTATCGCCGCAGACGATCGTCATTCCCGGTTGGGTGTATCCGAGTTCTGGTCCGATGATATGGACGATCCCTTGGTTCACATCGTTGAGATCGTAGAGCCTGATGCCAAACTCTTTGCAGTTGTTGCGCAAAGTATCGACTTGTTGCCGCGCAATGGGGTCGGCAATCGGAAGCGAACGGTTGTTCGTTGGCACGTTATGGTCCGGCGTAGCAATCGTTCGTTCGGGACGGCGGACAGTTCGTCCAGCGATTCGCAAACCTTCGAACGCCTGGGCACTTGTCACTTCATGGACAAGCTGAAGATCGACATAGAGGATGGTTTGCTTCCCGGCTTCGCTAAGGACCACATGATGATCCCAGATCTTTTCAAACATTGTTCGAGGAGCAGACGAACCATTCGGAGCAGACATAAAACAAGCTGGCTAAAGGGGTTGAGAATTGAAAAGGTCGATTTTACACCGGATCGAAAGATTGGCTAAGCCAAATTTAGGAAGCAGACGGGAGGCTTTCAGGTTCGCTAAACGTCCGGCTTTCCCGCAAAGCTGCATCATTCTCCCTGGAAATGGACGGTTTTTGCCTCGTCGAAGCCATCCAAGAATGGACGAAAGGACGCACTTCACCTGTCTCCGAAAGCCCGACTTTGGTTTTACGACGCGTGTTTGTCGTCGAGAGGGTCGTTCGGGAGATGCTGTTGGTCGCGGTGAAAGTGAAGCGTGGGAAGCTGTTTAAGAAGCTTCGTGAGCCCCTCGTCGGTAGCCTGGCCGCCGTCAAGATAGAGCGATTCCAGTTGCTCCATCCCCGAAAGATGTGTCAAGCCAGCGTCGGTGATCGACACGTTTACCAAATGGAGAAAACGTAGTCGCTTCATTTGACTCATCGTTTTCAGTGCTTCATCGGTCAAATTCGGACTCCCAATCCGAAGCAAAATGAGATTGGGAAGCTTGGCCCACGCGTCGATCCCTGAATCCGTCAAGCGAGCATTCGGAAGGTTGATCGACTCCAGTTTTTCAAGCGAACCAATCGCTAGCGCAAGCTTGTCGCTGATGTTCGCTTTCTCAAGATGCAATTTTTTCAAGTGCTTGAGCGACGTAAGCACATCGGCTTCTTCATCGCGAATACTGGTTGCGGATAGCTTCAACGACTCAAGCTTCTGAAGGGTTGCGATTTGACGAAACTCTTCACGCGAAATCGACTCACTCCAATCGAGCTCCGTTTTTTGACCGCTGCGGATCGCATCCAAACGACTCGCAAACGTTTCCCGATTGACGTTGGATTGACTATGGCCGTGATCATGACCGTGCGTATGGTCATGATGTTGGCCATGCGAGTCAACTTCGTGGAGATGGGCTGGCTCGAGAAATCCAATTCCCCACGCCACCGCTACACCAGACAAAAGAGAGATACTCAAGGGCAATCGATGATGCGAATGAAATTCCATTTCCGGTAACAGGTCGGATAACGCGATGCACAAGAATACCCCTGCCGAAAAGGCCAAGCCAAGTCCGGCGACCGATCGCCCAAGCTCGGTCGTTTGTGTGCCGAATAGAACCACCGCCAATGCTCCACACGGAACCAAGCAGGAAAAACCAAAATTCACTAGGGTCGTCTTCAACGATGAAGCCCCTTGGGCTCGCATCAAAGATGCCAAAGACATGGCATCGAGCGGTTTGTGAAGGAGCACTGCCAAAAAGACACCGAACCCCGCCAGGCCGATTGCGCCGTGCGCGTGCCCGACTTCGACCTGGACCGTTGACGCTAGCGCAACTCCATCGAGAAAAGTGTGAATACCAAGCCCCAGCAACATGCCTAGCCAGCTCATCGAGTTCAGCGGATGCGCATGGTGACCATGGGCGTGATGCCCGCAATCGTGATCGTTATGCGCGTGGTCGTGGTCTTGATGGTGCGGAGATTCCGGATCAAGTTCTTCATCAACCGTATGTTGATGGAAGTGGAAGAAACGGAGGAGAAAAAACATCAACAGCATGCCAAGCATAATTGCCCAACAGATTTGGTTGATACTCGCTGCCCCCATACCATGAAGCGAATGGGGCAACATATGAAAGATTGCGATCCCGATCATCAACCCGCCGACAAAGCTGATAAGAATCTGCAGCCGTGTGTGCGAGATCCGAAACCAGCGTGGCAACCAACCACCTAGTACGCTAGCGCAGACGATGGCCATGCCATAGCCGGCCAGCAGCCATATGGCCGAAGTTTGAGAATCCATAAAACTTTACGTTCGTTCAAAAGCTTTTCGAAATGGGTGGATTATCGCAGTGAACGCGGAAATCCCAAAAAATGAAGGCGAGAATCGTCCCGCGTGCCAAGAGCTTCCAGGTTCGATCCTCGGGCTTGGCAGCGTCTTACAGAATAACGTCATCAAGTTTTTGAACAATCCAAGCAACCCGTATGGTTGCCAAGAAGATTCGAGCTACGCAAGGAATCACCCGCGGAAAAACGTGGGAATGATGCCGCAGCTTCGACCAACTTGTTACATTTATCGGTCAAGAAAGGACGCTATTCGCAGAACTTCACCACGAACTCGCTCGCTTCCGGGGTCCCGCCTAGAAATGAGCGGACTTCAAGGCTCGGCCCCCCAGTCAACGTGAATCGAACAACGCGGCGGCGTGACGCTTTCAAGTAAGTTTCGGTCCAATGCACTTCTGCAGCAACAGATAGCCTCCATGGAGAATGATCAAACGCTTCTCGAGCGAGCCGTGTCGTTGCATCGCGCTGGCATGTTGGCGGACGCCGAAGCAATCTATCACGATCTCCTACGACGCCATCCTCAGCATGCTCAGATTCTTCATTTTCTCGGCATCCTCGCTTCCGAGATCAAAAAGCCAGATCAAGCCATCGAGATGATCCAAGAGGCGATTCGAATCGAACCGCATCGCGCTGAGTTCTATAGCAACCTCAGTTCGATCCTCCACGAACAGTTGCGCGTTGACGAAGCGTTGAACGCTGCCCGCCAAGCGATTCGCCTCGAGCCAGATTTCGCCGAAGCTTATAACAATGCCGGGAATGCTCTTCATCAATTGGGTGATTTTGCGACGGCGATCGAAGCCTATCGGCGGGCGATCACCATAAACCCAGATTATGCCATGTTCTATTTCAACTTGGGAAACACCCTCCGCAGTACGGGAGACCTATCGGGGGCCATTGCAAACTTCGAGCAATTTCTCGGTCGCCGAAGCGATTTCCCAGAAGCCTACAACAATCTTGGGATAGCCTTGATGGAATTAGGGGCTTTCGAACGGAGCGTACAATCGTTTTACAGGGCGATTCAGCTCCGACCAAGCTACGCCGAAGCATACGAGAATCTCGGCAAAGCTTGGGTCGAGCTCGGCATGTACACTGAAGCCATTCAGGCGTTCGAACAAACCAATTCGATCAAGCCCCAGTCAGCCGATATCGCATTGATCTATGCCAAGCAGCATGCTTGCGACTGGAACGGACTCGATGATTTGTCGCAAAAGATCGTTGCGCAAGTCGCCTCGCAGGATTTTGATCAATCGAAAATTTCGGTACCGCCATTTGCATTTCTCACACTGCCGATTGAAACCTCAGCCGCCCTGCAGCAACGATGCGCTCGTACCTGGACTCGGCGTAAATTCGAAAAGATCCGGCCGTTCAGCGATCATTCAAGAGTTCGCTTGCATTCCCGAAACAAGATCCGCGTCGGCTATCTGTCGGCCGATTTTTACGCCCATGCAACGTCTTACTTGGTCGCTGAATTGTTCAAGCATCATTGCCGCGACCGTTTCGAAATCTTTGGATATTCGATTGGTAAAACCGATCAAAGCTCGGTGGCACAGCGTATCCAAAGCGGATGCGATGCGTTTGTCGATCTAACGAACCTGTCGCATCGTGCGGCGGCGCAGCGTATTCAAGAAGACGAAATCCAGATTTTGGTCGACTTGAAAGGTTACACGCGTGGCTGCCGGCCCGAGATCATGGCGCAGCGACCAGCTCCAATTCAAGTGAACTATCTCGGCTTTCCGGGTACGATGGGGGCAGACTTTATTGACTACATCTTGGTCGATGATTGGATCGTACCAGCCGCGGATCAGAGGTATTTTACGGAACAGCGCGTCGCCCTCCCTGTTTGTTACCAGCCTAACGATGGACAAATGGAGCTTGCTTCCGATCGCCCGACGCGCTCACAATACCATTTGCCCGAAAACGCTTTCGTCTTTGGCTCATGGTGCAATCCTTACAAAATTACGCCAACCGTGTTCGACGTATGGGCTCGCCTTCTGCGCGAAATTCCAGAAAGTGTTCTCTGGTTGATCGATAACAACCCTACGGCAACGAAGAACCTACAGCGTGAGGCAAGCATCCGCGGCGTCGATGCCGATCGATTAATATTTTCAAAGCCGCAACCCTCGCTCATTCATCTCGCACGTCAAGTCTTGGCTGATCTAGTTCTCGATACGTATCCGGTTTGTGCGCATACAACCGCGAGCGATGCTTTGCGATTAGGTGTACCGATGGTGACGCTGATTGGTGCGACTTTCGTATCGCGAGTGGCATCGAGTCTCCTTCAAGAGTTGGGATTTCAGGAGTTGATCGCCAAGAATTTAAAGGAGTATGAAGAGATCGTTTTCGCGCTGGCAACACAACGCTGGAAATTGCAATCGCTGAGAGAGCGATTAGGTCGCCAAGTGCGCAGCCATGATATTTTTTCCTCCCATCGAATCGTCCGACATTTGGAATTCGCCTTCGACAGGATGTGGTCAAGGCACCTCTGGCAAGAAAAGGCACAACCCATTTTTTCTCATGAATTCCCGGCGTGAAGCTCTTCAACGTGATCGCGACAACATGAGAAAGCTCACAACGTGGCTACTTCCACTGAACCTTCAACTCGACATCGACGTTTTGGTCAAATTTTTCCATTTCTTCGTAGCAGCGAGAATACTTTTCAGCCGGACGAAGCCCCGGCTTTCGTCGAGCGTTCGTGACGATTTCAAACGATTTATCATCGCTGCTGGTTTTGAGCTCCCAATCAAAAAACTCATTCGTTTCTTTTCGGGCGATGGTTTCAGAAACGAGAGCTCGACCTGGTTCTGACTTCATTCGAGTGATCGATTGAAATTGAAACGCGTTCTCCCATTCAAAGGGGGTATGGCGTTTTGACAGATAGTCGACTGAGAAAAAGTACTTTTCCCACAATCCTGGTCTGCGCACTATCTGTGATTTATTGTTGGCATCGGCTTTCACGGCCCGCGGCAGGAGATACTCCAACTCAATTTTCAGCGGTTCTTTAACACGGTCAAGATTCACGACCCGCAGCTTTTGGACTTGAATACGCGGCTCCACCGTCGTCAACATCGACTGAATCATTCGCTTTTCCGTACCCGCCGGTGCGCCGGCAAAGAAAGCTCGAAACGAGTGCGCCATGCCGTATCGCATTTCGACAACATCCTGAATCTTGAGATCGAATCCACCTTCCAGTTGCGCCTGCTGCTCGGAAGCAAACTGGAGTTCCGTCGATTGCGGCTCGGGTATACGTACCAAACGTGAATTCCCTTTGTTCAATACTAAAACTTCTTTATTTGCAAGGTTCCAGGTAGCACTTTCCAGCGGCGGCGCGTACTTGTTGGTGCAATCAATAAAGACCGGGCCGCTCGGCCCTGACGCAACAACAACGACATGATCAAATTGATCCAGAGACGGGAATTCGCTGTAAACCTTTCCTGAAGCATTTACGAGGACAAGGCGGGCAGTGATTCCTTGGCTTAGCAACAGATCATGCAGTAGCAAGCTATGGTCTTTGCAGTCGCCGAATTTATTCTTGAGAATTTGTTTGGTAGGTTCCATGACGTAACCGCGGCGACCAAATTCGATCGCTTGGTAAGTAATGTTCTCGCGAACATATTCGGCAAGCAATTCGATCTTCTCCAGTTCGGTCTTGCTGGAAGCCGCGACTTTGGATGCCAAGCTTTTCACTTCGGCTTCCTGACCCAAGCGTTCCTCAACAATCTTGAGATAATCATCACCGACCTCGCGCCACGACTTGTCAACCGGACCGATCACCACCGTAGGGCAAAATTCAGAAAGATTCGGCTGCAGCTTTTCAATCGGAACACCTGAAATCTGCTGCGCTGAGAACGTTGTAACGCCCTCGCTTTGGCTAATCTTCACCGAGTCCGATTTCCAAAATCGAAATCGCTTTGGATCGCTATAGATAGTCAAACTACTCGATTCGATAGCTTCCGCGGCCGCAAAGACTCTCGAGCGGAATCGAAATTGCACGGAAGGCTGTAATTCTTCGATGGTTACTACACAAACAATGCGACAACCTGGTTTCAAACCAGAAACAGGGACGTTGAGAAGCTTCTTGTACGTTGCCATTTCCGAGCTAGCATCCGTCATATAATAGTTGTCCACATCTCCTTCGTATATTAGTTCACGTTCTTTGTCGAACACTTTCAACTCGTTCACGTAGATCCGCTCATTGTTTGGATCAAATATGAACCCCAAGCTCGGAAACAATTCCACGCCTCGCTGATCGATGATCAACACTTCATCGTAAAGTGTTCGGCGAACCAGTTGATTCGGGTTCATCTCAATGGCAGCATGACGATGTAAATAGACGGCTCCACTTTCAGAATCATCCGTTACAGGTGGTACACTGTCCCCTTTACCGAAATCGATCCCCTTGGGCAGTGGGACCAAATCCAGTTTTCGCTTGACAGAATCATTTTTACCTTTGCCCATGAGACTGGACGCATACGTTAGTCCGGTTCGCAACGTTTCATCTTTTGGATATAGTTCCACCGCCTCTTCAAGTGTTTGTCGAGCTTGGGACGTATGCCCCATTTCAAGCTCAAGGTTAGCTTTGCGAGTATAAATTCCTGGTGAATCCGCACCTCGTCGCTTCATTAACTTTTTCAGCTCTTCATACGCTTCTTCTTGTCGATCAGCGGCCGCCAATGCATCAACGTACACAGCTGCGATGGGCACGTAGGTCATGATCTGGCTTTTCTTTGCTTCAAGGATCTCTACGGCTTTGGCGGCCTGTTTATCCTCAATAAGCGATTGAGCATGAATTAGCAAGAGTGTTGGCGAATCACCACGCTTTCGATAGCGTTCTATATGCTCTATCGCGGCTTTCGATTCTTTTCGCTCGCGCAGGATATCAATAAAAAACAGAAAGTGATCGTCGCTACGGCGGCCGCGTTTAAACTCAGCCTCGAATACTTTGATCGCATCGTCTTCTCGCCCCCCTCGAAACAACAAAATGGCGTACCGGTAGTTCAGATCTTCATTGTGTGGCACTTTTTTAATGCGTGCCTCGACAAGCTCGATCCCTTCCTCAAACCGGGAGGCCTGTGTGAACGCATCTGCCGCTAACATGAGACCATCAGCATCGGCTGGTAGTGTCTGGAGCGTCTCGGCGACAAGGTCCGCTGACTTTGAATAGGCTGCCTCGCGATATGCAAACGCGGCCAGAAACTTGAGAAGGATAGCTCGAGTCCGTTGACCTTCTTCGGTTTCAAATTCTTTTCCGGTGTCATACTTTGGGAGAAGTTTGTAGCCAGCAATCGCATTCCGAATAATCTGGTCAACATTGGGGTTTTTCTGATTGCACCATGCCGCGATACAAAAGGCCCGTTCCTCGTCTTGAACAATGCGAAGTTTAAATCGGCAACGAACTCCGCCTCCCAAGATTTTCGAAATCGTAAATTCTGAACCATGAAAGCGCCCGTCTGTGATCTTTTCCTGGGTGAGTTCCTTGTTACCAACTAAATTGATCCCAAACTGAGTGAGAAAAATTGCGTTGACCCAATCCTCGGAAAGCGACTTACCGCGAATGTTCAAAGCATAGAGGGCGGTCGCGCCGTCGTTTTCATAAAGTCCTCCGCTTTCGGCCAACGGATGGCTTTCTTTCACATCCGGCCAAAGAGTCCATTTGGTATTCGTCCAATCGATTTGAACGCCAAAGGACTTCAGCTCTTGACGTTGAGCCAAAGCCAACGATGGCTTGGTCGGTTCGGGACTCGGCGCAGTAGCCTTTGCTTTCGCCTTGTACATCGAGCCGGTAATGGATAATCGTTCGGCTGCGGTTGCTGGTGCGTAGCTCGAAAGAATCACAAAGGTATTAAACACGTCTTCTTCCAGCAATGAATACTGCCGGAGAGAAATACCCTTGGCTTCCAAAGTCAATTGGTAGGCAAACCCGTCGTGCACCAAACAGGCTGCACTACAGGTGACCTTCGTAGACGCTCCCTGTTCGTCAAAGCCCGTCGTTTCGAAAACCAGATCTCGCAGCAAACGCTTTGAATCATCTCGCAATTCACTCACCCAACTAAGTGTCCGAAAATGATTCTTGAGACGATTCCGTAACTCGGCACTCGTCAGGGACGAACCTTTCGGGATCGATTCAGCCACAATCGTGAACTGACCAAAATCGGATTTGAAGATCACCGTTGCAGCAGGGTTAATCGATTTCGGATTGTCGACGCGTTCCCAGTCGCTCGGAAGCCCACGAATCTCAAAGTTTTTCTCGACAAACGTAGCTTTCTCGTTGACTGCCCCCCCCGCCAGATTTGCCTTGGTTTTTTCGGTTGTCGAAGACGAATCGGTGGGTTTTCGGGAAGAAGAGCTAGCATCTCCGCTGCTGTCGATACTCTTTAAGAAATCGTTGAAGTCACCGGTTGCGGATTGACCAATTGCAAACCGAGAGCAGACCAAGAATTCGAAAAACATTCCGGCGACTAGGCAATGGAGGACAATGCTTCGAAACGAATTCATGATTGACCTGCTTTCATGCTTTTCCCCCCGCGAGACGCAAACAAACATCTTTGGCATCTTTGGCTCGAACAAGTTACAAGAATAGGGACGCTGTCAGTCTAGTCGATGACCGCAGCACGATCAAACCGCACGACTAATCCTATTACAAACAGTGTCGCCGTTCTCTCCGAGAGTGTCGCCGTTCTCTCCGAGAACGAAGCGTAAAGTGCAAAAACCTTCGAAGGTTCGCGACGGCGGAGCTTCATCGGACACGGAGACAACCTAAATGGAAAGTCGACGATTGCGAGCCTCGATGGGCCAGGTCTCGACGACGTGTTGGTCGCGGACGACGTACACCAACTGGTGAAGTGCGATGGTTGGGCAGATATGTTTGGGGATGCCGTACAATTCCGCGCCGGGGGGATACTCCATGGCTTGATCGGTTTCGAGAACAAGATGCTCTTCGTTGTGCATCACGATTTTTGCATCTTCCAGTCCAAGAAAATGGACCCTTGGCTGTTGCATTTCCGATGAGACGGCCTTGTGACCCAGATCGACACAAATACGATTCGAAGCCGGTCGACTCACTACCCTCGAAAGCAAAACTGCTGCCCATAAATAGTCCTGTTCCGGGCAGACTTGGGCTTGGCCATAGTCCCATAACACCGGTGTCCCCATCCCCACTTCCACGAAAGGGTGTTTTGCAAGCAGTGCGGACGTCGGCGTTCCCCCTGCGATAATCGTTGGGTTTGTCATGCCGGACCTGGAAATTTGCTCCGCAAGCTCCCAAACCGGCTGAAACGCTTCATCGACTTGTTGCCTAAGGCGATTGAGATCCTGATTCTTGAGGTGCCCGTCGTACGCGTGCAAACCCACTGGCCTTAGGTTTTTTTTCCGACCGATGTGCTGATAGAGTTTGAGTGCCTGGGGACCAGCGCCGATCCCACTTCGACCCATCCCAACGTCCAAGTCCACGTAGACGCCAATAGGTTGGTTTAACGGTCGAGCGGCGTCGTCAAGCTGCTCGACAATCTCCAGATTGTCTACGATCGTGGAGAAATGCACCTCCGGAAAGGCCTCGTTCAGCTCGATAAACCGCGCGATGTTGGGTCCCACCGGCTGAAATGCAAGCAACACATCTTTCCCACCAGCGGCGGCCGTCATTTCGGCTTCGGCAATGGTCGACGTTTTGAACTTGGTGATCCCGGCCTCCAATTTCATCCGGACAATCTGCGGAAGTTTGTGCGTTTTGACGTGCGGTCGCAAGCGATTCGGATCGCCGACGACCCTCAACATTCGAATCAAGTTTTCGCGGACGAAGTCAGGAAACAGCAACAAAGAAGGCGATGCGATTTCATCAACGTTCAAAACTCGATAACAACCCATTGTCTCCATTGAAGTCACTTCGCTTGCCGCTCCGCAGAACTAGATTTTTTGAATCGGGTCCAATGGCTAACCTTGGACGAGTGCATTGTCAACAAAATAATAGGTTGGTCGCGGGCATCATCGCCGTTCGTGCGTGTGAACCGCGACATTGGCCATCCCGTTTACCAACGTGACGAGGCGGTGGCAAATTCTAACGATTACGCCGCAAGAATATCAGCTGACCGGCGACTGTAATGCCAAGAACACGTTACACCCGATCGGAGTCTTGGTATAAATGGTACTCAGATCAAATGCGATCTTTAGGGAACCGACTTTCGTGAATAGAACTTTCGTCAAGATATCATTAATTTGCGCCTCGTTCAGCCTTGCCGGTTGCGAGAAGAAGCCAAACCCCGATTTAGGCCTCCCTCCGAAGTCTTCGAAAGACAGCCGAGTGTTGCCCCCTGAACTCCCGAACCCAGCGGGAAAAGATGTTCTGAAAGAACTTGGTGTTGGGGATTTGAAGGCCCCTCGGAATGTGGTCGATGTTAAACCAGGTGCCGTAAATGCCGGAGAGAAAAAGGAAGCCGTATTTAAACGCCCGTCGCGGTGGATCTCGGAAGGTGACCTCCCTTATGAATTTTGGGAGGTCCAATATGTTGGTAATCGACCAGTCGGTTATTTGCATCAACGAGTCGGACCGTCACTTGTCGGATCTGCTGGTATCTATCGGATTGACGTCGATACTTATAAACAGGTTAAACTTGGCGATAAGCAGTTTGATCAAAGCTTAAAGGTCATGACGATCGAAGAAGTCGACGGCAGCTTGCGAACCATCGAAACGAACTTCAAACAAGGCGATGATGTAACTCGAATCGACGGGAATGTCGTCCTTGAAGCATTACGTTTGCAAATTCAGAAAAACGGAAGCACCGTCGGCAAGGAAGTCCCTTGGGGAAATGGCGTTGGTGGACCATTTGCGGATATCCAGTCGCTTCGCGGCGATCCGTTAGAACCAGGTGAAAAGCGAAACTTCACATGGCTCGATCCGGTCACCGGCGACATCTTGAAAATGGAACTGAAGGCGGGAAAACATATCCAAACACCCCTTTTGGATGGAATCCAGCATCGCCTTCTCGAGGTCACAGCCCGGGCAACCATGGGTGACCGCGGCGTCGAAAGCACCCTATGGGTAAACGAAACTGGTGAAGTCCTTAAAAGTTACAACGCCGAAACGGATATTCGATCTTTCCGATGCGAACGCTCGCTAGCCGAAAGCGTTCGCGATGCAGCGCTTTGTGAATCGTATAAAGTAGTCTCGGTACCGCTTCTAAGTCCCATCCCAGACTATGCGACGAAAGAACAACTCAAGTTTCGAATTCAGCTTAATGATGCATTGGCGAACAAAGACGTCTTCCCGTCGCGAACAAACCAGACCGCCAAACAACGGTCTAGTTTAGCATTGGAACTTACGGTGTTTCCGATGAGCGAATCGAGTAAGATCCCTGACGGAGTAACCCCTGAACTCAAGATCGACGACCGCTGTTTAAAACCGTCCCCAGTCCTCCAGTCGAATGACCCCGTCGTAATGAAAATCGCCAAGGAGTTTGTGGCCGATAAAACTCCAGGGATCTCGAAACTTGAAAAGCTGCGAATGGGCGTTTTTCGTTGGATTAAAAACAAGACCCCGTTCTCGCCACGAATGGCAAGCGCCGCCGAAGCCGCCCGTAGTCAATCGGGCGATAGTACGGAGCATGCCATGCTGTTGGCGGCTGTCGTTCGCTCGCTCGGTGTTTCATCGCGAGTGGCAGGCGGGCTCGTTTACAATGAGAATAAAGAAGCGCCAGCCATGGTTTTCCATGCGTGGACCGAAATCTATGGTCGCGATCGCTGGATCAGCCTGGATGCCAGTATCGAAGAAAACCGCACGAACGCCACCTATATCAAGTTTGTAGATAGTCCCATGCTGGACCAAAATCCCTACGTAGTCATGCTCCCAGTCCTTTCAGCCTTAGAAGGAATGACGATTTCGATCGACAATTCTTCGGAGAAGACGAATTGAAAGATCGACCAACACTCTTCAAGGACCAATCCTTTTGGGGATTGCTCTGCACCCAGTTCTTGGGGGCCTTCAACGACAACGTTTTTAAGCAACTCATCCTGCTCCTAGCCGTCCCAACTGTGGTCGCAGGCGTTCAAAACGCCGTCGGTGCCGGGCATAAACAAGATGTACAAGGGTGGGTCAACATGGTTTTCTCCATTCCCTTTGTCCTCTTCAGTGGCTTTGCCGGCTACCTCTCCGATCGCTTTCCAAAGCGGCGCGTCATCGTCTGTGCGAAGTTAGCTGAGATTGTCATTATGGCCTTGGGGATGATTGCTTTCCTCTTATATGACTCTTGGGGTATGGCTGGAACGTGGACCGTCCTATTTTTGATGGGAACGCACAGCGCATTCTTTGGGCCTGGAAAATACGGGATCCTACCGGAGCTCTTTCGAAGAGAAGAACTCCCTAAAGCCAACGGTTTGATTTTGATGACCACCTTTCTAGCCATCATTTTTGGAACGGTCGTGGCTGGCAATCTTATGAGGTTTGTCAAATCAAGTGGCGAAATACATCCCAGCCAGCTTTGGATTGGTTCATGCGTATGTATCGCGATCGCGGCCGTTGGCGCTTTTACGTCGCTCTTCATTCGTAAAACCCCGGCCGCTCGTCCCGATGCAAAATTATCGATCGATGATTGGGGGCTTGCAGCTCCCATTCGCAGCTTGCTTTACGCCGATCGACCGCTTCTTCATGCGCTACTCGCCTCCAGTGTTTTTTGGATGGTCTCCGGTTTAACCGTACCGGTTGTCAATCGACTGGGAAAAGGCCAGCTTCTGGTTGCGGATGATTATACAAGTTACCTCGTGGCGGCGATTGCCCTGGGCATTATGACCGGTGCGATCCTGGCTGGTCTGGTCTTTAAGCGACTCACACCAAAAATCCAAGTATCGATCGGGCTCATCGGAATGATTGGAGCCCTGCTCGCCTTAGGCGGATGGTCTGAGGGCGGAGCACACCTATTGGGATATCGCGGATGCTTCGCGAGTCTGATTGCTCTTGGAACCTTTGCCGCCGTCTACTCGGTCCCATTGCAAGTCTTTATCCAAGAGCGTCCGCCCTCGGATCTAAAAGGGCGACTGATTGGCACGATGAACCAGGCTAACTTCATCGGCATCTTGTTATCCGGACCGCTCTACCAAGCTTTTGAAGCCTTTGCAAGCTCCATGAATTGGCCGATCAGTTCCGTCTTTTGGATGCTCGCCGTCTTGCTTGCCCCTTTGGCCATTGTTTATCGACTCGGTCGATAACATGCATTCCAGATCTACTTCAGCAGATCTTCCGGGATTTCATCGGCTGGAAGAAGCACGGATACGCTTCCATTGGAAGCGTTCATCATGTAATACCAGTTGCGTTCATCATCATAGGCGACAGCGATTCGGCGACAATCGGCTGGTAACTTGACATTCGCTAGGTGACTTACAAACGTTCCATCATGGTTGAATTTTTTCAAGGCCCCACTTCCAATCTCACCTGTCAGGACTTGAATGTCAGAGAGTGCTCGAATCGCAAGCGGATTGCAATCGCCCCCAAATCCGTTCGGATTGCCGGTTGATCTCTTTCCGAAACTCTTAATTCTCTTCCCAGAGCTGTCAAATACGCTGACCTTACCTTGAGCAGCTTCGGCAATCAGAAGATTCTTTCCATCCGTCTGAAGGTCGAGCTGTGGTACACAAACTTCGATATCAGAAATTATCTCGGCTTCGATTGAAAGATCGGGGCTAAGCCGAAAGACGCGATACTTTCCATCACTCGATTGCGGATAAGCGACGAAAACCGCATCTTCATTCGCAGCTATCGAAGGCCGACCCGATTGAGCTAACTTTGCCAGTGATTTGCTTTCATAGAATCGCTCGGCGCTGAGCTCCGCCTCGATGCGTCCACTTAAAGCGACGCGTGCAACCATCTCCGAGGATGCCACATAAAGCCAACTCTTTGGAGAGAAATTGATAGCCATTGGAACGATCGGAATCGGGAATGAATCAAACAATAAACCAGTTGGATCATAGACCATCATTTGTCCCGAATCGGATGCGCCTTTCTCACCAACGACGCGACATCCCATCCAGAGATAGCCACGCGGCCCTAAAGAAAAAGATTCCAATTGAATCTTCTTTCCGGCTAATTGAGGCTCAATGGTATAGGCTTCTTTATGGGTAAGCTCTTCTGCCATGAGACTTGCGGAACAAATGACTCCAACCAAACCGATGCAATTCAAGAATAGCCGCAGACTAAGTCGACTCCCCATTGCAACGACGGAGCACTTCAAAGCGACCAACCGCTTGACCGCCAATCGATATCGCAAACAAGACTTTTGGATGGAAGACAATGAGAAACAATTCACATTCATAGTTGAAGTCTTACTTAGAAACACGATTCTTGACGAGTTTAATTTCGAACAGCTCCGGCCAGTACTTGCCGGTAACGACGAGTTTTTTTGTTTCCGGATCGAATGCAATTCCGTTAAGGACACGTTCGTTATCTTGGGGTGGACGGGGGTACAACCCGGCGAGATTGATCCAGCCAAGCACTTGTCCGTCCTGCGGTGAAAGCCGAACAATCCTATCCTCATGCCAGATATTGGCCCAGATCTCACCTTCAATATATTCTAACTCATTGAGGCTATTAATCTTTTGTTTTCCCATATGCGCTGAAATCTTCTTCTCGACTTTGAAAGTCTTCGGATCGAGAAAACGAATCAATGAAGTCCCATCGCTCATAATGAGATATTGACCATCGTGCGTTAATCCCCACCCCTCGCCAGAGTATTCAAACGTTTTTAAGGGAGCAAGCGTGTCGACGGCATAAACCAATCCAACACGGTTCTGCCATGTAAGTTGATAGAGCTTGTCTTCCAAGATCGTGATCCCTTCGCCAAACAACTGCGGTTGTAGCGGGACTTGCTGCTCGACCTCTCCCGTTTGCCAATTCACGCGTCGAAGGGTCGATGCCCCATAGCTTCCGGTCCCCTCGTAAAGCTTACCTCGATGGAACTGCAACCCTTGAGTAAAGGCTTGGACATCATGCGGGTACTTCGCAACAACTTCGAAACCCCACTCTTCGATCTTGGGCGACTTGAGTTGCGCCCAGGTAGAGAGACATGCAACGCAGCCTAAAAGCACTACGGCGATAAAACAGCGAAGACGAGACGAAAGTTGCATGCGACGGTTCGACTCTATTCTTTTGGTTTGGACTTAGGTGTCAAAATGATTCGATCGTTTTGCACTTCGATGCGACCGAATTTTTCGAGCTGTTCCTTAACTTTCGGATCCTTATTCATTTCCTCAGCTAAATTTTGCTCACGAAATGGTGCAAGAAAGGATTCCGGAATCTTTTCGCTATTGACTTCGGCATCATCGACGTGCACTTTCAGCTCGCCATTCTCGAGCGAGACGTTCCCGGAAACCGAGCCATTGAAGTAACGACCGCCAGCCAACGGCACTCCATCCGTCGGAAAACTCACTTCGGCCTTGATCTTTCCATCTTCTATCTTGACAAAAACCTTCCCCTTCAGCTCATCGTTCTGGCTAATAAGACTATTGATATCGTCGGCCGTCAGGACGAGTTCGCCGGCCGCCCCGTTGTTCTCGACCGCTTCTTGAAAATCCTTGACGCGTTGGGAAAGAGCTTCGATCTCTTCAGCGCTTCGCTCGACCTTAGGGAGAACGCGCGGTGCTTCCGCGGTGTACTTCTTCACTTGTGTTCTAGCAAAGTAATAAGTCCCAATGCCACCGCCAACAACAAGCAGAACGCCAAGCAAGACGATCCCCAAACATCCCCCTAACAAACAACCCCACGGGAAACCCTTTGCTGGCTTCTGGGATTCATAGGAAGGTTGATGCTCAAAATTGCTGCTCATAATATTACCGTTTATCTTTTAAGGACGCCAACAATCCAGTGAAGCAATCGCTCACTTGTCGATATGACCGAATTAAGTCGCATTCTGGCATGGCCTTCCCACCTCTGAAAATCACTCGACTTCCATTGGCTCGAATCCTATGCCGCTCGTCATGGCGCTACACAAATAGTCTATCCGTAAAAACACGGATTGGCAGTCAGGGACTGAGCTCTGGTCCGGAAGATTTCGAAAACCTCGTCTATTTCAGCTGGCGTCGCACTTCATCCGCCATGCGACTTAAATCACGATCTTCCGTAAGGTCGTGTCCTAACTTCCGACAGGCATGCATCACCGTGGTGTGATCGCGACGTCCAAAGTACTCTCCGATTTGCTGAAATGAAAGCTGAGTCAGCTCGCGCGCGAGATACATCGCCAACGAACGAGCTCGAACGATCTGGCTTCGGCGCGTCGCTCCCCGAAGATCACTCAACTTGAGATTGCACTCCTTGGCAACGAGTTTTGCTATCGCCCCGACCTCCGGAATTTTGGACTGGTGCCGAGCATCAATCAAGTCATCGAGTACTTGACCTTTCCCCGCGGGAGCATCTTGCGAGGCAACCCGTTCCCGATGTGACCATTTAAGAAGCATTCCATGAAGCTCAGGGACAGATATCGGATCGGTAAAGCGGTTCGCCAACCGTTCGATCTCGCCCCCGGGAAGTGGGATCTCGAGCTTCTTCGACAAGAGCTGAAAGATCTTCAAGCGAGCCTCTTTCCCCGGATACACCAACTCAACGGAAAGCCCCCCCAAGCAACGCGAGACAAGACTCGGCTTCAAACCGCGAACAGCGCTCGGAAGAACCATGCTCGTAAGTATTGTCGGCAACTCTTCCACACCCCGATGATCGAGCGTAGCGATAAGCTCTTCTTGGGCGTTCGTTCGTTGGGCCAAGCCATGAAGGCCATCAATAATCAACAGCGGGCACTCGCGATGCCGCTTTCGAAATCGGTCCATGTCGTCGGAATCGATCGCTGTTACCAACGACCGTACGAAATCGCCACCATCGCAGTGGACCGTGTTCTTTGAATTGGTTGCTCGAGCGTACCGCGCCCCCAACGATGCGGCCAAGCTTGTTTTACCAACAAGATGCGGGCCAAATAGAAGAATCGGCGACCACGATGCCAAGCGCCTTACCTGCGCGCTTCGAAAGAGCCCAGCCACTGCCGCATTCTCTTCCCCATACACAAAGACATCGAGCGTCGGATTCGTCACCTCCTGCCCGAGCGGATTCCCAGCACTCCCCTTGCGTGTCGCCGGGCGATCCAGTGAAAGAGTTATGGGATATTCCAAGTCAGACTTCCTTCGGATTTTTTGCAGTCGCGCTTGCCGCCGTCCGGTTTCGCATCATCACCGATACAAACCGCTTTTTCGTTGCAAGCGAAAGTCTATTGTGATTCAAATGCAGGCTCTGGCTAGTGTCGATCAAGCTTTCCCTTCAGCCAGACCGAAAGAAACGAATTGAGGTTCAAATTTACGAGTCTTTTCGACCAATCGGCCATTGCCCATTATTGCTATGACCATCGCTACCAAGAAAACGCTAGGAATCGTCGGTGTCCTCGGCGGGCTTTTTTACCTATCGCAAAACTACACCCTGAGCGGTCTTCAGCACCTCCGATTGGAACGCATCAACACGCCGACCTCCACCAGCCAACCCGGCGGATGGTCGGTCGCGGATCGAGCTAGCCTCATCCGCCCCTCGGTACCATCGAATTCCTCGATCGGCTTTCCAGCATCAAGCCAATCTCTTCACGGTAACGTCGCACAACCGACGCCGGCCTTCCCCAGTTTGACCGTCACACCACCACCCACTGCAACTTCGATCCATAGCCAGCCCACAACCCTCCCGATTAGTACTAGCCATCTACCACTCCAGGCGAAGCCAATTCGTATTGCTTCGTTCAATTTGCATTTGTTTGGTCAACACAAAGCGGAGAACCCGTTCGTCATCGAAACGGTAGCCAAGATATTGCGACAATACGATGTTATCGCCCTTCAAGAGATCTGCACCAAACAGCAAGACCTGCTTCCCTTACTCATCGAACGGATCAATCAAAGTGATCGGCAGTTCGACTACGTGATTGGTCCCCGTGTCGGTCGAACAGACAATAGAGAACAGTTTGCTTTCGTCTTCGATACCTCGACACTCGAAACCGATCGCACCCAACTCTACTCGGTCGATGATCCTGAAGATTTGTTGGCACGAGAACCATTAGTCGGCTGGTTTCGAAGCAAAGCGGTTTCAGCTCAAACCGCATTTACTTTCACCCTCGTCAACGTTCACCTTGATTCTGATTTGACGGACAAAGAACTTCGTATCCTTCCAGAGCTCGTTCGAAGCATTCAAGTCGACGGACGCAAAGAAGACGACATTATGATCATTGGGGATTTAGGCGCATCCGACTCGCGTATGCAGTTCGTTCGATCCGCTGGAATGATCTTTGCTCTCGAAGGCGTCCCAACGACATCGCACGGCAATGCAATGTTGGACAACATCGTCATGCCGATCAAAGCTACCGACGAATACAACGGTCGATCCGGCATCTTTGATTTCTTGCGACAGTACAACTTGTCGATCGAACAAGCCCATCAAGTCAGCGATCATGTTCCCGTCTGGGCCGAGTTCACCGCTTACGAAGGTGGCCAACCCGGCCGCGTGCAATAATGGAATTCGTTGCACATTGAATGAGTTGCACACTGAACAGAAGAGTCTCCGATTCGGCCTTCGACACTTGTTTTGAATTCGCGCACTTTTGATTGAGTCGCAACGCCCCGTGCGTTTACCTAGCCCAGCCCAACGGGCTGGGACTATGGAATACAAGAAAATCGTAGGGCCGAAGGCCCGCAACAACCTATGCCGGTGGCGAAGCCATCGGAATGCAAGTTTTCCGGAATCTCAAGTCCTGAAAGGGGCGATATAAAGCGAACTGTACGCCTCTCCGAGGCTTGGTTGACGAGCGATATCGGAACCGAGGCTTATCAGCCTCGGCATAGGTTGTACCGACCCTTCGGGTCTAAATCGCTCAACTTCAAAACGAGCGTCTCAGGTTTATTGACCTCATCTCGCACGACAACAAACCGCTCGCTCTCGTGATGACGGAGCAAGAGAAAAACGGGACAGCGCCACTCTGAATCAGCCGACCAGCGTTAGCCCAATGCCATCTACTTTCACCCTCCCGCGAAAAGCGGGAGGGTCGATGGCGAGGTACGAGCCAGCGAGGAGGGTGTATTTCGATTGTTTCGTGACCTTATTCCCTCCCCTCGTCGTCGTTCCTCCTCCTCGACCCTCCCAAAAGGGAGGGTGAAGTCAGAAAAGTAGATGGCATTGGGCGTTAGCCGCGGTTCTTGAACTGAAAACCGTGGCTAACGCCAAAAAGGCTAATGGTTTCGAAAACGTCACGAATCATTGGGAATTTGAGTCAACGTGGCGCTGTCGAGCTAAAAACCTTTAGAATAGCGCGGATAGGTCGATAGGTCCGCTCGTTCACATACCTTGCAGGTGGCTATACGTGAAGCCAATCAGTGAATCCAATCTCGGCAGTTCATGGCGCAGGCATTTATTTCTTGTCGCCATCGCGATTTCAATTGCAATGCTGTCGATGGTCCGCATTCCCGGCGGTTGGTCATGGGAGCCGCTCACCGGGATGATTTTGGTATGGTGGATCGTAGTCGCAATTACGGATGGTCTCGTCCTACGCCGAGGTCAATTAAGCTTGCGACGAACAGCCGTCATTGCAACCTGTCTTCCCATCTTGATCATGTTCCCATTCAAGGGTATCTCGCTGAGCCACGAACGGGCTCAATGGAACAATTTGATGCGAACGTCGCCACAGCCGATCACTCAAGCGGGTTGGGGAGGTTGGTGGACGTGGCATCGTCTCCCCGATGGCAACATCGTCCCAAAATGCCTTGTGTGGCGTGTTTCTCCGCAAGGGATGGTGGTGAAATGTAACCAATTCAATGAACAACACCTCTCATTGATGCGATTATCGGAAGAACTGGCGGACGAAGTCCAAGTAATTGGGCTAAACTTCCGCCCACGGAAAAAGATCGCCGGAGAGGAGGTCAGAATACTCAATCAGAACCTAAGCCAACTTCATCGACTATTATCGCTTGAGATTACCGGTGAATACTCGGCTAAGTCCCCAAACATTGAATTGGACATTCTTCCAGAACAAAGAGAGCTTGTATCCTTAAAAATCTGGGGAGGACCACCGATCGAAGAGGGTCTTTTTAAGAAATTGACGACCTCGATCCGACTCGATCGGATTGTCATTGGATACAACGAAATTGAGGACCAAGTCTTTCGCAGCTTCAAATCCCAATCGGATCGCCTGAGTCTTGATGTGAGCGGGACTAGCCTTCAAAGTGAGTCGATTATTTCCGTGTTTCAAAACGCTCGCGGTATCTCGGGAATCTCCATCAATCCAAAGCAACTGAATCCAGAATTGATTCGAATGCTTCGCCCCAGCCGATCCAATATTCAAGTCGACGTGTTTGTTTCGCCGAATCTTCGCGAAATGGTTCTCGGCAAAATGCTTGAGGAAGTGATACACGCATTCATGAAGCTAGAACTCAACAACCGTTCTAGTCAATCTCGTCTCAATTTTCACAGACTTCGAATCCAGGCTCTGCCAGAGATTTCAACGACCGAGAATAAGCTCGTTTGTTTTTATGATTGCGAGTTGGAATATGACGTATTGAAACTCGTCGCAACCAATCAGCTGAGTGGTCTATTCACCATCAGCAACAGTAAAATCCAGATCGAGGATCTTCAACGTGCTATCGACGAGTCGCTCAATCCATCTTGGCAGAAAAACGCGACGCAAGTCATTGCCGCTTTTGATGGTGCCAATCCGAACGATATGAGAGAGCTCTTTTATACTCCGCCACGGAAATCACAGACTCTGACTCTCGATGGCCTTATAGTAGTTGAAAAGTTTCAACCCATGCCCGGAAGTCAATCCAACAACGAATATCGTATGTCGAATTAATCGCGTACCGGAGCGCGTGTCGACCTTGTCGGTGTAGCATCCGGTGAAAAGTTTCTTGGCATAACCATTTTGAATCCTGTTCTGCCATGGATGCAATCCATGGAGTTTTTAGTCGCGGAGCGACGGCAGTTGCTAGCCTGGGGTGCAGCGAGTCTTCGAGCGGAACCCCAGGACTCGGAAC
>JANOAI010000616.1:0-6043 GCA_031411055.1 Pirellulaceae bacterium
AAGAGGACCGGATTCCACGTAGAGTAGCGTTCTACCGTGCTTTTCGGATCAAGATGCTTCAAGCCGTTAGCGACCTCAACAGGTGCTGACCAAGTGCCATCAATCTTCCTTGACACCCATATCCCTACATCCGGGTTTTTCTCAGCCGTTCCACCAAACCAAGCCGTGATCAAAGTGCCGTCATGCGACTCCACGATCGTCGAAGCGTGACAACTGGGAAAGGAAGCTTTCTCGTAAATGAATTCATGGGTCACGGATAGAAGCGACTTTGGCTTTCGAGGATTGTTCATGAAGTAGAGCCGGCCATCTTCTGCGCCACCAAGAAAATCGGGAATCGAATCGCCATCAAAATCGACAATCGTGGGACTGACGTCGTGTCCCTCGATATTCTTTTCAGCCAAAGTGCCAGCCCTTTTCATCACCCACTGACCCTTTCGAAAATCGACCTGCTTCCACAAATCCGCGTTGGAGGAATTGAGGAGCAGATCAAACTTGCCGTCGCCATCCCAATCGGTAACGCACAATTTGCGGCGACCGCTCTTGCCGGCAGTGCCAGCATTCAACTGCAGCGGTTTACCTTCTTCATCAACAAAGAGACGTTGTGGCGATTTCAGAATCCACTGTTCGCCTCGCTTAGCTCTCTCAAAGAAAGCGAGATAGCCTTCCTGATCAAGCATGGCGAGATCGATCAATCCATCTCCGTTGAAGTCGTAGACCACAGGTGTCGTCCGCCACTGAGTCAGTAGTTTTTTTCCTTCAGGTTTGAGCCATCCCCATGCGAGCGAAGGTTGCGGTTCCATCCAATCCACATCGATAGACTGCGAAGGTGCGAGTTTCGGTTGCGTTCGCGTTCCAATATTCTTGAGCCACGAAACTCGACCGAGAATCGAGTTGTAAACGATATCGGGGAGTCCGTCTCCATCCCAATCAGCCACATTCAATGTCGTGTAACCCCATTTGGCTTCGGCAGGACCTTGAATGCTGCCGTTTTCACCCGCCATGATGCGGAAGACTTGACCACCGGCCTGCAATCGCTCGGGGCGATTCCATTTCGGCTCGCGAACGTTCCGACCGCTGAGGTTCTCGAAGAACTCAATATAGCCAGCCGTATTGCCACTCACGATATCGGTATCGCCGTCTCCGTCCCAATCAAAGCCAACCGGCGACGCTAAGGCTCCGCATTTTAACGTATCGGCTCTCTGCTGAAAGTATTTTGGTTCGTCGAAGATCGGCGTTCGATCTTTCAATCCAACATTTTCAACCAACGCAACACGTCCATCTTCGTCACCGACAATCATATCGAGGTCACCATCGTTGTCCCAATCGAATGCAATCGGGACGATCATCTCTAAGTCCATCGCAATGATCCGTCCATCGCGATTTTTGATTCGCTGTCCAGCGGAATACTTTGGTTCTTTCCTTGAGCCAAGGTTCTCGAAGTAAGTAAACTTGTCGAGAAATTCCCCGCAGATCAAATCGAAGTCACCGTCACCATCGAAATCAGCAAAATTCGGTGACGGACAACCAAAGACCTCAAGCCGTTTCCCATCCGCCTCGACAAAGACGGGTTCATTGTACTTCGGTTGATCATGCGTACCTCGGTTGTGGAAAATGTAGATCCAACCGTGAAGCGGACCATTTTGCCATTTACCATTCGCATCCCACGCGTCATCCCATCCGTAATAGCTCCAGTCTTCAACGGCCACACTCAGATCGAGTACATCGTCGCCATCGTAATCGACGTAGCGCCACTGGTTGTGACGCATTTTGGGCCCTTTGGGTTGCGTTCCGAGCGGCTTATGAAACTTTGATTCGATCGGTAGCTTTACCTTGTCTTCGATCCCTGTCTGAAGGAAGTTCTTGTACTCCGCAGCCGGGGAAAGGACACGCATCGTCCCCTGAACGTAGCTTGGCATCAAATAAGTCACCGTCTTGCTTATTTGCTTGGCTGGCTCAAACACCGGAAACTTGTTTTTCGACGTGTCGCCGGTTTTATTTTCGAACAGCCAAACGCCATTCGATGGTTTGTCGGGACAGGAAACGATCAAATCAAAATCACCATCGCCATCCGCATCGCATGGAAGTGGCCAAGCCCACAACCCAACGCCGAGATCCACGATGAGATCGGGGTTGTTGTACTTGAGCGGTGTGAGTTGTGGTGCCTCTTGTGAGAACGCCCTCGCATTGGACAAACCCAATAGCATCCACATTGAGTGCACGATATACAGCGCAACCCTAACGGGAATGGAGCCGGCTCCAAAGTAGCGGGCCCACTCGCCAAACGATCGGCGACAAAAGGAATTGCGAGTTGTGAAAACGGTGGTCATGACTTCACTCCGGCACGTGGAATGGATTGAAGGATTTTCTCAACACGAGCTCGCTCAGGTGGATTAAAGCGGTGAAACGGCTCTGCCATGAAGTCATCGCAGATCCCAAGCAATGACAAGCTACATTTAGTCGCTTTAATATGGCGCGACGCGTACTTGCCAATGTCGTAAACTCGCTGCCAGTCTTGAATGATCCGGCTGAGTTCAGCGATACGAGTCGTATCTTTGGCAACGCAGGCGTGGTAGCAATCGACAAAAAGTTGCGGGAAGACATTGGCTCCTCCAGCGACCCCTCCATCTCCGCCCAGCTCCATCGACTGAGGCAGGAGCGCTTCTGGGCCGATCATGATCGACCAATCAGGACGCAGTTTCTTTAAGCCGACAGCTCGTTCATAGTAGGCCAAGTCACCGCTACTATCTTTGAGTCCCACAATCTTCTTGTGGTGACTAAGCTTTTCAATCGTTTCGATCTCGAACCAGACTTTGGTGAGACTAGGCATGTTGTAAAGCATCAGCGGCAACGGTAACTCGGGGAGCAGATTCTCGACATAATCGAGCAATTCCGTTTGACCTGCCGGGAAATAGTAAGGCGTTGCTAGAACAACTGCCGATGCTCCCGCATCCGCCGCATGCTGCGCCACGCCGACCGATTCCACAAACGACGTGTCGGTAATTCCAACCAATACTGGTACGCGGCCTTGCACTTGTTTGGTTACCAACGAGATCAATTCACGTCGCAAGCGGTAGCTGAGACTAGGCGCTTCGCCGGTTGTGCCTAAGACGAACAATCCGTGAACGCCACCGCCGAGCATATGTTCGACGAGTCGATGCAAGCCTTCGTGATCAATTTGATCACGACCCCGGAGTGGAGTAACAATCGGTGGGATAATTCCCGAGTACGGAACGCTCATAGGTATTTTCACGAGTCCGATTCTGAAGTGTAACGCGGTCGAATTAAAAGGACTAAAACAATCGAGACGAGACAAAGCGATGCAAACATGCCGAAGATGAGATACATGGGTGTTTTGGCGTCATACATTCGACCGACAACCCAATCCGCAAAGCCTCCGCCGGTGATACTAATGAAATTCATGATCCCGTAGCCAGTCGCTCGCTGATGTGGTTTTACAATTTGACAAAGAATCGGCATGTTGTTGCAATCAAAAAATGCCCATGCGATCCCAAACACGATCAACGCGGCAATGACTCCGTAAAGTGTTTTCTCAGCGGTAAAGCCGACCGCCACGAGGGCGGGAACCATCAGACTCATTCCGATAACGCTCACATAGATTCGTCCGCGAACCCACTTCCTTGACCAACGATCGGCCAGCCATCCCGCCAAGAAAGCGGATGCGATTGCGGCAACTTGAAAATAGAAGGTGGCAGATATACCAGCCAAGCCTTGGCTGAGGTCTAACTTATCTTTGAGGATAGACGGCATCCAATCGCGAATAACCCACGCCGACATGGCTGGGAGCGTGAAGTAAACCGCTAACAAACAGAACGACGGATTCAACAAGAAGTCGTTTAGTAGCGAACTGCTTGCGCGCGATTCTCTCTCGTGTTGACGAACTGGCGAGGCTTCTTGAAAAGACCTGGCATCATCGTCTTCAAAATTTCTCTTATCTCGCAAAAGGAACATCAGAGGGACGGCATACGCGATTCCCAACAGTCCGATGACATTAAAGGTAATACGCCATCCGACGGCGGGTGCGTCAGCCGCGTAGCCCGCAAAACCGCCCAGAATCACTCCAAGGTAAATTCCCGTTTGATGAATACCGACCGCTTTCGATCGCGTTCGCCCGGCGTGATAATCGGAAATCAAGGCTAGCGCCGCCGGAATGTAAAAGGCTTCACTGATCCCCATCGCCGTTCTGGTCCAAAGCAAACCTTGATAGCTCTCTACCAAGCCGGTTAAGAAAGTAATGCCCGACCAACAAACGAGACTTACGATGATCGTCCATTTGCGACTCGCACGATCGGCCAGAAAACCACCAATCGGGCTGAAGAAGGCGTAGCACCATTTGAATTGGCCAAGCATGTAGCCCCATTGTTCGTTACTTGACAGTCCCGATACATCCCCCATGACCGAGGTCTTCATCGCCGCAATCATCTGCCGATCCATATAGTTCAGCAATGCGACGGGGAAGAGTAAGGCGACTACGACCCAAGCCCAATGAATCGGTTGAGGAGGATTGTCGTTCGACATGCTATTCGTTTCAACGCGGTGGGAGAGAGCTTGCTGAGCCGGTGGATTAGAACGATGGGTTTTAGACGAAGGCGAGCCAGCTAGGGAAAATTCACCGGCTTCGCAGTCATACTTAGTTCCAACATTATCGCACCAATTACAATAAAGTCTTTCGGTTTAGTCGCTGCGACGATTTTGAACAAATAGGATTTTGCTTAGCATGACCAACACAGACTCTGAGCAAATTCTATCGGGAAAGACATTGGGCCTGTCGTTCGTACAAGCAATCGCCTCGATCAATAATCGAAATGCCTCTCGAATTACTTGGCATCAGCATAACGCTTATGAATGTCTCTTTGTGATCGAGGGCTCGACGGAGTATGAGTTCGGCGATCAAAAAACCGTCGATCTCCCGGGAGGCCATTTCCTGATCGTTCCGGCCTGTACGCGTCATCGCGGCGTGCGCGACGTTCGCCGTCCCGGTCGACTGTGCAGCATTCAACTTGGGCTTGAAACAAAACGAGTTGCTGCCCTGACTCCATTTTCGATGACCGAGTTTCGTTGGCTTCGGCAACAATTCACTAACGCTCAACTGATGGCCTATGCGATGAACAGTGAGCTACGTCGTTTGACGATCGGCTTTTCAAATCGCATACAAAGCTTTGACTCGTCTCAGGCAGATCTTACCGCGAGCCTGCGATTCATGGTTTGCGAGATCCTGGTGGAAACGGCAAGGCAACTCACACAAGCCAAAACTATTCCACCTTCGGAAGCCGTCCGAGCTGCCATTCAATTCATGAATGATCACTATGCAGAATCGATATCGATCGCCGACATCGCAAACGAAATCGGAATCAGCCGATCTCGACTATTTGCGGTATTCAAAGCTGCGACGGGAATGACCCCCAACGACTATCTTCAGCGCGTACGCGTTGCGAAGGCAGCTGAGCTACTTAAGAATTCGGCTCGAAGTATCACCGACATTGCGATGGGATGTGGATTCTCAACCAGCCAGTACTTTAGTTTGGTCTTTAGCAAATATCACGACCTGCCACCCAAAAGCTATCGAGATCAACAACGCGAAATTGAGGGATAAGTCTCCGACGGCTATTCTCGACACTTAACCCCCGATCTCGGCGTGATCGAAGTCGGGTTACGAGGTTAGGCCCTTTGTGAGTGCTCCGAGAATGGGCTTTTCAAAGTCGTCCGTCGCGGAGCGATAGTAGCGTCCTTAAGGAGACGAAAGGGACGATGGAACTGTATCCAATCCCCTTGATACGGTAGCGATCAAAAAATCGTAGCCTCCTAGAGCAGTTCTTTAATAGGTGTAGCGAGTGAATTCTAATCGGCGGCGGAGTTGCGGTGGCAGAATGCCACTTACTTTCACCCTCCCGCGAAGAGCGGGAGGGTCGATGGCGAGGTACGAGCCAGCGGGGAGGGTGAGATTTCGCATGTTTCGTGACCTTATTCCCTCCCCTCGTCGTCGTTCCTCCTCCTCGACCCTCCCAAAGGGCAACGCCGTAGCGGA
>JANOAI010000617.1:0-4947 GCA_031411055.1 Pirellulaceae bacterium
CTATATGAAAAATGAAAATGCTCTAGAAGTCAGTCAAATCCACTCCTGTGTTCACCCGGGATTCCGTTCCCTAGGCTAATTCATGAAGATTCGAAAAATCATACTAGCCATCGTTGCGATCGCATTTTTCTCGTCTGCGAAATTTGCGTCAACAGCAGTCGCTGAAGTCGTTGTGGAATTCAATACGAACTTTGGCGTGTTTGAAGTCGAGCTCTTTGATAATCAAACTCCCATTTCCGTCGCGAATTTTTTGTCTTACGCGAATGCAGGGGATTACAACAACACCGTCATCCACCGCAGTATTCAAAATTTCGTGATCCAAGGTGGTGGATTCCAAGCTTCTGGCGCTGCATTGCAAACTCACGGTACGATCATGAATGAAATAGGCCTAAGCAATGTTCGCGGCACTCTCGCTTATGCCAATACCGGATCCCCGAATTCGGCGACAAGCCAATGGTACTTCAATGTCGTGGACAATCCCTTTCTCGATAGCAACTACACTGTTTTCGGCTTCGTTCGGGCCAATGGCATGAACATCGTCGACCAAATCAATAGTTTACCGACTATAAATATTGGTGGCTCATTTACGAATTTGCCCGTTGTGAATCCCAATGCGCCGTTGTTTGCGAACAACCTAGCCATCATCAATTCCATCACGACTATTTCGAGTTCGGCATCCACAGTTCCCGAACCCTCTTCCGCAGTTCTTGCTGCATTGCCAATCCTAGGAGGGGTTGTTCGACGCCGGAAACGTCTGAGGGCAAAATCGGAAAGTGCAATGCCAACTCTTCCGCACTCTCGAGGTACTAACGCTTTGGATCGAAGTCACTAAACGCGGAATCAACAAGGGAGACCCAAGTCTCGTCGCTCATCAAATCCTTCCCTGTCAATTTTGCATTCCCTCGCAAATTTTCGATAAGGTGGTGTTGTGTGCTATTTTGAACCCCATCCTTAGCATTTGCTTGAGTATTCGCATTTGAGCTCAATGCTAACTGAGTGCCTTCTGTCGACTGCGTTTCGTGTTGCGTTTTTGCATTCGCGTCTGTATTCGTGACCCACCGACGAAGCCATCGCGCTACGCCTCTCCTTTTTTCTTGGACGCGATCCTTCTGGTCAAGTGGTTCGTTGTCCACTTCGAGGCTTTCATCAACCGTCGACACAAGAGTTTCTGGGACGGATTCTTGAGCGGCCTCGTCGTCCAGTTCTTGCACCGTCCCATGGGTGGATTCTTGCGTATCTTCCATGACCACCGGTTCGGGCAGTCGTTGAACGGTCTGCTCTACCTTATCTTCCGCGTTTTCCGAAACAAACTCGTGGACAGATTCTTCGTATGTTTCTTCAAACGACGCCTGGACTGACTCATGCAAAGTCAAATGCACCGGCTCATCTAAAGGCTCCTCGGCGAGTAGTCCGTCTCGGGCTTGAACTGTCTCCTCGACTGACTCTGCTGTAAATTCCTGCGCCACTTCGGGGGCCGTCTCATGCAGATTCTCTGGTACTGACTCTTGGACCCACAATTGAACCGACTCTTCGACAGCCTCTTCGACACACGGCACGCACAGATCTTGGATTGTCTCGTCCACTGCTTCGACGGCAGGTTCTTGTGCAAATTCCTGAGCGGATTCTTGGTCTGGTTCTTGCACCTTCGAATAGGCCGACTCGTCCGCAACCTTTTCGAATAACGGTTCGCCTAGGTCGTGGATCGTCTCAGCCACTTCCTCCGTGGCTGACTCCTGCACAACTTCCGGGACTGTCTTTGGGAGTGACTCCTGCACCGACGAATGGAATGACTCAATCAACACCTCAACGACAAACGGCTCGACTTTGTCTTGGATCGTAACTTCCTCGGCCTCTACGACTGACTCATGCGCAACTTCGTGGAGGGTCTCTAGAAGTGATTCCCGCACCGAAGAATGCACCGACACTGCCGCGGCCTCTTCGACAAACGGTATGCGTGAATCTTGAATTGCTTCCTGTTCTGCCTCTGCGGTTGGCTCATGGAGAGTTTCTGAAACTGAATCTTCGACAATAAATTTAAACGACTCTTCGGCAGCCTCCTCGACGAACGGCTCGCCCAGGTCTTGCATTGCCTCTTGTTCTGCCTCTGCTGCAGATTCCTGGACAAGTGCGTTGTCGTTCGACGTCGGCGATGCCTGACGCGAAGAATCACTCCCGATGAAGTCATCGGATTCAATGGAATACTCAACCTGCCATTTAGGTTCCTGCCCGAGCAGTCGCTGCCATAAAGTTCTTCTTAAGCGCGAAACGTTGTGCTCGTTGAAGACAAAGCTATTATCGGATTCATCAGCGACCAATTTGCGCAACTTCCCGACGGCTTCACTCGCGCTTTCTGCATGTATTACGCGGGTGTGCATCCGTAAATGTCTTCCTGTCCTTTACGATTCATTGAGGGGTTGACAACGCGAACTGGAATTCTTCAGTCTGAGATTCTAGCGTGCGCCTTAGTTCGTGAACATAAGACAACTTGATGCTACGCCTTGGCTCTCGCGCATTCGCCTGTGGAGCAAATCGCTAGCCGACAGATCCGCGCAGAACGGACGTCTCCCCACCCAGGGGGTGACCCGAAGCGGAAGGCTTTATCTTAAACGCATTCGCGCGGAGCGAAAGAACGTAGTCGCAAATTCCTTCAAGATCTATCAAGGCCGTCGACTTGGACGATCATTATAAACGACATGATCTATCGCTCGGCTCAGCAAACTCCCCACCGAGAGCTGACTATAAAGCAAGCTTGCTTTCAAATCCTTGCCCCATGTGCGGGGGTTATCGAGCTTACTTCTTGGCAAGGACGGGCGCTGGCAGTCCAGGAACCAATTGAAGCGTCGGTTGCACCTCGGTTGCGTCCCAGCTGAGCAGTCGTTCCGTTCCCACGAAATAGGTGTGAGAATCGGCCACCACTAAGTTGTAGGTTTCAACTTCCTTGGGAGTTTCTTCAATCGAAACAATCTTCGAAGTCCCTTTGGCATGATGCATTGGCATCCCGACTTCGAGCTCTTTCGTTCGAACCCATCCCTTACCAGCGATCCACCAAAAATGCCCTAGAGTGGCTTCAGTCGACTCACCACTGGCAGTCGTGAATCGAAACGTCTTTGTAGGCGGACGCAACGTTGTTCTCAAGACTGGCTTGAATTCGAGTTCACCACTTTCAATATTCTGTGAAAGCACTAAATCACCTTCACGAATGGTCTCGATTGGTCGAAGTCCCGATTGAGATTGAATAGCCGTTCCAGCTACTAAGCACTCATATGAAAAGCGGACTGGACCACGTCGGACCGTTGGTTGCCTTGTTGGGCGGTCCGTTGGTTGTGGTTGTGTAACGGAGGGCCTGGGTGCACTGTAAGTCGGAATGGTTGCCCGAACGCGATAATCCGTTGATGACGGCTTTCTAGAATCTTGATTGTACGAGTATTGATATCCTTTGGTCTTTGATCGAACACGTTCATTTTGTTGATCCCACCAGTTCCACCATTCACTTGGTACATCACCGCATTCGGCACTTGTGCATTCGCGTAGAACGGCAAGCACTTTTGCTTGTCTCATTTGGATCTCGTTGTTTTGCACCGCGACTTGATTTCGAAACTTGTCATTGTCCTCTTTCGCATCATTCAACAGGACCGAGTCAGCAACGGTATTTTTCGCTCGCACGTCGACATTCTGGCCTCCGAATGAACGGTTCAATTCACTACTTCGTGTTCGTGGAGAAACCGAAGTGCGATTCCGACCGAAATTTCTCTGATTCAAATTTTGGTCAGATTGAACATCGAGCGCAATGATACGATCATAAACTGCGAATTGCTTCGCGTAGCGGAGGTCACGTGTTGCTACGCGACGTAAGACTTGTTCTCCGTTCGGCCGAACAAAAACCCTCGAGTTTAAATCGATCGTAGAACCGAGCGAATTGATCAAATTCGGGACATAGCATTCCAATGGATATTCTTTGAGCAAGACGATTGCCGCCTGCCCTGCTTCCGAAGTCGGGTTTGCAACCGCGATATTTGTAAAGGCATTGCAACTATCAAGACTATGAAAGTTTCCTATGGCTCTCACAAACGGCAAAGCAACATCTTCTTGGCATTGCAAAACCGTTACTTGCAGTGCATAAACCGATGCAGGATCCTTTATCGCGTTGAGTTCGTCGATCGCCTTTGATTTCTTTTTGGTATCTTGACCTCTAATTGCTCCGTGAAGCTGCTGCATCTTTGGCATCGACTTTTGTAGATTCTTTAGTCGCTCATCGGCAGCTTTCATGGCGGTCGCAATCTCATCGCCGGTAAACCATTCTCCTTCTATAAGCTGAAATCCTAGTTTTGCTCTAGCCATTTCATCAATCGGGTTAATCTCTAGGATTCCAAACCAATGGGCTCGAGCTTGCTGCTCTAAGCTGTGTGTCTCGCACCATTTCGCAAGCTTGCGATGCCCATCCATATCGAGCGTTGTTTCGGATCGCTGACGAAGATATTCTTTGATGTTTTTGGAAAGGTGCTGTTCACTAAGATCCTCTATTGCAATCCAGTCACCTTCGATAAATACTTCCCCACGGTGCCATTTGACTGCTCGTTCTTCGATGCTTGAATTACTTGACTTGAGAAGCGCAGCGCGGTCAATCGCTTCTCCGTTGGCTTCGTTTTGAAGTAACGTTATGACGCTATCCACATGTTTTTCAACAGCGTTTGCGTCTACGTTCCAAAAGCAATTGGCTATCAAGCTCAAGCATAAAAGCCGATTTTGTTTGATCGACAAAATCCGAAATGATAAGATACGTGACGTCATGACATTACTCTCCCTGCTGAGTATGAAAAATAGTCGGAGCCACAAGATGGTGAAAAGATCTCTAATCATTGTAGTAGCATTCGCGTTTTCAAAAAACAACAGCGGAGTAGGGTTTTTGACAACTCTTTGTTTTTTCTTTCTCTGGCTCTGGCTCTGGCT
>JANOAI010000618.1:0-4851 GCA_031411055.1 Pirellulaceae bacterium
CCCGAGCGGCCCATCGTGCCAGTGGCGCCTCCCACGATTCGCCAAATCGGGCGTCGGCCTGCTGTAAGTCGTCCCCCGGCGATTGGAGGCCCCGCTAAAAATAATGTTGAGGGCGAGGAAGAGTCGACATCGACAATTGCAGCTGTTGCGGATGCTATAGAAGAAGTTGAGATTCCTCAACCTGTCGTGGAGCTGAAAAAGCCAACCGAAGATCCGGTAGCCGTCGAAACGACTTCTGAAGAAGAATCTTCTGCGCCAGCGGCGCAACAACCTGGCTATTCGCGTCAGGATTATCTTGCGCCCGGAGGTTCGAACGCGAGTCGAGGAATTCGCGTGATCGGCTCGCGCCCCAAGTCTGGCGAGGCGACCAAGACGGGTAGCGAAGATCGCAAGAAGCCACGTTCTCCGCAAGAACCTGTCATCAATCTCAAGACGCGAATACCGAAATCAGGAACAGCGCCGTTGGCCAAACCTGCAGCGCCCCTAGCACAAAAACCCGAAATTCGTTTAACGCCCGATATGATCGCGGGGACGAAGCAAGGGATGAAAGCGCCACTCGAGCGCTTGCAAAAAGATACGAGCAATGCTGCGGCACGCGGTCCAGCAGCCCCGCCTCCAGGTACGGCTGCAACTGGCAAAGGGGGGTTGAAAGGTTTCAAGGACGCGGCTGACAAGGCTCGCGGCGGCAAGAAACCTGGTGTTCCGGATAAAGAAGAAGGCAAGGCCGGAAGTGGACTCTCAAGTGCCCGCGCTGAGCGTCGTAAGAGTTCGAAAGGTCCGATCCGATATTCCGGAGACGATGAGGATTCGGACGGACGTCGTCGTGGCCGAAAGCAGCCGAAACAATCGGGTGCTTCGACCGCACGAAAAGACAAAGTTGTCCTGGATATCCCATGTACCGTCCGTGGTTTCTGCGAAGCGGCCGGTGTGCCGGTGGCTCGTGTTCTGCGGTCGCTCATGACGATGGGTATGCCAACGACCATCAACGCCAGGATGGAAAGCGAACAAGCCATGTTCCTGGCGGCTGAGCTTGGCGTTGAGGTCGAGTTCCGCGAAGCCGAATCGGCAGAAGCGTCCATGTTGAAGGCGCTCGAATTGATTGAGGATTCTGCAGAAGATCTCGTTCCGCGTCCCCCCATCGTTACCTTCCTTGGTCACGTCGATCACGGTAAGACATCGTTGCTCGATTATCTTATTGGTACCAAGATTGTTTCCGGCGAAGCGGGTGGAATTACACAACACATTCGTGCGTACCAGGTTGAAAAAGATGGCCGACGCGTTGCGTTCGTCGATACACCTGGTCACGAAGCCTTCACCGAAATGCGAGCCCGAGGTGCGAACGTTACGGACATTGCAATTCTTGTCGTTGCAGCCGATGACGGCATCATGCCGCAAACTGAAGAAGCTATCTCGCACGCCAAAGCGGCCAACGTTCCGATCGTGGTTGCTGCCAACAAGTGTGATTTGCCGGGTGCCGATATCAATCGCATCATGACTCAAATGACCCAGCACGGGCTGACTCCAAGTGCCTGGGGTGGTGATGTCGAAGTCGTTCCGACCAGTGCCATCACAGGCGCTGGCATGGACGAATTGATTGAAACCTTGCTTACCGTGGCTGAAATCGCTGATTACCGAGCCAACCCAAAACGGGCTGCCGTCGGTGTTTGTCTCGAAAGCGAACAGTCCTCTGATCGTGGTGTGATGGCCAAAGTGATGGTCCAGAATGGAACGCTTCGCGTCGGCGATGTGATGGTCTGTGGATCAACCTTCGGACGTGTCAAAGCGATCTACGATACTTTGAAAGTAAACAAGCAGCTCACGGAAGCTGGACCGTCGATGCCGGTTAATATTACCGGGCTCGAAAAGCCGCCAGAAGCTGGTGAACGTTTCTACATTCTGGACGACATTGGCCAAGCTCGAGAAATTGCCCTGGCTCGCGAAAATACGCTTCGATCCGATTCGCTTTCAACGACTTCGCCGAAGGTATCCTTCGAGACGTTCCAAGAGTTGATTCAATCAGGTCGCTTGAGCAAGAAGGAAGACAAGGTTGTACTCAACTTGATTATTCGCGCCGATGCTCGCGGATCACTTGAAGCCATTGAGAAAGAACTGACCAAGCTCGACCATCCAGAAGTCGAATTGAAGATACTTCAAAAGTCGGTTGGTGGAATCACCGTGGCGGACGTGACCCTCGCTTCGGCTTCCAATGCCGTTATCGTTGGCTTTAACGTGATCCCCGACGAAGCCGCCCGTATTATGGCCGAAGCCAAAAAAGTCGAAGTCCGTCGCTACGACATTATCTACAACCTTGCGTTGGATATCAAAGCGATCGTCGAAGGTCGCTTGAGTCCCGAAGAACGAGTTGTGGAGCTTGGACGGGCGTTAGTCAAACAAGTCTTCACGGTTTCACGGATTGGCACGATTGCCGGTTGCTACGTGGTCCAGGGTGCCATTGAACGTGGGTGCCGCATTCGGGTTAACCGTGATGGTCGAACGATTGGGGATTATGGACTTGATTCATTGCGACGTGTGAAGGATGACGTAAAAGAAGTCAATCGCGGTCTGGAATGCGGGATCAAACTCCAAGGCTTCAACGATATGAAGCCAGACGACATTTTTGAAGCTTATCGTATCGAAGAAGTGGCACGGACGCTCGATTCGGCTCCGCGTTCATAACGTTTTTCGATTGGGAAGGTAAGTTACTGTGAGTTCGCGTCGATTATTAAAAGCAGGTGAAGCCATCCGAGAGGTTGTCTCGATGGCCATCCTTACGGAGTTACGCGATCCTCGCGTTCAAAACGTAACCGTTCTGGGTGTTGAAGTCATGCCGGATATGCGTGAAGCGAAAGTTGCGGTCAGTATCATGGGTACACCGACTCAACAACAAACCGCCCTTCGCGGTTTACAGAACGCCGCCGGTTTTATTCAGTCGCGAATTGCAGACCGTATCGAGACTCGCTACACACCAAGACTCACTTTCGTGAAAGACGACGGTATCAAGAAGTCGATGGCTGTCTCCGAGATCCTTGAAAAGCTCGCCGCGGAACGGGCTGAGCAGGATGCGGAATATGCGAAAGCACACCCGCAGCTTCCCGAGACCGAAGAGCCTGCATAACTTATCATTTTTCGCAACGTATTTCGAACACCATTCACAACGTATTCACCAGACACTCCTGATCCATGGCTAGCACCCAACGCGCCGACCGTTTCGAGCAACTTTATAAAGCTCTTAAGAAACACTATAAACCGGTCTCTCCACCGACCGACCGAAAAGTTCTCGACCACTTGTTGTACGCATGTTGCCTCGAAGACGCGACTTACGAAGCCGCGGATGAGGCTTTTGCGAAACTGCAGCAGGCTTATTTTGATTCCAACGAAGTGCGCGTCACGACGACGGCGGAGTTGTCCGAATCGATGACGAGTCTCCCAAAAGCTGCAGCCGCAGCGACTCGAATCAAAAAGTCGCTTCAGTCGATGTTTGAAGCACGCTACTCGTTCGATATTGAAGATCTGAAGAAAGCCAATCTTGGCAAAGCCATCGATGAGATTGCTGGCTGGCAGGGAATGAGCAAGTACGTTGTCGATTACCTAACGCAACATGCCCTTGGCGGCCACGCTATTCCGGTCAGCCGGACCATCCTCGACGCTTGCCAGACACTCGACTTGATTACGTTTGCCGAAGCTTCGAAAGGGTCTCTTCCTGGAGTTGAACGAGCCATCGCGAAGAGCAAAGGAATCGAGTTCGCTTCGATGCTTCACCAATTTGGGATCGATTTTGCCGGAAGCTACAAGCATCCGACCGTGGTGGCCGTCTTCAAGGATATGGGAATGACTAGCAAGCCAAAAGCGGCACCGCCTCCTCCCCCAGCTCCGAAACCGTCGAAGCCGGAAGTTGCTCCGAAAATTGACCCGAAGTCCAAAGGGAAATCCGCTGCACCGCCTGCTCCAGCCAAAGCCCCGCCCGCATCCGTAAGTAAGGGTGGCAAAGCCATCGAAGCGGTTGCGACTAAAAAGGTTGAAAGCGAACTCCAAAAGGCAGCGAAGAAAATCAAGATGGTTCCACCGGCTAAGTCGGTTGGGAAACCAGCGGCCATCGATTCCAAATCCAAGCCCGATGCAAAAAAAGCCTCCCCTCCAGCCAAGCCAGATAAAACAAAGCTCGCCGCAGCACCTGCTAAAAAACCAACAGCCAAGCCAGCTGCTAAACCAACCACGAAGAAGGTTGAAGCTAAGAAAACCGCTGACAAGAAATCCGCTGTCAGCCATAAACCGAAAACAAAGTCGGCTCCGGCAACCAACAAAGCTCCTGCGAAGCGATTGCCGGTCAAGCCCGCTACCAACAAGAAGACTAAACCGAAGTAGAAGGCCCGTTAGAACATGGCAGGACATTCCCAGTACGCCAATATCAAACATCGTAAAGCGGCTGTTGATAGCAAGCGAAGCAAGCTTTGGAGTAAACTCGCCAAAGCCATTATCGTGGCCGCAAAATTAGGCGGAGGCGATCCCGATGGCAACGTACGTCTCCGTACCGCGATCATCGACGCGAAAGCTGTTTCAATGCCCAAAGATAATATCGAACGGGCGATTAAGAAAGGGACGGGCGAGCTGGAAGGTGGCGGCGAGATGGAAGAACTCGTCTACGAAGGTTATGGTCCCGGCGGCGTTGCGGTTATGATGGAAATCACGACCGACAATCGAAATCGAACGGCCTCCGAAGTTCGTTTCATTTTCGACAAGAATGGTGGTGAGCTCGGGAAAACCAACTGCGTCGCTTACATGTTCGAACGGAAAGGGATTGTGATTGTGAGTGCAACGGCTTGCGATCTCGAAAGGCTGATGGAAGTGGCGCTG
>JANOAI010000619.1:0-3769 GCA_031411055.1 Pirellulaceae bacterium
GCTATATGAAAAATGAAAATGCTCTAGCGTTCGACTCGTTGCCCCCCTTTGTCAAAATAGTTTTCGGAAACGGCTCGAGCTCCGGTTGGAATTTGAGCGTAGACGGTAACCTGGTTCACCGTTTCGCTTCCCGGTTGAAAGGCGACGTTGCCACCTTTGGTAACGAAAAACTCAAGCGGGATCGAAACCTCTTCCGTGTGATGAAACGTTCCGGGATGGTAATAAAAAAACTGCTTGTTCAAGCTGATCGCAACATTCCGCCAATCGTCGTTAGTCGGGTTCATCACGACGAGTGAAGGGAGCAATCTTGGATTGGTGCGATCGTTGCGAGGTTGATGAAGCTTGATCGACTGACTTACCTCAACCAGCAGCATTGGTTCTTTGGGGGGGCGGTGAGTCGCGACCATGCTGACCACAAAAATCGGCGGTACCAAAGAAATAACCAAGAGCAAAACCGTGAGTTGAAGTCGACTTAATGTCCGTGGAGGTGGCACAAAACGGGGCTTTTCGAAGCGGAAAAGGGTGTCTAACTGCGATAACGATTCTACCGCGGAGTACCAAAGTTCATAACCTTGGCTCATTCAGCCGGTTTTTAGGTCGAGCTAGCCGCCGCTATTCGGAGACTGCGTACTCGGGGGAAACGCAAGCCATACTTCTCAGTTGTACCATTTTCTGGGTTGCCCGAGTCGGGACGGCGAGCCTACAATAGAGAAGTTGCGGACGAACCGCAAAACGAATATTTAGATACAGTTTACAGGTTACTCAGTTTCTTAAGAGGATCTCTCATGGCCATTTTGCTGACAGAAAGTGCCGCTCAGCAGGTTCGCAAGTTCAAGGAAGAAAACAGCTTTAACGGCGAAACGTTCCTTCGAATCGGAGTCGCTGGCGGTGGATGTAGCGGATTTAGCTACACACTTGCATTCGACGATACTTTCGACGAAGCAAAAGATAGCAAGTACGAACAGCACGGTGTCGAAGTGGTGGTCGATAAGAAGAGTGCTCTCTACCTCGACGGTACGACGGTTGATTGGTACCACACCCTTGAAAAGCAAGGTTTTACCTTCGAGAACCCCAACGCCGTAAAGAGTTGCGGTTGCGGAAGCTCGTTCCAGGCCTAAGGCTTCTTCACAGCAAGTTTTTAGAGAACGTCGGTTTTTTAGGCTACGACGGACTTCTAGTCCGTCGACAAACGTTGGAGCCGACGGACTGGAAGTCCGTCGTACAGGTTCAGCTTAACGCTCATTTGATGAAGGCGTGACGAAGTCCTTGTTTGGCTAACGCGGGGTAACGAAAATGCCTCCGACGTGAACAATCTGCAGGACACGAGTTGTGAGTTCCGCGGTAAAGCCGCCGTCGTGGACTCGATAAAATTAGAAATAGGACAGGCGCCGTCGCCCGTCCTATTTTTACTTCGCCGTGACGGTTTGAGCCGTTGTTTGCGGTGGCTTGAATTGAGCGAGTGTGACTTCAATTCGGTTCGCTAGCTCATCGATCTGCTGAATCACATCGTCATGCCGTTTCTCAAGCTCATCAAGAAGCGAGCCCCCGCTCTCCACGGATTCAGCGTTTAGTTTCATAGTGAGATTGCTCGCATCGAAAGACGAAGATTTCAGTCTGCCGTACCTTTTCCTCATCGACGGATGGTTACAATTGAAGCAGTCGGTCGATTTGATTGCCATTTAGATCGATCGAATCGCAGATGACAATCAACGCGAGAAGGACGCCCATGCGGATGTTGCTAGTCTTAACGCCGATGCCAATTGTTCGGCTGCGGCAAATGCAAGCAAAAGACTTTCCCGCGAAAGCCACAGAATAAGTCGTTGGGGCTGGTCGGGCACTCTTGACCCTATGCGGTGAATTCCACTAATCCTTGTCATGAGATGAGATATCATCCAATGGATTAGCTGACTTGGAAATCGCACAAATATGACGAACATCCGATACGGACTTTGGTCGCTCGCAGCTATATGTTTAGCCGGGTGTTCGGCTCCGTGGACCAGTAAAGAACCGGAGTCGGAATTAGAAAAGCGTAGCCAAGCCGTCAAAGAAGTGATGGAAAGCAAGGATCGCCCGTTCATTGTTGGCGATGCAGCCGAAGTGCTTTGGACCGAAACGCGTGAATACGAAGGCTTCGGAATCGTCAATGGATTGCTGGATACCGGGGGCGATGTAAAACCGAGCGGCCAACGCGACTATATTCTCAGGGAAATGCGATCCGACGGGGTCGATAACCCGAACAACGTACTGAAGCTGCCGACGACGGCCTTGGCTCGACTGGCAGTTGTCGTTGGTCCGGAGCATACCAAGGGTGACAACCTGGATGTGATCGTCGAGGTTTCTGATGAATGTGACGCGACCAGTTTGATCAATGGGTGGTTAATGCCCAGTCAGATTCGTGAAATGGCCTTGCTCGGTGGGAGTGTCAAGCAGAGTGAATTGAAAGCCCGTGCCCAAGGCCCGCTCGTTATTGTTCCCGGAAGTATGTGCGATGGCCGGCCCGACCTGAAAGCGGGGGTCGTTCTTGGCGGAGCTAATCTTATCGAAGGTCGCCAGTTCGCCATCCGGATCAAAGAAAGCGTTCGACACGTGACGACGTCGGCTGGAATGAGTCGAGCAATCAATGATCGCTATTGGTACTACAAAGGCTCTGAACGGCGGGGAGTGGCTACGGCAAAGAATGATCAAATTATTCTGCTCGATGTTCCCGAACGTTATCGCTGGGATGTTGCACACTTTGCCGATGCAGTTATGTCGACAGGTTTTGCGGAAACGTCAGACCAACGCTTGGCCCGCTTGGAGAAGTGTCGAAAGCGTATCAAGGAGCCGACCGCCGTGCGGCTAGCTTGTTTGCAACTCGAATCGGTTGGCGACGAAGCTATCCCTATCCTCTCAGAAGGTCTCAAAAGCGACTTGGAAGATGTGAAGTACCACACGGCATATTCGCTTGCCTATCTCAATCATCCACCGGCCGTTCCGGTGCTCGTTGAACTCGCAAAATCGAATCCAAAGTTTCGAGCAGGCTGTTTGATCGGTCTTCAATTGAATTCACACTACACAGCCAAGGAGGCTTTAATCGACTTTCTCCAAGCGGAGGAACCCGACCTTCGCAACGGAGCCCTGTGGGCTCTTCGAAGACGCGATCGGAAAGATTCTATTGCGCAAGGTTACTCCGTTGGTAAACTGGTCCACGTCGTGAACATTCCAAGCCCGAGTCCGCTCGTTGCGGTATCGCTTGAAGAGCGACCCGAGATTGCAATCTTCGGCGGAAACTGCTCCATCACGATGGACGATTTCTATGAAGTCAACCCTCGCTTTACCATTCGAAAGCAACCCGATGGTCGTTTGAAACTGGTTCGATTCCAACCGAAGGATGAGGACTTGAGCGCCGTCGCTTCCCCCGATCTCATAAGCTTGATCGAAGCCTTCGAAAAAATCGGTGCGTCTTACAATGACCTCGTCTGGTGGTTGGATGAAGCTTCGCAGCGCGGTTGGCTTTCGTCTCCAATTGTAATGAACGCGCGCCCCAAAGGCTCGCCGCCAGCGTTTGAAGTGTTATTGTCGCGCCGATCCAACGGATCCAAGCCTTCGAACAAAGGGTCGGCTGAAGATATCGGAGGTTCGGTTGAAGAGATTTCTGATGCCAAGAAATCCTGGTGGCCGTGGAAATCGTAACGAAGCTTAGTAGCGTTACTCTGCCAATTTTTGGAGTAGCATTTAACTTCCAGCCAATCTAATTCGCACGAGTCGCATCGGAGGCCCTTTGTCCCAC
>JANOAI010000620.1:0-2168 GCA_031411055.1 Pirellulaceae bacterium
GTGGTTTCAAGATGTACGAACTTCTCAAGAAAGAGGTCCGTCCGGTAACCGCAAGCGAAGTCGTAAGCAGCACACACTTCCCGGAATCGATGCAGGGTGACTTCCTCATCTGTAACGTCATTGGCTTTCTCGGGATCAAGCATTATCACCTGGAACGAAACATCGACACGGGAGCCGTTTGGGGCGAGCCAGCCGGTGACGATCTTACCGTAACCACAATCAAAGCCGACGGGACGAAGTCGGAGGAGAAATCGCGTGGCCTTCTGATGAGCGGCGACAAAAACTTCCGCCCATCCGATGCGATCTTCGCGCCTGATGGATCGCTCTATATCAGCGATTGGCATAACGTCATCATCGGACACATGCAACACAACGTACGAGACCCGAATCGCGACCACGCCCACGGACGTATCTATCGTATGACGGCGGTTGGTCGGCCGTTAGATAAGCCACTCGCCATCGATGGACAGCCAATCAAAGCATTGCTGGACAATCTTAAGTCTCCGGTTGATAGCGTTCGGCAACGCACTCGCGTCGAACTGAGCGAACGCGACACTACGGAAGTGATCGCCGCTACCAAAGAGTGGATCAAGCAGTTTGACCCCAATAAGAAGGAGGATGCTCATCATCTCCTCGAAGCGCTTTGGGTTCATCAACAACACAACGTCAAGAACACGCTTTTGCTTGGACATCTCTTGAAGTCCCCCGAGCCCCACGCACGCATCGCCGCAAATACGGTCAAGCATTTATGGTTCAACGTCGAAAGCACTATGCGCGGCGGCGTCATCGCCGGAGCAAAGGAAGCCGCAACTCAGAAGTCGGGTGTCTTAAGCGATACTCCCGAGCTGACGACCATTCGTGTTGCGACCGTACAAGAACGGATGATGTACGACGTGAAAGAGCTCACTGTCAAACCGGGCAAGAAGGTAAAACTCACTTTTGCGAACGTTGATTACATGCCGCACAACATTCTCCTTGTGAATCCGGGGAAGGCTGACGAAATCGGATTGAAAGCGATTGCGCTGGGTGCGAACGGCTTCGCCGTGAACTATGTACCCGAAAGTCCAGATATCCTTTGGGCGAGTAAACTCGTTGATCACGGGCAAGAAGAAGTGATAGAATTCACCGCTCCGACCGTGGAAGGTGCTTATCCTTACATTTGCTCATTCCCAGGGCATCACTTGCTCATGCGTGGCATGCTGTTCGTCACCAACGACTTGAAAGAGTTTCGAGCGAAAAATCCGGAACCGGTTACCAAGGTCACGGAATGGAAGATTAGCGACTTTGCAGATGACCTGAAACGCGTCGACCAGCATCGCAACTTCTTCCGTGGTCAGCAGATTTTTACGACTCTTGCTTGTGCCCAATGCCATCAGATCGGGAAAGAATCCGTTGCCACAACCCCAACGGCTGGAGCAAGCGCGACGTCAGGAACTCCTCACGCATCAGGTCCAAGTCTGGCCGTTGGTCCGAGAACGAGCGATACGGTAAAGAAGTATCACGGCGATGCCAAAGCCATTCTGCAAGAAATTCTCGAACCATCTCGCAATGTCGAAGAGAAGTATCGCAAGGTGATGTTTGAGCTCGACGACGATGTTTATGTAAGTGGAAATATCGTTTCCGAGGATGAGAATGCGGTAACGATCCAAACTGGACCAACCGCTGCTCAAGCACAGAAAGTCGACAAGAAGACGATCGTGTCTCGCCGCCCATCTCCAATCTCGATCATGCCTGTTGCGTTGCTCAACTCACTGGACAAAGATCAGATCCTTGACCTGCTCGCATACGTCCTTGCTGACGGAGACGCGAAGAATCCAGCTTTTGAACCGGCTCGTTAAAGTTGCAAGCCAGCTCAACCACTGGTTGAGCTGGAGATGCTAGTCGATTTTCCAAAATTGGAATGAACAATTTTTGGCTCTTCCGCAAAATCTGTGAGTTGATTTCTGTAAAAACAGAATAATGCGGAGCGTGAGTCTAGAGCAATTCTTGAATAGGTGTAGCGAGCAAATTCCAAATGGTTGCGGTGTCGCGCGAACAGCCCGGCGCATTCGAAGGTCGGATTTGCCAGGCCGGACGAGCCTTCGGCAAGCGGCAATACACCCGGCTGCTTGCGCAGCTCGGCTACAATCGCGTTGAAAAAACGCTACACCCACGTGAGAACTGCTCTA
>JANOAI010000621.1:0-4850 GCA_031411055.1 Pirellulaceae bacterium
TTATTAATATAGATATCTTCCGCAAACCGTTTAATATAAGCTATGTTCTATTCTTTTTGAGGGGTATCCATCGAGTCCCAATTTACTTCGATCGCCGATGAAACTTGGACTTTTCCCACTCGAAGTCCGAGCTGTGCCAGCGACTTTAATTCATTAGCCTGATTCTCGAACATCACGGCGGCGTGGCAGACATCGTGGCAGAGAGTGAGAAATCGACAAACCCGATCGCGCGTTTTCGTATCTTTTAAAAGATGTGCTTCGAAAAAGTATCGAAGTGATTTCGAATCGGTTAGCGCACAACCTGGCTCTGGTTCGATGGCGAGTACAATTTGCCGTCCCGTTTTTTCCTCCATATTGGCTAGTTGTTCGGCCACCAAAAGTAGATTTCGAGCTGCTTCTTTCCATTGGTCCTCAGTCGGCTTCGGTTCCGACCAAGCAATGGGCAGAGTTGAAATAGAACCAATCTCGCCTGGGGCGAGAAGTGCGTCTTGAATCCGAATCAATCGAAGGGTGTATTCGAGCCGCTCACGTTGCCACCAGGTTGGCTGATACACCCGGTGCTTGACAACCCGTTGGTGAAAATCCCCCTGCGGAAATCCGTTCATCGTAAAGGGAACAAATTGTTGCGAGTCAAGCCAACTGCGGAGTCTCGCAAGACGATTGCCTTGAATCAGCTCCAGGCTGGCTTGTTCGGAGAACCATAAGCCAAGCCCCAAGTTTTCGTCGCTTTTCCAATCTCCACTTGCCAGCAAACTCTCTCGCACATTGACAGCATGGGTCGCAAGATTCTGTTCGACACTCGCCAGGGAAGTTCCCGCATGAACATTCGTGCAATAAGCCAATCGCATGAGAACAACCAAAAAGCCTTCTTGTCAATACACTTGGAACAATTCGTATTTCACTTTATCCGGCCACTAAATCTAGCTTCACTCGTGGAGTTTACCAAGTAACGATAGACTGTTGCCGGTACACACGTATGATTTGCGCTTCAAGCACCTAATTTTCGCTTGAACCACTCGCAAACTAGGCAGGGATGCCGATCCGCGAAGGCAAGGACGCCTTCTTTTGGGTTAGGACGCAGTTTATGGCCTTCGAGCAGAAATCGAACCAACGACGCTTTGATCGCGAACGATCGCAGAAGCCAAAACCGGTGGACATTCTCGAACGCTCGCCGCCGTTTGACATGTCGGCCGAAATGGGCGTTCTCGGGAGCATCCTGCTCAATCCAGAAGTCTGCAATGATCTGGTTCTTCTCTTGAAGGATGAGGATTTTTATGACGATGCGCACCGCAAACTTTATCATCACGTTCGGACGATGCACGACGCGGGACAAAAGATTGACGTCACCTTGCTCGTTAGTCGGCTCAAGGACGTTTCCGAATTTGAAATTATTGGCGGAGCAGCGTACCTCGCAAAACTTGCAAACAGCGTCTCGAATGCGGCCCACGCCGTCTACTACGCCAAAATCGTTCGCGACAAGGCAACCCTTCGGCGGTTGATCGATGCTTCGACATCGATTCTTCGCGACGCTTACGATGAGTCGCACGAGCCGAAAGAACTTGTCTCGCAAGCAGAACAGCGGATCTTTCAGATTCAAGACGAACGGAATTCGGCCTCCGCATCGGTAATCAGCACCGTTCTCACCTCGGCCATGGCGCGCATCAATGCTCGCATGAAAGGCGAACAACTTTCCGATGGGGTCATGACTCACTTCACTGACTTCGATGCGATGACGGGCGGATTGCACGCGGGCGAGCTCATAATTCTTGCCGCTCGTCCAAGTATGGGGAAAACCGCCTTCGCAATGAATATCGCCGAGCAGGTGGCGATGAAGGAGCCGGCCCCGGTTCTTTTTGTAAGCCTCGAAATGTCGTCGATCGAATTGGCTGATCGTTTGCTTTGCTCGATAGCCCGCGTCAATGGAAAGAGGCTCCGGAATGGGACAATCAGTCAAGAAGATCGAATGCGACTAGTTCATTCGGCCGCACAACTCAGCCAATCGCCACTTTACATCGATGATGCGCCTAGCCGAACCGTTAGCGAAATCGCGGCCGTTGGACGTCGCATCAGCCAACAAGAAATGCGAAAGCCAAACGGCCGAGCACTTGGCCTGATTGTGATTGACTACCTTCAACTGATCGACCCCGACAATCCCAAGGACCCTCGACAAGAGCAGGTGGCGAAGATTGCCCGTCGATTGAAGATGCTGGCTCGCGAACTCAAAGTTCCGATACTTTGTTTGTCGCAGCTCAATCGTCAAGCTGAAGAAGGCAAAGATCATCGTCCCAAGCTAAGCCATCTACGAGAATCAGGCGCCATCGAACAAGACGCGGACGTTGTCATGTTTGTCCATCGCGAGGACTACTTCGTGCGGGGCGAAGAAGCTGCCGCGGTGCGCGGGCAAGCGGAAATCATTATCGCGAAACAACGTAACGGACCAGTAGGTGATTGCGAACTTGTTTGGGAAAGCGACTTCACTCGCTTCTCAAATAAAGCTGGCGAACATGCGGCTGATTTTGCGAATTACGCAGAATTCTCAACGCCCGGTGGGTATTAGCTGGACTGCGTCACTTTGGACTCGATAATCGCTCGCAACCTACGAATCTTCGTCGTAGTCGGAACCCATGAGTTGCTGAAAAGTCTTGATCGTCATGGCCGCTGCAGCATCTGCGTCGGGTAGCGAAAGGACTTCCGCCGAGAGATAACCTTCATATCCAATCTCACGAAGCACTGCGACGATGGGTGGGAAATCGGTATGACCAAACCCGGCAGCCAGCCGATTTGAATCCGCGAAATGAACATGGCCGATCATACTTCCGGCTTGTCGCAGAGCCTCAGCAATATTGGCTTCCTCAATATTCAAATGAAACAGATCTGCCAGTAGCTTGACGTTTTTTGACTTGAGCGAATCCAAAAACTCGCAGCCGACGGTTACCGAAGTAACCAGATTCGTCTCATACCGATTTACCGGCTCAAAAATCAGGGGCATACCGATAGAATGGGCGAACTCGCCCAGTTCATTGATCGATTCACGGAGCGTTTCAAGGGCTTGTTCGCGCGATTGAGGCAAGGCCCACCGACCTTGCATGGAACCAATGATGGCTGGAGCCTTGAATCGCCCCCCATATTCGATCATCGAACTGGCGAATTGAATCGCTTCCCGACGACGCTTTGGGTCAGGGTCTGAGAGACTCAACTTGTGCTTGACCATGCCTGCCCCAGTGCCGACCGCAGCGAGTCGCAGCGAGTGCTTTGCGAGCAAGCGAGACAGCTCGTCGAAGGGAATCGCGTGGGGAGATGGTGCAAACAATTCAATTGCATCAAACCCAAGTCGCCTTGCCGATTCGCATGCTTTCGAAATGTCATCCCAAAACACAAACGGACCGCCTCGGGCTTCCGGCACAACGCTCACGGTAACAGCAGATAGCATAAATTGGATTTCGAAGGCGATTGGGATACAGCAGATCGATTGTTTAATTATCGTCGCCCTACGCGAACCTAGCAACTGGATTCGCAGCTTGGACAATCAACCCCATACTAAATAGCCGTGCGCGATCGCGAGAAGTTGGTTGGAACATGATATGGTTGGAACATGATACCCGATTGCTTTTGTTATTTCTTCACGAGTGCGGATTGGTCTCTACGTATCTTCACCCTCCCGCTTGGAGGTCGTTCAGCTTAGAACCGATGAATTTTCTTGGTATTTGTAACCTCTCCCGCTTGCGGGAGAGGTCGGACGCGGTAGCGGCCGGGAGAGGGTCTTCTCCTGCGCTACGGAAAATGCGGCCCTCTCCCGGGCCTGAGAGCCCGACCTCTCCCACGAATACGTGGGCGAGGTAACGCGTAAGCTGCACGACCTCCAAGCGGGAGGGGCGAGTCTTACGACGGTAGAGCGAACGAAAACTATCGTGGAGGACGAAATTCTTTGGGCGGTCCATCTGGTCCCGGTCCGCCAGGTCCTACGGGTCCAACAGGCCTTGGTCCACCGTTGGGTGAACCACCATTGAATGGACCGTTAAATCGGCCGCCTGGAGGGCCTCCGTTAGGTTGTTCAAAGGGACGATCGGGGCGAGGACCGTCTCCACCTGGAATGAAGCCACCAGGCCCCAAGGGACCGCCACCTGGCTTCTGTCCGTTGCGATCACCCTGTTGACGGCGTTCACGACTTTCGCGATTTTCCAAATCTTCGCGAGCCGCTTCCGGACGCTTGAAATCCAATTTGTCGCGCCTGGAAGGGTCTAATGATTCGTAATGTTTGTAGAGATCCTCGGTCGAAACCACGGTGCGAATATCAAGTTTTCGTTCTAGTGCCAAACTAAGCGCAACAATGTATTGGTGTCGAGTCGACATTCCGCGAATCAACTGACTTGTCTCGGGCTTCAGCCCATCGCACAGTAGGTCGATCAGTGCTTCCTGTCCGTTGATCGAGGCCATGTTTTCTCGAAACGCCATAAACAAAGTACCGGCGATCATTGAATCCGGATTCCGCTCGGGAGAGTAAAACGGCGAACTGTTGGCAATTTCCGGAATCAAATCACGGACTTTCCATTCTTGAATATGTTTCTTTTCTTCGAGAGTTAGTTTTGAATTGTGAAGCTTTGCCGATTGGAAGCACAGTTCTTGTGAAAGGCGAGCAACTTTTAATTCATCCGGCAGCGACCGAATCTCGGCTTTTTCGCTCATCGACATGTTTTGAAGAACGCCGTTGAGCACCGAGGCTAGCTTTTGTAGGTTGGGATCCGGATTTTCAAGATGGAGCAAGGCCATAAAACTATCATCGAGCTTTTTTCGAGCAGCGGGTTCAAGCTTTTCGAGCGATTGCAGACCATTCCAGAGAAGCTCCTTTTGAT
>JANOAI010000622.1:0-25588 GCA_031411055.1 Pirellulaceae bacterium
AGTTGCCCTCCCCTCGCTGCGCTCGACCCACCCGCAAGCGGGTGGGTGGAGAAGTGTAAAGCCAATTCGCAAGCGGGAGGGTGAAGATGTGCAGAGATCGATGCGCACGCGGGAAGAAGTTACAAAAACAATCGGATGTAACGTTCCAACCAAGGTCTCGCAATCGCGCCGGGTTATTTGGCAAAAACATCCAGTTCATAGATGGACCAGTGATATTGGGCATTCGTCTCATCTTGTGTGATCTTTACGTAGCGGGCGGTCTGTGGCGGAAATCGAATGGTGGTAATTCCAAGCTCTCCAGAGCCGGATGCGATCGGCTCTCCCCAATGGATTCCGTCTCGTGATACCGACACCGAGTATTGAGTTGGCGAATCCCAAAGCGCCCATGTCGTGTCGAGAACAATTTTATTAAACGCTTGTTGTTCCTTCATATCGACTTGGAACCATTGCCCTTGGTACTGCTTGTTCGTCATGTCGCGCCATCCAGTCCAGGGGTCACCGTCGATCGCGTTTTCTGCTGCGACATCGATCGGAATCTTTGCACCGCTGAATAGAAATGAACCGTCCGGCACGGAAGCCGTTGCTTGCCAAAGTTTCTTATCGAGCCGCCGATCATTATCGGGAAGCAGTGGTTCTAGCTTAGGCGAAGTAAGAGCAAGGGATCCGTGACCTAACAAATGCCATGTTCCTGGTTCAACATTGAATTTTATGTACTCTTGATCCTCGCCATTCCAAGAAATCCCGGGCACCCCTCCGATGTAGGTTCCGCTCCAGAGAGTCCGCTCGCCAACGGTGATGCTCTGCAACGACTCAAAGGAGCGTTTAGGCATCCCGACTACGGCTGATGTCTGGGCCGGCGAATTCAAGCGGATCGAATACAGGCTTTCCGACTTTTCCAATTCAACGGCAACGTCTCCTTTGATAGACGGCACGACAACGCGCATGCTTTTAAGAAACGCCTCCTTCGGAAGTACCTGATAGCTGGTCCAACCGGGAGCGACAGGCGAAATACCCGCGATCGTTTGCGATAAAAATAAGGCTGGCGGATTCCAACCGTGATTTAAAGACGACGCATCGTCGAATGCATCGATACGCGAAGCCCACCATCGATCGTAATGCTCCCAGAGGGTTGTGAAGTGGCAGGGAATCATCGTCTTGTATCGATCAGCCATTCGTAAAAGGGCAGACTCCTCCTTGCCCATCTTGCAAAGAGCTTCAAAGACCCATCGATCAAAGAAACAGCTTGCAAAGCGTTTTTTCGTCAGTACGTGTTCGTAAATCGCATTCCATTTCGAACGATCAGCCAACCCAACGTTGACGGCCATCGCATTCGCACGGTCATCGGGCGTCGTGACCTGCGAAGACATATAGAAGTCCTCCTTCCAATACTTCTCGTCAAAAGTGCTTTTGATTTGCTCGAGCTTTTGATCAATGAATGGTACGTCAGCTTCGTTGCCGGTCACCATTGCAATTTTCTTGAGCGTTTCGAGGCAGTTGTAATAGAAGCACGTTTCAATCACCGCGGTGTCTTTGACTTCTTTCCCCCAATCAAACCAGGTTTTTCTATTTCCAAACTGATAGGTTTCAAACAAAAAAGTCTTGGTTGGTTCGTAAATGGTGCGCATGGATTCTAAATCGCCTGTGTGCAAGTAGTAGAACCAAAGACCGTACTCTCCTAGAAGTTCCAAATGCTGCCCTGGATAGAATTTGGGTTCTAGCTTTCGAAGGACCAAGTCCTTGCAAAGACGGTGCGACGAGGAATCGAAAAGGTAAAAGCATTGATTCAGTTCAGGCGTTCCATCTCCCCAAAAGCCAACTCTTTCGCGGTCTGGGCAATCGTAGAAGTGATCGCGCATGCATAGATAGGCTGTTCGAGCCCCTTTCTTCCAGAGTGTATTGAAATCACTGTCGTTGCATTCGAATGACCCTGCAAACGTCGTGTCATAACCGGTTTCGCGATACTGAACGGCTTTCACGGTCACGCCTGGCGGAATCGTATAGATTGCCCCTTCGCCGCTAATCCACTTTTTGGCCTCGTATGTTTGAGAACCAGTTCGCGTTATGTGCGACTCGGTTTTCGTTAAGTATAAGACGAGCGGATTCGTGGAATTGAAAAGAAGTTCCTTTCCTGCCTCGGACTCGAATTCGATCCATGGCTGGAAATGGCAGTTGTAAGGTATTGCACATACAAGCTTCCAAGCCTTGTCTTCCGAATGCGGCAAGTCTTTCGACATGTATATGTAATTCTTTAGACCATAGTCTTTGATGTAAGAATCATCGGCTAGGACGTTCGACATCAGGAGGGGAAAGAGGGCAATACAAATTGCAGACACTTGTAAATACGTGAGGACGAATTTCATGTTGGAACAATCGCTATTCTTGAAGTTAAGATACACTTTCTGGTAGGGCATTTTACCTTGGACCCGGCGCGTTGATGAGTACTGCATTTTTAGTCGCACCAGCAGGAGTCCCCAGAAAGCTTTTTCCTAGCTTCAAGGATGCACCCGTTTCTCGATCAAAACCATCCTTCGACAAACTCGCAGGAATATCATCGCCCGTTTCCAGGACCCATTGATCGAGCAGCTTTGATAGTCTCGCTTTGACCGCTGCATGTTCTGAGGCATTCGCGAGATTCAACAGCTGATTTGGATCGTTTGCAGTGAAGTAAAGTTCCTCGGATGGGCGTGGAGCCAAAAACACATCACCTTGAGCAGGCGAAAGCGAACCCTTCTTCTTTAAACTCAATAAAGACAAATGGGATGGCGAACGGACGGAGTCCGCGGGACCTTGCCACGGTTCCATTGGCCTATTGTTGCGAATGTAAAGAAAGCCCTCCGAACGAATCGCTCGACCATGTGCCGCATAGTCGTGCCAATTGTGTTCAGAAAAAACGTGCTTGCGAACGATCGCTTTCGAATCCTGCAGAATGGGGATCAAGCTCATTCCTTGAAACGATTCGGGCTTTGGAATCCCGGCTGCTTCGAGATAGGTGGGGGCAAGATCAATGGCGCTGGCCAAGCTCGATGTAGGTGAACCCGGGGATTGAATCGACTTTGGCCAATGTGCAATAAGATACGTTTTCATTCCGGAGTCATGAAGACGAGTCTTGGCTCTTGGAAATGGCCGACCATTGTCGGCTAGTACGAAGATAAGGGTGTTGTCGAACATCTTTTGCTTCTTCAACTCGAGCACCGCTTCCCCAACGAAATAGTCAAAACGGGTAACTTCGTTGTAGTAAGATGCTAAGTCGTTTCGGGTCGCTTCGTCATCAACCAGAAACGGAGGCACGATGACTTTGTCTGGCGAATGCATCGGGCCGTAAAGCCCTGCATCCCATTCACGATCCGATTCCCATTCCCGGTGCGCATCATTGGCTGCGAACCAACCGAAAAAAGGTTTGTCCTTTGGTCGCTCTGCGAGAATCCTTCGCCACGTTGCATGACCGCCGCTATTCCTGGGAGCTTTCGAGGCATCCATCAGATCAAAAGGGACAGGACGTGGATTGGTGGTAGCCCCCTTTCCTGTGTCGACAGTCATATGATGTTTGCCTAGCAGGCACGTAAAATAACCGGCCTCTCTAAGCAGTTCAGGAAACCAAGCGAGATTGGAAGCAATCGGTTGATGGAGCTCCGAAGCTTTTCCATTGTTATGCGGGTATCGTCCGGTGATAATACTCGAACGACTCGGGCTACAACTGCTAGCCGTCAGAAACGCTTGATCGAAGCGACGGCCGTTGGCGGCTAGCGCATCAAGATGGGGTGTGCGCGCGAACGTGTTTCCATAACAGCCTAAATCATCACAGCTTATGTCATCAGCGATGATCAAAAGCAAATTCGGCCGGTCTGCCAGTACCGAATGAGCGCAAAGCAACAAGGAGAACGCAGCAAATACAAGTTTCATGGTAAGGCTCGCGCACGGGCGACGGTTAAGAACGGAAAATACTTCAGGGACGAGCCGATGCACTATTTCTTTTTCTTGCGAGGTTCGGCGCGGTCTCTTCCACTTGCCTTTGCCTCTGGTGCAGCAAGACCATCATCGGGTTGATTCCAGAGTCGCCACGGATCATTCAATCGACGCATCTCGGCAAGCAAGAGATCTTCCATTTCTTTTCGTTTATCGGCATAACGCGGATCGCCAGCCAGATTCACCTGATCGGTCGTCGGTGTAATGCCAGTCAATTTGGCAACTTCAGGCGAGTGATGTTCCATAAGGAGTTCGTTGGGGTTGTCCACCAAATTGAACAACTGCTGTTTTTGCACTGAACCATCCATCACATCGTATTGGATCAACTTCCAATCACCTTTTTTGACGGATCGCATGCCAGGTTTGGTTCCGCCGTTATAAACTCCGTAAAGTACATCGCGAACGGTTGATTGGTTGCCGAGCAGAACAGGCTTAAAGCTAACCCCTTCATTGCTCTCGGGTGCCGGAACATTTGCGAGATCGCAAAGCGTCGCCAATATATCGAGCAGATAGATATTCCCAACGGCCCGCGAGCCAGGTTTGATGCCAGGGCCTTTGACGATGAACGGAACTCGCCAGGTGTGCTGGTAGAGATTTTGCTTCCCTTGCAAACCATGACGGCCAATCGCAATACCGTGGTCTGCCGTGTAAAAGACGTAGGTATTGTCGAGTTCGCCCATCGCTTCAAGCTTCTCTAGCACGCGACCAACTTGCGTATCAATATTTTCGCTGCACGCAAATTCTCGACCCAATTCATTGCGAATCGTCAGCTCATCTCTGCGTTCCCAAACGCCGCTTACCGAAACTTCGTCACGCAAACCTGGATGACCGTGTGGAAACGGATGGGCGGGCAAATAGTTGACCGGAAGTTTTGGCTGTTTCGCGTTCCCGGCTGGAGGATTCTGTTTATCGGTGTGATTGACAGCACCATATTTAGCGAGCAACGCTGGCGTTCCATCCCGAGTATCGTGCGGATGCGAAAATGAAAAATCGATAAAAAATGGCTTCGTATCTTTCTGTTCCTGGCGATTCTTGAGGTAATCCAAAACACGTTCTGCGTGCCAGGGGCTCCCCGTTTCGTCCGTGTCTCCTCGTTTGGTCGCGTCATATCGAACCGTAAACAGTTTGTTGGCAGCTTCGTAGCTGTTGCCCTTTTTACAAGTTCGCATCGTCGCATAGTTTGCACGATTAAAAACAGCCGGAATCGTCTGTTGTTCAATGTTGCTCGGACATAGGTTCTTTTGCATCGCCCCTGGAGCAATCGGCAAGTGCCAGACAGTTCGTCCGCACATAATCATGTGACGCGAAGGGGTGCAGACCGCTCCGGAAAATGATCCCATGTGGTAGGCACCGTCAAAGACCATCCCTTCGCGTGCAAGTCGATCAAGGTTGGGGGAATCCAAAGGGGATTGTGGATTGTAAACCTTGAGATCAAAGGGTGACTGATCGTCGACAACAATGAATAGAAAGTTTGGTCGTTTGTCAGCGGCTCGCAATGACCAAGTATTCGACGTAGCGATTGCAATCAGTAAAACCAAAAATAGAGCCAGCGATTGCGCGGAATTTTTGTAAAAATTCATGATAGAAGGTGGGAGAGGTTGGGTGGGCGTAAAGGAGGCGAGCAATATCGAACGGCGGCGCGTACGATCATCTTTTTGATGACCTGCGGTGCAGCGGGACTGTATGATAAACCAAATTTGATCAGGAGTGGGTTCCTAGAGCTTTGTCCACATTCGATTTTTGGGTAAGACGGACTTCCAGTCCGTCGACAAACGTTGGCATCGACGGACTGGAAGTCCGTTGTACACGTTTAGCTCGACCTCAATGTCTAAGTTGGACAATGCACTAGCCAAAATGGCTCGATGCAATCAAACCAGGAATCGGAAAATTGGCGGAATCGTTTCACAGCTTGGTTGTGATGGATAGAATGAATTCATGAGTGAAATCACAAGAATTCTTTCGAAAATTGAAAGCGGGGAACTTAGCGCTACGGAAAAGCTTCTACCCCTGGTCTATGAAGAACTTCGCAAACTCGCGGCAGTCAAGCTCGCCAAAGAAGCGTCTGGACCGACCTTGCAACCCACGATGCTGGTACACGAGGCGTATCTTCGATTAGTAGACGTGAACCAACCCCAAAAGTGGAATGGTCGTGGACATTTTTTTAGCGCAGCGGCAGAGGCCATGCGCAGAATCTTGGTCGAGAATGCACGACGCAAGCAAAGTCAGAAGCGAGGCGGGAAGATGCAGCGAATTGATTTGGACGTCGCGATGATCCCAATCGCTGATTCCGAAGATGCGTTGTTAGCACTGGACGAAGCCCTGATTCGCTTAGAACAGCAATGGCCGGAGAAAGCCAACATCGTGAAGCTTAAGTACTTCGCCGGGCTGACAATTTCTGAATTATCTAAGGCTTTAGGCATTTCGACCGCGACAGCCGAGCGGCACTGGAAGTTCGCGCGAGCATGGCTTCATTCACAACTCAAGGAAGCTGAGTAAAGCGGAAATGCTCGACGATCTCGCTTTGCGAACACGATCAAGCTCGATTGTGGTCATGGTAGAACCAAGCCGAACAACCTCCTCGCTTGACGAAATCCTGTTCCCCTTGGCAAGCTTAGAAAAAGAATCTTTAGTTTGTTGATGGAATTGGAGCTCCGTTTTCGCACTATTGGTTGGATGGAATATAGTTACATCAACCAAATCTAAGTGCGCGGGAACAATTCATGTCCGATCAAAAACCGAAACTGGATTCGCTGTTTCAAGCAGCTTCAGAGATCGAATCACCGTTCGAGCGTCTTGCATTTCTCGACCGGTCATGCGGAGACGACCATGAATTGCGGAAGCAAGTCGAAATGCTGCTGCAGTCAGATGCTCAGGCGGGTAGCTTTCTGAATACGCCGCCTGTAGAACTCGACGCGACGATTTTTACCGATCAAAAGGGACTCGATGTCGCCGCTTCGCTTCAAGCCGGGCTGGCTCAAGCATTCAGGGACGAACAAGCGATAGTGCTTGGCTCGGGAAGCCATAGCGTTTTACGAATGCTTGGCCAAACGCTCGATAAAATCCCACAAGTGTCGCTACGCGATTCGAGTGCTGAAGGTCCCGACCCGGTCGTACGTCCACAGTCGTCAGAGATGCCTAATCGAAATTCGGATAGTCGGTATCAATTACAAGGGGAAATCGCGCGCGGCGGCATGGGTGTGATTCTTAAAGGACGCGATACCGATTTGGGTCGCGATCTCGCCATCAAGGTTCTTCTTGATTCCCATAAGAGCAAGCCGGAAGTGGTGCAGCGTTTTATTGAAGAAGCACAAATCGGTGGTCAATTGCAACATCCGGGGATTGCTCCGATTTATGAACTTGGGCAGTTCGACGACAAGCGTCCCTTCTTTGCCATGAAACTTGTCAAAGGCGAAATGCTTTCAAAACTGCTGGCCGATCGTGCAGACGCATCGGTAGAACGAAGCAAGTACATCGGCATCTTCGAACAAATTTGTCAGACGATGGGGTACGCTCATAGTCGAGGGGTGATTCATCGCGATTTAAAGCCAGCCAACATCATGGTAGGAGCATTCGGTGAAGTGCAGGTCATGGATTGGGGGCTCGCAAAAGTATTGCACGTCGGAGGAGTCGCGGACGAACAAAAACAGCTCGTCAAGCAACAGGGGCAAAGTGTTGTTCAAACGATGCGCAGCCTCGGTAGTTCTGCGCCCGGAACATTCGGTACGATCGGAACGCAGACACAGGTTGGAAGTGTGATGGGAACTCCAGCTTACATGCCGCCGGAGCAAGCGTTAGGCGAGATCGATCACATGGACGAGCGGGCTGACGTGTTCGGTCTCGGCGCGATTTTGTGCGAGATTCTGACCGGCAAACCTCCCTACGTTGCCGACGATGGGATGGAGGTATTTCGACTTGCAAGCCGTGGCAAACTCGAGGCTTGTTTTCAGAGGCTTGCAGTTTGCGGAGCGGATGCCGATTTAATTGCTTTGGCAAAGCATTGCCTCGAACTAGAACCAAACGACCGACCGCGAGACGCCGGAGTACTTGCTACGCGAGTCGCTCAGTATCTGGAATCGGTTGAGTCAAAGCTACGAAAAACGGAGCTCGCAAAGGTGGATGCGCAGGTTCGCGCAGAGGAACTTCGTCGCCGCAACAAGCTCACATTCATCTCAAGCTTGGCCGTCGGTGCGTCGCTACTTTGTGGTATGGGATTGAGTGCTTGGCAAGCCGTACGAGCCAAAAACGCACAAAAACATGCCGTAGCCGCCTTTGATGAATTGCGAGCCACCGCCCCAGCCTTTGCGGAACAGGCACGATCGCTCGTCGCCAAAGAACAATTCGACGAGGCGATCAAGAAACTCGATTATGCCATCAAGCTTCGCCCTAAAGCAGCCGAGTTTTTTGTTGCAAAAGGTGACTTGCTCCAATGTCAACTCAAACTTGGCGAAGCCGCTTCAGTCTATCGTGAGGCTTTGCAAGTCCATCCTGGGCTCGAGCGAGCAGAAACCTCGTTCAAGATATGTGAAGAATTGCTCGCCGCCAAGCCGAACTCCGACGGCAAACTTACTCGAGAAAGTCTCGCCAAACTCCATCTCGCGATGCTCCAGCAACAGCGTTCTGCAGCCGAGCTACTGCCAATCGCAAGACTACTCGGCGAAGAGAAGAAACTGATCGTCGAATACTGGCTTGAGAGACTGAAGGACTTCCCCATTTCCGCTGAGAAGCCACTCGCACAACGCCTGACGATCCGCGACGACGGGCGATTGGCACTCGACCTGAGTGGCACACAGGTCATCGATCTCTCGCCGCTTATTGGCGCTCCACTGGCTGCGATTGACGTTTCTCGATCCAAAGAGTTAACTGACCTTTCGCCTTTACGCGGAATGGAGCTGTTGAAACTTGATGTAAGCGAAACGAACGTATCGGATCTTTCGCCTCTCCGCGAAATGCAGACCCTTTCGGAGCTCAATGTTGCTGGGTCTAAAGTTTCGGATCTTTCTCCCCTTAGCGAGTTGAAACTTTCCATCCTCAATTTTCAGCAATGTGCAGTCAGCGATTTACGCCCGATTCGAAAGATGCCGCTGGAATTAGTGCACCTTGCCTGGACTCGCGTTGCCGATATATCGCCACTTATTGGGATGCATATCAAAACCATCGATTTATCGATGGCACCTGTCGTGGATTTTACGCCACTCTCCAAACTTCCTTTGGAAAAATGTTTGCTCCAGGTAAACCGCATTACAGACTTAGCCGTTCTTCGTGGTTTGCCCTTAAAGGAGCTCACACTCATTGGTTGCGTGGAGGCACGGAACTATGCAGCCATTGCGGAAATAAAGACGCTTGAATTACTTCTGCTACCAGCCGATTTTCGCAGTCTGCCAGAAGAAGATCTCGCGGCCATTGCTTCATTGCGAACGCATCCGACACTCCGGCAATTGGGTGCTGATGTCATGAAGGGGATGAGTTACTTGGCTACCGGATCCAAGGACTTGTTCTGGCAAGATTGGGATCGAGAGCAGAACTTCGTTCCAGCCCTGACTGCCAAGGGGATTAAGTATGCGCTTAATAAACTTCCATCGGGAGCGTATGGATTGACGGTAATCGATCAACCGCTGAGCGACCTCGCGATTCTTAAGAATGCGCCGCTTAGAGAACTCGTACTTTACCCCTGCCCAGTCTCGGACCTGACGCCTATTCACGATATGAAGCTTGAAGTCTTGGCCGTTTCGAGCGAACTGCTTAGCGATCTGAGTCCACTTCGCGGCATGCCGCTTAAGCGACTCTATTTGCGAGGTTCAAAAATTGTTGACCTTAGTCCGCTCAAGGAGCTATCACTCCAAGAACTCTATTTGGATGGATGCCCGAATGCTACCGATATTAGCCTCATCTCAGAAATATCGACGCTTGAAAAGCTAACCGTGCCTTCCAAGGCCGAAAATATCGATGTACTTCGCAAGCTGAACAAGTTGCAAATGCTTGCTTTCCATCGTGGCGGCAATTCGATGCTGCCTGCCTCATCCGTGCAGGAATTTTGGAAAAACCACGAGTGGATCAGTCGCCTTCAAGAACCTGGTTATAAGATCAAGACTCTCAAGCGCGAAGATGACGGGACGTGGGAAGTCGACCTCAGCGATGCCAAGATCGTCGATCTGCAGATTCTAGCTGGCGCGCCGATAAAGGGTCTTTGGCTAGGCGGAACAAACGTTTCCGATCTCAATCCACTCCGAGGCATGAGCTTGCATCGGCTTTATCTTTACAATACGAAGATCACGGACCTGAGCCCGCTTGAGGGAATGCCACTAAAGAATTTGCACATAAGCGGAACAAAGGTTACCGACATCTCTGTCGTTCGCGGATTGCCGTTAACGACACTGAGACTTCACAATTGTATGGAATTGATCGACGTTTCTCCGCTCGCAGATTGCAAGACGCTAACGAATCTCACCCTTCCACCCAACGTTCAGAACTTCGAGTTTCTTCGGACCTTGCCCAAGCTGGAACGTATTGGTTTCATCGATGATCCAAAAAACCAGTACCGCCCCGACAAGTCTGCAGCCGAGTTTTGGAAGGATATCGATGAAAAGAATTAGCTGGACGACTCAACATGTCCTTAGTGCTTTGTCCAGATTAGATTTTTGGGTAAGACGGACTTCCAGTCCGTCGACAAACGTTGATAACGACGGACTGGAAGTCCATCGTACATATTCAACTTAATCCCAATTTCAAGGTTGGAAAGAGCACTCGTTTTCGATTTGCGATGCAATTTGTTCGCGTAAACGAATCAGTTCTTTCATTTCAATTCCGTCCGGCTGCTGAGCGATAAGCCAATCGAAATCGGTGATGGCTGAGCTGAGGCGGCCCGTCTGATACCGTGACCAGCCTCGCTGCCACCGATAAACCGGCACCTCGGGATGAAGTACCGATAGTCCTTCACTGTACTGATGATACGCCTCATTATCGCCAGCTTCGTTCGCAGAATTCGAAAGATTCGTTAAGACCCGGGTCAAAATTTCTTTTGTCGTCTGTGGTCGCAAGTCTTCTTCGGTTGTCAATCTCTGTGAACGCATCATCACCATCATCGCGACATCGGAATCGGTAAGAGGTTTTGCTTTATCAAAAACATCCAGCAGCGTAGATTCTTTCGAATGCTTTCGATGTCGAACCACAAAATGCCCAGGCAAGCCAACGCCTTCGAGCTTCAGTCCGATACGACGTCCAATTTCCATATAAAGAATGGACAGCGTAATCGGCATTCCTTCACGATCGTCGATGACGCGATCGAGATGATTATTAGCAGGGTGATAGTACTCGTCGATTCCCCCTCGATAGCCATTTTCGTCAAACAAAAATCGATTCAGCGCTTCAAGGCGATCGTTGTCGGTTGGTTTCTTCGGAAGATTCTTCTTGATCTCTACTGCCATTTCATCGACGCGCATCGTGTATTGTTCGACAGACAGATCTGGGTGGTCCAAGGCTGCAATGAGTAGGCAGCCTTCTAAGAGGTCTGTTTTGTCATCTTCCTCGAACAACCTCTTCAGTCGATCCAGAATGGGTAGCGTCAACGCGTCTTTTGAGAGCCTCTTGAGCGAGTCGGCCTTCTTTTGAATCGACTCAGCTTGTCTATTGAGCTCCATCGAAATCCGGTTCGATTCATCCCTGAGGGCGGGTAATTCTGAAAGTCTTTCTATGGTCGCCGCCGCGCTGTCCGATGCAATTTGTTTGAGCCATTGTTCCGAGGGCTTGGACAGTGGCAGCTCGCTCAGCGATGTCGCAACCGCAAACTTCCGAAACTGTGCTGAGGTTCCGCGAAAGGCTGCCAAACCTACCGCGTCTGACGAAATGCCTGAATGATTCTCGTCGATCACAAGCTGACCATTCACGAACCCCTGGATTCGCTCACCATCAACGCGTACACGAAGAGCATTCCACTCTTCACGGACGTAGTGGATTGTCGAAACTTCGCGAACGACCTCCCAGTTCATGACATTGGGACCTTGGAAGCACGTGAGGCGTAGTTTGCCATTGCTGGGATAGAATCCATAGTGACGATCAAGGCCGTCGGATCGAAACGTCAAACCGGCGGCACCACTTTCGTCGTCGAGTTTCACTTCCACAGCAACTTCAAAACGACCATCCGGAGCGGGTTCTTGACGAAGGCAAAGTGTTCGACCACCGAATCCGTTGCCACTTCCCGACACGCAAATTGTGCTGTGACGTTCAAACCATTCACCGCCCGACGGAATCTTCCACTGTTTCGGATCCATTCCAGACAATCGAACCCATCGATCCATCAAGACAGGATTGGGATCATTGACCAGCTCTCGAAGCCTTTGAACGGGAATGGCAAAGCCAACATTCTTTGCCACAGCCGATTTCATGTTCACGACTCCGTGAACATAGCCTTGTAGATCGACGAGCGGCCCACCGCTATTCCCAGGTTCAATCGGAATGGCTATTTGAATAAGTTCTTGCTGCTCGACTTTCCGAAGGGCCGATACGACTCCTTGAACGACAGACTGCCGGAGGCCGAGCGGGTTTCCTAAAGCCAGCACAGTCGTTCCAGGTTCCACCACTTCTCCAACTGCCAAAGGAAGAGGGATCAAAACTTGATCACCCACTTCGACTCGCAATACAACGAGATCACGAACTCGGCTGGAGGCTTCAACGGCAAGGACCCTTAATGACCGCCGGTTCCCAAACTCAACGCGAATCGGTCTTCCTTCACCGATAACGTGAAAATTCGTGGCGATAAGGCCAGACTCATCTATGACGAAACCTGTTCCGAGTCCGACTTCGCCTCCATCCCGCCCCATCGATCGAATGGTCACCAGTGATTTCTTTATTCGGGCTACCAAATCTTGCGTCGATTCGGTTCTCTCGGTGAGCGGTTTCGCGGCTTCTTCATCACCGCGAGTACTTCTAAGCTGAAATGTAGCCAAGCATGAAACGATCACTGCCACCTTCACGAACCATTGATTCATCGTAGATCCTCGTCACTATTTTGCTTGCAAGTACTCATCATGCATCGCCTTCCATGCGTCAACCACTCGTCCCCGTTCTTTCGTTTCGTCTTCGTTGTATCCAAGAGACGAAATCATAAACACTCGCAGTGGATGAAAACGAACTCGCGGATAGTAGTCACCGAGCAACTCGCGATGAGCGATAAATATGTAGCTCGCAATGGCGATATCCTGATAGCGAACTTCGACGTTCTCCAATTGGTAGCTGGGGAAAAGCGGCACGGCAGGAAGCGAGTCTTCACTGCGGATCTTATTCTTCGCTGCCGGAACTTGCACTAAACGCTGCTCCTGTTGCTGGCTATGGATACGCTCGTCATTGCACCATTTTGCAAGCAACGGCAAGTGCTCTTTGCTTCCATAGCGTGCGACCATTGCGACAGCCAGTTCAAAGGCAATCGGACTAATATCTACCTTTTCCAGGGTAGCGATCGCGACCGGGAGCGATTCAGCAATGTCTTTATCCAAAGCCAACTGCATGCTTAATTCGCGTACGCGTAATGAAACCTTGCTCCATTCGGCTGTCAATCGTCGCAATCCTTTTTTGTATGGTGATTGCGACAAAACGCTCGAGTACGGTGAAGACCTCGCCAAGATTCCTGTAAATTGCTCAATCTCAGCTGGTACGTTACCGTTCATCTGAATTGCACACAGTTGCAATGCCACGGTATCGACAATTTCAATACCTCGCATCTGTCGTAGATTTTTGCTTATGTCGAGACTGATCTTGGAAAGAAAAGTCGAGATACGTGTCACATCGTTCATTTCCGATTCCGCCATCGATGGATATCGCTTTGCAAAATCGACAAAGAGACGTTTCGTCAACCGATTGTCGCCCAGAATCTCTGAAAATCGTTTCCAGCCCTTGAACCCGAAATCATTATCGGCGACAGAGTTCAATAAGAAGGCTCTTGTTCGGTCACTCACATCGACTTCGTAAATCGAATCCGCGATCGCTTCACATCGACTGCGAATTTCAACGTCTGCATGTTCGCTAGCAACCCTTCGTAGTTCTTCTATGTAACGCGATTCACACCGCGATAGCCTTTCGGTAGCTTGTTCTCGCATCCGATACTCGTTCGATCCAAGTTGCTCGATCCACTCGTTAAATTCAGATGGGGAAGGGTCGAGGCGAACCGGCACTGCAGTCGGTTCCTTAATTGCGGCGACTTCGGTAGGGGGAACGGGGGCGTCTTGGCCGTTTACGAGGCAGCAAAATAGCCAAAAATAGCCAAACGCAAACACTCTCCACGCTGTAAAACTAAAGCGATTGGTGAAAAGGTAGCTTTTTTGCAAGTCCATACATGAAATCCGATTGTCGAGCCGTATCTGGGATGATTATAGAGACTTTCCGATCCTGAGGCCATGAAAGCTCCTTGAATGTGAGAAGGTGGTAGGCTATAGTCAAACCTGGGATTTGCGGCCGCTTGCAGCCTAAACTGCTAAAGAGCCAAACAACTCGATCGAACCCCATGTTCGGTCCGGTATAGCTAAAATGAGAACGACCGCGTCCCGACCTGTCGCCAAGACAATACGGAACGCGGTTTTTTGTTGACCTGATCGCAATTCGGGATTGTAGGTGGCGAGAGCTTGTTGTCGAAGCATCGTTCATAGGATCAATCATGAGTTCGCAGAACACGATCATGGAATACGAATCATCAACCGAACGACCCCAAATCTCGACGGGCCTTAGCACGCAGTGTGTGCACGCAGGCGAAGCGCGACAGAAAGCGGGAAACGCAATCACAGACGCTATCGTCTGTAGTAGCACCTACACTTTCGAATCGACGCAAAGTGTGATCGACTTTATCGAGCAAAAGCAGAATCGTGAAGAGTACGGTCGCTACGGAAGTCCCAACGAAAAAGTCGTCGAAGCTAAGCTGGCCGCGTTGGATAATGCCGAGGAGTCCGTGGTCTTCGCTAGCGGAATGGCAGCGGCGATCGGACTCTTTATGGCAAAGTTGAGTGCGGGCGACGAGATTGTCTTTTTCGATCAGTGCTACCACCGCAGCCGGGAATTTTGTTCTAAACACCTTTCTCGATTCGGTGTCGTGACGCGAGAAGTACCCACTGGTGACTTCGAAGCGATGGAAGCCGCTATCAACAGTCGAACGAAACTCCTTGTGAGTGAGTCGCCGACCAATCCCCATCTTACGACGATTGATCTTGAGCAATTTGTTGCTCTCGGGAAAGCCCACGAAGTAGAAACTCTTATCGATGCCACCCTGGCGAGCCCCTTTAACATTCGACCCATCGAATACGGAGTCGATTACGTATGGCACTCAGCCACAAAGTATTTGGGTGGCCACAACGATCTTTTGGCTGGATCGGTAGCTGGCTCAAAAGAAAAGCTAGAATCGATTCGCAATCTTCGCGGCATCATGGGTGGTATTAGTTCGGCGCACAACCTTTATCTTTTGGAACGCGGTCTTAAGACCTTCGCACTGCGAATGGCTCGGCACAATGAAAACGGCCAAGCGATTGCCGAATTCCTTGAAAACCATCCTCGAATCGAGCGTGTTTACTACCCAGGGTTAGCTTCGCATCCGACACACCACGTCGCCAAGCGAACGATGCGTGGCTTTGGTGGATTGGTCACGTTTCTAGTCAAGGACGCCGATTGGATCGAGACCGGCAAAGTGATCGACCGATGCAAGCTCGCTCGAATTGGCCCAAGCCTCGGCGGTGTCGAATCGTTGATCGAACAACCGCTGGTTATGAGCTACTTCAATTACCTCCCCGAGCAACGAGCTCAATTCGGAATTCCCGATAACATGATTCGGATGTCCTGCGGTATCGAAGACACTCAAGATCTTATCGACGATCTCACTCAGGCCCTCGACTCATGAAGTTTCGCACACGAGCTATCCACATCGGGTCGGAACCCGATCCAGCCACCGGCGCCGTCGTTCCACCAATCCACGTCGCTTCGACCTTCATTCAACCTGGGGCCGGTGAATGGGGACGATTCGATTATTCCCGATCCGGTTCTCCAACCCGATCGAATGTCGAACGGACGATCGCCAACTTAGAGAACGGCGCAGGAGCCCTCGCGTTTGCTTCAGGAATGGCGGCGACGCATTGCGCTGTTATGCATTTAAGGTCCGGGGATCACATCCTGGCTGGCAGCGACGTGTACGGCGGAACCTATCGCCTGCTGCACAAAATCGCCAATCGTTCGGGGATCGATGTGACACTTTCCGCCGTCGACAATCTGGAAAACTTGGAAGCAGCGATTCGTCCCAATACTAAAATGCTTTGGATCGAGAGCATTGGCAATCCGCTCATGTCGATTCCGGATATTGAAAAAATCGCACACATCACCCGTAGGCTCGGGATTTTGCTGGCGGTCGACAATACCTTTGCAACACCGGTTTTAGTTCGTCCTATCGAACTGGGCGCCGATATCGTTATGCATTCAGCCACGAAGTACCTCGGCGGACATAGCGACTGTCTGGCTGGGGCGCTTGTTGCGTCGAACGAAAAACTTTTGAGCGAACTTTACTTCGTTCAAAACGCAACCGGCGGTGTCCTTAGCCCGTTCGATTCTTTCCTCATAGCGCGTGGCATCAAAACACTTGAATTGAGAGTTCGCGAACAGAGCCGGACGGCAATGGCAATTGCGGAATGGCTGACCCAACATAACTGTGTGACTCGCGTCCTCTATCCAGGACTTGAATCACATCCAGGGTACGCCATCGCAGCTAAGCAAATGGACGGGGCATTCGGAGCGATGATTTCGTTCGAGATCGATGGGGACTTTCAAGCCACGAAACAAGTCTGTCAATCGACCGAACTATTCGGCCTCGCGGTCAGTCTTGGAGCGGTTGAATCGCTTATCGAACAGCCAGCTTCGATGTCGCATGCCAGCTACGATGCAGCAGATCGATCCCGATTCGGGATTCGCGATTCTCTGATCCGTATCTCCGTCGGGTTGGAAGATGTTGACGATCTCACAGCCGATCTCGATCAAGCGATTCGAAGCGCGGTAAAAAGATAGCTTCGAATCGAGTAGCCGTTTTGGCGTTAGCCACGGTTTTCAGTGCAAGAACCGCGGCTAGAGCAAATCTTGAATAGGTGTAGCGAGTAAATTCCAATCGGTAGCGGAGCTGCGCGAGCCCAATGCCATCTACTTTCCAAACTTCACCCTCCCGTTTGGGAGGGTCGAGGAGGAGGAACGACGACGAGGGGAGGGAATATGGTCACGAAACATTCGAAATCTCACCCTCCCCGCTGGCTCGTACCTCGCCATCGACCCTCCTGCTCTTCGCGGGAGGGTGAAAGTAGATGGCATTGGGCTAACGCCGTTCGGCTGATTCAAAGTTGCGCTGTCCGGCTAGACCAAGCTACTCCAGGCGAATGCCTCGGGCAGAAGCTCAATAATATCGGTCGCCAACACGCTTGGCGAAGCAAATCGAGCAGCCGCTAAATCACCTGCCTTGCCATGGATTACCACGCCGAGGTGGGTTGCTTTGTAAGGCGATAAACCTTGAGCAATCAATGCTGCAATTAGTCCTGTCAAGCAATCGCCACTTCCACCAGCGGCCATTTTGGGGTTACCCGTACTGTTGACCTCCGTGCGTTCGCCATTGGTTACGACTGTCTGGTATCCCTTTAACGCAATCGTCCACCCGAACTTCTTAGCGATCGAGGCCGCCATCTGCTTTTGCAAGTCGCGATTACTGGCTGCCGCGCCGCTGAATCGTTCCATTTCACCGGGATGGGGTGTAAGGACTCGCGCACCTTGAATCGCATTCACAGAGAGGTTTTCGATTTGCAAACCGCTAATTCCATCAGCATCCAAAATTAACGGACACTCAATTTTCCGGAAAAGCTCATTGGTTAAGAAATCAACGTCTTCCGAACGGCCCATGCCAGGCCCGAGAGCAACGCAGGTTGCCGAATTTGCCGCCAACAGGATTGGATCCAATGCTGCTCGACACAGTCGTCCGTTTTCGTCACATGGCAGTGGGATCGTCATATAGCAGGGGTGGAAACTCGCGACGACATCCACGACGGCATCTGGCGCGGCAATACAAACCAAACCAGCCCCACCGCGAAGGGCGGCCATCCCTGAAATACTGATCGCTCCCGCCATCCCACGCGATCCGCCAATCAGCAATACCCGTCCATACGTTCCTTTATGACTGTTCCGTTCTCGTATTGGAAGTTTTGGTATCATGCATCTACTTTAGCAGGTTCAAACCGCCGATGAAGTAGCGCAAGGAGTTTGTAAACTGAATATCAACTGGATCTGGCTGACCATCATTGCCGTGACCCTCGGTACACTTGGCTTGTGGATGCTTTGGAATGGAGACAAACAGCGGGTAAAGCAATATCTCCAACAGCGAATGGAACGATTTGCTCAACAGGCAGTTGAAGTGGCAATGCAAGAATTCAAAACCGAGCTCGATTATCGTTTGGAAACGCTGGACCGACTTGATGCCATTCTTGACCTATTTCACAAACGCCATCAACAACTCCCCATTCCTGAAAAGGAATTGAGTCAGCTTGTTTTGACCTGGGGAGCTTATCTTGGAACAGTCCTGCAAAATACCTACAACGGTCATTGGGAACAAGATAGTCTTATGGCCGGAAAAAACACCTATCCGCTCCGTTTTACAACAACCGAAGCCATCCCCATCATCTGGTGCCTGCGGCGGATCCGAAAAGGAGAAGCGGCAAACATTCTTCCCGTCATCGAGAAATTTGAAAATGACCTCAAACGGGTTGAATAACAGGGATCGTCTACCAAAGACTTTCTTTGTCGTTAAAGACCGATTTCCGTACAGTGCATTATTTCGTCGAAACTACCGCAAAATACGCGGGACATCGTAACTGTGTTCGAAGAATGTTTTGACGATGACGTTCGGGTCGGTTGCCTACGCGGAGCGGCTTTGTTAATCTAGATGCTGTTGAGCTGAGGAATGGTACAGCACCCGAGCTTAGGACTAGCGCATGATCCTTTCAGGCGATGAAATTCGCGAGCGAATTGGTTCCGATATTGTTTTGGACCCTTTCGATCCCAATCAGCTCAACTCCAATAGCTATGACCTACTCCTTCATGACGAGCTTCTCGTCTACGAAGAAGTTGTCCTCGACGTTAAGCAGCCCAATCGCTATCGGCGACTCCACATTCCCCCAGAGGGACTGATTCTTACCCCAAGTCAACTTTACCTGGGGCGATCGGTCGAGCGGACCGAGACTCATCACCTGGTACCAATGCTTGAGGGCCGAAGTTCACTCGCACGACTTGGCTTGTTCGTGCATGTTAGTTCTGGTTTTGGCGATGTTGGCTTCCGGGGTTATTGGACTCTGGAAATGTTTGCCGTTCAACCGATTCGCATCTACGCTGGTATCCGTATTTGCCAAATACTCTACCACGAAGTTTCGGGTGGCAATCAAGAGTACATCAGCGACAAGTATCAGAACAACCACGACATTCAGCCAAGCCTGATGTATAAAGAGTTCACACAAAAGGACGACGCGCGTCAGTTGCGACTCGACTTTGAGGCCATTGCCGCCGAAGCAACGTAATCGAGTAACCGGTTCGTCCTGTCAAGCATCACGGCGAATCACGTGGGTCGCTTGATGAGATCGTCCGGCTTACGCGTAACCTCGCCCACGTCTTCGTGGGAGAGGTCGGGCTCTCAGGCCCGGGAGAGGGCCGTATTTTCCGTGGCACAAGAGAACCCTCTCCCGGCCGCTACCGCGTCCGACCTCTCCCGCAAGCGGGAGAGGTTACAAATGCCGGGTAAATATAGTGGATCTAAGCTGGACGGTCTCTGATATCGGGCACCCAGCATGTCCATCAGCTTCCCTTGAATCTTGATCAAGTCACTCGCCGGGAATTTCTCTTCCGTGCGGGTCAAGCTTCGAGTCTCCTCCAGCGCGTTGCAACTGCTTCTGAAGCTCTTCGTCGGTAAAGTGTTCTAGCCGCTCCGCTTGCATGTGGATTCGCTCGATGGCGCTTCCCGCCTGTTCAACAAGGTAGGATTCCCAAAGCCGATGCGTACGCACCAGACCGCGTGCTGCCTCGCGCCCGCGCTCCGTAAGCATGGCAAATCCATTTTCACGCCGAATGAGTCCCCGCTGCAGCTGCCACCAGCCAGCCAGTTTTAAGGACCACGGATTGGCAATCAATATGGAAGAAAGCTCGTTCATTGTAACCTTCATTTGTCCCCGTTCCTCAAAACGATAAATCGCTGACACGATATCTTCTGAAAGAATCTTCAGCCCAAGACATTTTCGGCGTGTCCATCGCACGATGACGCCCGAGCGAGGAGCAAACAACGAAACGATGAAGAAGATACAGCCCCCGGCAACAGCCATCATGCCCGCCGTGGTGGAACTTCCAAAGCCAAAGTACTTTGGAATGGTGATTGCCCCCAAATGACCTAAAACTGCCGCAAGCGATGCGATCAATGCGCTAAGCAAAATCACCGTCCCCAACCGCTCACTCAAGAGAAGGGCCGTAGTTGCTGGAACAATGAGCATGGCTACGACGAGAATGTTTCCAACACTCTCAAAACATGCGACCGTGGTAATGGCGACCAGAGTCATCAAGAGGTAATGCAAGAACGAAGCATTGAATCCCGATGTTGTTGCCAGTGAAGGATCAAACGACGACAGCTTCAGTTCCTTATAGAACGCCAGAACGAAAAGCAAATTCAACACGAGAACACACGAGAGAGTGACAACGACACGCGGAACTTCATGTTGGAAAACGGGGATTGTGTCAAACGGAGTTGTCTCAATGGATCCGTAAAGAACGCAACCGGGGTCGAGATCCACATAGTCGGCAGCTTGAACAATCAAAACGAGCCCCAATGCGAACAAGGTCGTGAAGACAACCCCCATGGATGCCCCTTCATCGATTTTCCCTTGGTTCCGAATCCAGTGGGTCAGCATGGCTGTCAGAATTCCTGACACAACCGCCCCTGCAAACATAACCCAACTCGTCCGGCTACCGCTTAAAAAAAAAGCGGCGGCCAAACCCGGCAAAACAGCGTGACTGATCGCGTCGCCGAGCAAGCTCATCCTTCGCAAAACAAGAAAATTCCCAAGCAGGGCTGCGGAAACGGAACCCAGTATCCCTGCCACGATGATCCAGCCATCGATTGTCCAACTCCATCCCCAATCGGTCATCGACAATACTACTTTCCACTAGCTTGGGCTAAGCAAATCCGCGTTCAAGCAGATGACGCTCTTCGCTCTCTTCGCGGAGAATATCGTCGTGGAATTCAATAAATTCGTCGACAAGACTATCGATCGATTCTCGCTCAAAGTCAAAATGGCGAACGCGATCGACAATTTCGTCGAGATGTTGAATGAGTCGGTCTTGCCAACATTCGATGTCGCGAAGGTCGGAATAGAGCTTGGGTTCGAAATGCACCACGCGTTCGAGATACCCTTCTCCGGCTACCCGAGTAAAGTGCTGATCTAACAACCAACGAAAATTCTCAAGATCTTCGACCAAGCGCGATCGCATGGAACGACTTTGCGGCTTGGCTTCCCATTGGCGGAACTCCGTTTCCAAATCGCATAGTCCGCGCTCGATTCGCGACTGGCTATGGTTAAGGCACATCCGAACGCCATCAACATCATGCTTGGCACCTAACATATTCGAAACTCCTTGGAAGAAGACGAAACTTCTGTAACCATCGCTCTCATTGTCTTCCATGACCGAAGGTGAAGTCAAGGAGCAGAACTCGAATAAGCCATTTAGTTTTGAGCTACGAGTTCCATGGAAAGTTTCACGCCATAGACGGATCTGAAGCCAAGAAAAATTAAATAGTAAGGGCGTTCGAATAGACTCGACCGCACTCTACAAGATCGAAAGTGGGAAAGCCTCCTAGTAACGAGTGAGACCCCAGCGGCCTTGGTGGCTTTCTCACTTTCAGGACGCCCCGATGGGCTCGCCCCATCGGACGTAACGGTTGGAGGCTAAAGCAAGAACAACCTAACCATTATCCGCCTCACCCTCCGCCCCAACGCCGAAGGCTTGGGGCGGAGAATGAGGCGGGCGCGGCGCGTGGCGGAGTCATTCTAGCCGTCCGCCTTTGGCTCCGACGAGATGAACTCGTCGGGGGCCAGGGAATAGGCTCGCGGAAAGTGGGAAAGCCTCCTAGTAACGAGTGAGAACCCAGCGGCCTTGTGCTGCTTGGTGAACAAGGTGGATAGCTACAAAGAAAGAATGAACGATCGATTCGAAAGACTCCCGTGACGTCGTGTCACGGGTGAATCAGGTTCATTTGCTAACGAACCTTGCGATCCAGTCGGACAAGCCGACCGGAGACGAGAGGACTACTGAAGAGGGACTCTAGCTGTTCGCCTTTGCTCCAGTTGGACAAGCCAACTGGGGGCAAGACCAATACCTTGAGAGCGAAAGCAACCTAGCGGAAAGATTGTTTGCAATCTTGAAAAAAGAAAGCAAATCTCATATCGATGATAAAATCTTGCCGTAGCGATGAATCCATTCCGAGTTTTGGCGTTAGCGAGTTGCTTCGAGTAGGTCTCGGCGGATCGATTTGAGTAAGAAAAGTGCGTTGCTCGCATATCGCGGGACAAGTCGTTTCGGATCGTTTAGCATCCGATAGAGCCATTCCAAACCAAGACGTTGAAGTACCAGCGGCGCTCTGCGAGACGTTCCGACAATAAAATCGAAGGAGGCGCCGAGTTGGATGCTGATCGGGACGCCAAGCGTTTGGTAGTTTTCTTCAATCCAAAACTCGCCTTTGGGTTGGCCAAAGGCCACTAAGAGCACGTCTGCTTTGGAGTCTTTGATTCGGGCACAAAGCGATGCCTGTTCGTCGTGGCTCAGTTTTCGAAAGGGTGGGCATTCCACTCCGGCAATCTGAAGTTTTGGATACATTTGACAAAGTCTTTCGGCAGCCGATTGAGCAACTCCTTCGGATCCACCCATCAGGAAAAGCCGATGCCTTTGCTCGGCACATCTTTCAGCTAACGAAAAAATAAGATCGGCTCCAGCAACTCGATCCGGCAGTTTGTCTTGGTTGAGCTTGCTTCGCCATAGAATAGGCATTCCATCGCATAAGACGACCGCCGCTTTGCGAGTGAACTGTGCAAGCCGGGGGCTTTGGTCGCAAAGCATCAGATAGTTGAGATTGGCCGTAATGAGGTACGCGGGAACCCGGCGTTGAATGATCCGATCAATGTATTCCAATGTTTGTGGCATATTCAAATGCGAAAAATCGACACCCCAAACCTTCGACTTCTTTAGGCTTGGCAATGAGCTAATCGACGATTCAGGCGATTCGAGCGGTGTTGACGAATCGGATGGCGAAGAACCAGCACCGATCGCAAAATTGGCTGGTATTGAGGTGTAGGCTGCGGTGGTTGGCGCGTGTGACATGGTTGCCCTAGCAACGAGAATCGGGAAAACAAGACTGTCGAGAAACGTTACCCCGTAGGATCGAAGTTGGAATTTCGAAATGAGCCCGGAACGGGTAAACTAACGAACCGAGATTTCGACCTTACCAATTAAATCGATTGTAGTGGGAGTTGCTATTGCGCCGCGTTCTTCTAATCACTGTGGATGGCTGGGGTACAAAGCTTGTTGGCTGCTACGGAAATGCGCTCTGTTCGACTCCAAACCTCGATCAAATTGCCGCCAAAGGAATCGTATTCGACCGATGCTGGACGAGCAGTTCTAGCGTAAAGGAAGTACTTGCTTCGATCATTACTGGGCGTCACCCTCTTGGTCAGGCTCAGAGTGACACCGCGTTTGGAACCGATGCCTTGGAATCGAGACCCCTACGCAGCCTTTTTATGACCGATGATGCAGACCTCGTCGGCCTTCCAATATTGGATTCCCTCGATGAATTTCTTTTGATAGAACCGAAGTCGGATTCGATTGAAAGCGAATCCGCAATGGCCGAGGAATGGACATCAACGCACCTCGCTCACTTTGTGGAATCCGCACTCGGCGAATTGAGTCAATTGAATGAGCAACCAGGAGGGATTCCCGATCTGGTATGGATGCATCTCACGGGACTCGGCAAGCTATGGGATGCACCGTTTGAACTGCGAACCCTTCTGTGCGACCCAGAAGTCGACCCAGATCCCCCAACGGGTACTCAGCCAATCTCTTTCGAAGTTTGCGAATCGTCCGACTTGGACCAGGTTTTTGGTGCGACATGCATTGCAGCCGCCCAAGGAATCGTGATCGATGAACTCTTCGGCTGGATCAACGCCTTCATCGATCAACTTCCTGATGCGAATGAATGTCTGTTGATCGTTATGGGGACTCGCGGTTATCCGTTGGGCGAGCATCACTCGGTAGGATACGCAAACAAGTCCCCTTTTTCTGAGATGGTTCATGTTCCACTGATCGTCCATCCACGTCAAAACGTACTAGGTAGCCGTGACCCGCGATTGGTTCAGCCGATGTCTATCGGAAACACGATCTTGGACTGGCTTCAAGGCGAACACGCATTGAATACCCAGGTGAGTCGTGCCGCACGCAGCCGCCGGCCACTTTATCCATCGCTTCTTGTCGAAGAGAACACGCATAACGGCGCAGACCAAAAGCTGTCTGCGGACGCTTGTCTCGTCGAAACCGACACATCGACTGCAATTCAAATCGCTCGATGGACGATGGTTTGGGAGCATAGCGCATCGTCGCTTGCCCATCCCTTGTTTCAATCGCAAAACCTGCGACTTTACCTGACGCCCGATGATCGATGGCAACAGAATAACGTGGTGACACGGGCTGCTGAAGTTGCGGAAGCTTTGACGGCCTACACCATCGCTTATCGAGCCTGGCTGAAGTCGGGGGCTCCCGAAGATCTTTGTCCTGAAGGAGATGAATGCTTACACCGAACCGTTTAAAGAAATAGCCCGCCGAGCGCGTTGGATTGGAAGTGCGCTCGGCGGGCTGTTCCTACCGTGAAAACCGGGCCAAACCCTAGGATTGGGTCTTTCGTGTTGCTTCGAATTTCGAAGCGTAATCGATCGCCACTAAGATCACGGTGCATCCCTGTCTTTGTTGTGAGTTAACAGTTCATTGGTGGTGAGCCGGTATCGAAGTCAACCGCTGTGTTTACCACTCCCGTCCAATTCAGACGCTGTGAACGCAACTCAACGGATCGTTATATGCAGCAACCGTGCCAAAACGATCGAAAAATCTATTCAACAGATGCGACGATGGTTCTAAGGATCGGAAACGTCAAAATGCGCGGTTTACGAAAAATAAACAGCCTGTCAAGCGATCAAGACAGGGCTTCTTCTGCGACTCGGATTGTAAAACTTACAATCGCTAGCAAACATTTTTACAAAGAGCTTTGCTGAATGCTCCCGATCGTACAAACGTCAGCCGGCACGTTTGCCGCTCATGGGTCGTGGAATGGCTGTTAAAATTTGACGACGAATGCCCAAAGATGAACGGAAGCCTAAGTTGACATCGGCTACCGTTTAGCCCATGGAGGCGTACCAAACCAAACATCCATTTCTTTTTCGATCGCCTTAGAAATCTCCGGTGATTCCGGAAAAGCTCCACGATCTCCCGTTTCTACAATCCAATCGTCGAGCGCTTTTTGCAGACGAACAAGCGAGGCTCGATGCTCTGGCTTTTCAGAACGGATGAG
>JANOAI010000623.1:0-3684 GCA_031411055.1 Pirellulaceae bacterium
GCGCAATGCTGCACCGGCTTTCCTCGCTGTTACATTGACTCGAAATGAAGCGGTCTGGCTATACATATTGATCGTGTCTTAATCGATGCGCCCGGGTGTTAACGTACCTAATAGATTTCCAGACAAGCGACCGCCCACCGGAACAATGAAAATGTCATTGTTATCGCCACCGGTCAAGTTTTCAAATCGTTCAAACTCAAAGGGAACGCTAGCTCCAGAATCGAGGATGCTTCCCGAATTGACTCCGCTCAACGTCCAGTCGGCATTGATATTGTTTCCGACGAGTAAGTCGTTGCCGCTGGCACCACCGCGAACGATGTCGATGTTGGCAAAGCTGCCGAGATTGCTCGCTGATCCTAACTGCCGATTCACCGTCACCATCGACGATGCATTAAATGCCGAGTAATCGAGTGTGTCGAGGCCGCCTGCTCCGTCGACGACCCCGGTGATCATATCGGTCGGATCGAATACAAATCGGTCTTCCTGGGCACCACCGGTGATGTTTTCGATCCCCTCGAATTGAAACCCGTTGTTGATAGAGCCTTTGTTGTTTCCGGTAATGGACCACGTGTTGACGTTGTTGTTCCCGACGATTCCGTTTACTGTCAGAGTATCGCTTCCGGAACCTCCGATGAAGTGTTCGATACCTTCGACTTGAAGCGTGTTGTTCGAGGTGTCGGTTCCGCCGTTGACCACGTTTCCTGCACTTGATACCAATAGTCTTGCTGAGCGAGTTACCGTCAAGCTCGTCGTTACACCGCTGAAGTCAAATACGTCATTCGTGTCTGGACTAGCTCCAGCTTCGGTTACCGAATCGGTTCCCCAATTGTTGGCGAAAACATAGCGATCGTTCCCGGCTCCGCCGACGAGCGTATCATTCCCATCGCCGCCGACGAGAATATCGGCACCGCTGCCACCGATGAGAATATCGTTGCCAGATCCGCCATAGAGCATAACTGGGATGGTAACACTTGGATCGACCGTAATCTGGTCGTTGCCGCTGCCGCCAGAGAACGAGATTCGCTGGACACCTTTATAGAGTCGAACGGTCGAGTCATCGTCATTATCGCGATTCTTGTATCGGAAGGTGACTTGAATGGCCGGTTGGCCTGCGTCATCCACTTGTTTCACTTCGAATGTCTCATTCGGATCGGAGCCGTAGATTTCGCCACGGTTTCCAACGTTATCGCCAGCGAAAAGCGTCAACGTTCCATCCGTCGATACTTCCCCCAAGCCTGGCGCGACGCAGGAGTGGTTGAACTCGAATAATTTGAACTCGGCGATGGTAAAGCTATCGCCGCCAAACAGAATCACATCGTAGTAGGCTCGAATGAAGGCCGTAATCGAGCCATGGGCATCGAAGACGCACGTTCCAGGTGGTTCACTGCCGTTGGATGGCGTTGGCTTGAGCAAGAAAAGATCCTTGAGCTCATCCAAGTAGATCTTGCCATCGTGGTCGAGGTCATTCCAATTGAAACCCAGGTCGGCTCGCACGCCACCTTCGATCCCTGCCGACGCAAATCCGACGTCAATGACCGCCCCGACGGATGCTTCGAGGCCGATTCCGAACTCATCGATATCCGCTCCGCTGGTCACATTCGCAAGGTCACCAAAGTAGAAACCGTCGACGAAATTGCCGGTCTTGGCGATTCCGCGTGTATCAAAGCCGACGGAGAAATTGGCAAACGCATTGAGCTTGGCGTTGAAGGTTGCATAGAGCGGAACCGGCGGGAACGGAATTTGCCCGAACCGCATGTTGAACGGTACGTTCAGATCCAAGCTTGGAATCTTCCATTGGATGATGTCGGCTTTTTCACCGGTGAACAGTTTGAAAATGTTCGATGGATCGGAGAAGAGAGGGATCTTGATGCCTAAGCCACCTTGACCGTTCGAGTCGGCGGCACCGGCGAGTTTTCCAAGTAGCGATTTTGTCTTTGCGGAACCTGGTTTGCCGGAACCGCCTGTCTGGTTCAAAATTCCCGACGAAACGCCTCCGTTTGGATCTGGTGCGATCGTCGTTGCCAGCGAATTCGACTTCACTTGAACCGGCGTGTCTTTGTTGGTTAAGTCCGTCGATCCGCCGGCCGTCGTCGTGTAAGTGGCCGTGATCGTGCCGACCGGAGCCGTATTGAAGACAATCTTGGTCTTGCTTAATCCGCCTTCTTTGTAGCGAACGATTTTGTAGAGGTTCGACGCGACTTCCACTGCACTGTTAAAGACGCGAACTTGAGTCCCAGCTCGAGGATTGGTTGGCAAAATCTTTTCGTTCGATGATGTTCCTGCCGTCGTAGCTACGTTGTCTTGAGCAAGCGGCATTCCGGTGACGTAGAAGGTACCGAAATTGATCACAATCGAATCGCCATCCCGAATCGCTTCATCGAACGTGTCGACGAACGCGAAAATCTCGTTCAAAAGCCCGAGGACCTGCTGGGCTTTACGAGCAGCCGCCATTGTCTTTTCAGACCGTGACGCACCGAGCATTCCGAGAGTCACAAACGTGATCTCTGGACCACTCAACAGTTGCGACAAATCGTTGAGACCTGGAACTGGCGATGATAGAAAATCAACCAAGGGCCGAATCGGGCCAAGATAAGTCTTCAATGATTCGAAGACAGGCTTAATAACCGTCGATAGGAAACTTCCCATATCGAGTTTGACATCGCGAATAGCAACATCTGGCAACCCGCCACCAATCAATCCATCGCGTGAAGTCAGTCCCAACGCCCAATCAAGCGTTAAGTCGGCTGATATGTTCGGCAAGCCCGAGGAACCAACGTCGGCCAGGAGATGCAAGTCAGCATATGCTTCCGTGGTAACACCCGCATTGAATAAATCCTTGGCCGACGTTTGCTTGATCTCCGAAAACGAAAGTCGATTCCTCGAATCACTATCTGGATTGGCAATGTCGATAAAGATGTTGCCAGCCAGGCCAGTACCTTTGGAGAGACGGCCGTTATTATCGCTATCGGACTCCGTCAAGACATCATTCTTGTCACCGTCTCGGTTAAAGTCGAAATTAGCGGCCGCTTCGTTCAGGATAGGACCATGTCCAATCGCAGTGCTACCGTCGTTAATAATCCCGTCGCGATTGTAATCTTCGATCGGATTGCTCGTCGCCGATACGTTGAGGATGAACAGCTTTCCGGCAAGCGTTGTTCCCGGCCTGAGGAATACGTCAAGCGAGAGCCCGATTTCAGGAGTACCAGAGGTGGGCAAGCCACCCGTGTAAGTGACATTCGGATTGAGCTGGAAGTAAAACCCTTTTTGGAGGTTGACCCCGAATCCAAAATTGAAATCATATCCCCAGTTGATTTGAACTCCGCCGTTGGTTTCCAGTCCAAACGCAAACGAATCCAGGCCAAGATCAAAATCGACGTCGATCTGATCGTTGCCTGCTAGGCGGAGATTGATTCCAAATTCAAGTTCCGCTGCCGGCGTGTTCAGTGGATTCGAGATCGTGACCTCGACATCGCGGAAGTCAGCGACTTCGGACGAGTTCGCGACATTCGGATCGTCATGGAAGAGTGGATTCAGCGATAGAACCCGGGCGCCGTTAGGTCCAAGTGCATTAAAGATCGACGATTGAATTTGCCCTTTAAGCGCATCGATCGAACCCGTTGCTCCGTTGATCAGCGATTCCAGTTGGTTGACCATCGTCTTGAGCTTGCCAAGGAAGCTGTTGTT
>JANOAI010000624.1:0-6412 GCA_031411055.1 Pirellulaceae bacterium
CTTCTTCTCCAGTTTTTGCCGATGGACGAATTTACTTGTTATCAGAACTCGAAGGCGAATCGATCTTGATCGAACCCGGCGCGGAATACAAAGAGATTGGTCGAAATCGGCTGGATGAAGTTTGCAAAGGCACGATGGCGATTTCACACGGAAATCTCTTCATCCGAACAGCCAGTAATTTGTACTGTATTGGCCCAAAGCCTACAGAATAGCCCTCCGTCGTTCGAAATCTCGCGTCAGCATCGAAATCTAGCTGGACAACGCCAGGTTTGGCGGTTGATTTGGCAGCTGATTTGGCGGGAAGTTGTTGTCTTCTTTGAGGTTATCGCCATAGACTTGCTTGGCAACTCGTTATCACACGATCAAAGCCTTCCATCCGGCAGCGCCGACGAGGATCACCGAGCGATCGCTCGATCCGTTGACCAGTGTGGTAACCGTCAGTTTCTTCGAGGGCAGCTCGAAGCCATGCGCATCCGGTTGCGGTTGTTCGTTCTGGTTAAACAATCCATTGAGATGCCATTTTCCGACATGAGCGGTCGCGTAACCGGCTTGTCTCAGTATTTGGGCGATCGTAACTTCTCTTGTTCGCAAATGCATCGGCGAGTCAAGCGGAATGGCAGTACGAATTCCGGCTCGCATTGGTGTCCGTCCAGTTATCGCGCTGCGCCTTCTGTAGCCGCGACCTCACCGCCCCGCGCCGCATTTGCATGAAGTGCGGTCGAGCCACACCCACCATCGAGCCGAAATGCATGCACTGCCAAACGCCGTTTCGCGGCGACATGTGTTGGAAAATCCCCCTGATTATCGGTCTATTTATTGCGTCGGCTATTCTAGCGGCCGTGTTGGCCATATTTAAGTGATCGCTTTCCACGTCCCAGTCACTCCCTTCAACCAAGCTCACGCTTTGCGAGATTCCTTCCGAAATTCGAGGCCTTCGAGAAAGCCTCATCGACAAACCCTCCAATTGACTTGGAATTCAACAAGAACCGTCGAAATCGGGCATCCGTGTTACTTGCATCGACGGCGATTCAGATCCCTACCAACGGATTCATGTTGCTCGATGGCGTTGCAATCATCGGAGTGCCTGCCCTTGGACTCGCAATGGATAGCATATATTATTTCGAATCGATCGCAGGGTTGCTTTGCTGAAGAGGTATAAAGATGTCGCCCAAAAGTGCGAGAATTCGACGGACACATTCCCGGCATACGCGAAATGGCGATTTTAGCGACTCGCGTCGCTGGCACTCCAAAACATTGAACTTGTTTTTCGCGAAAGCTATATATTTCTATTTAGCGTTCTTACTATGCGAATCCAAACCCGCCGATGCTCAGCCGACAGACTTTCCAAAGCCGACCGAGTTGCCAAAGCTGAACGAAGTGATTCATGCTGGTCACGACTTGTGGGGCGAGGCGGCAATGAAGCACACCAACGGTGCCAGCTTTGAATTCTTTAGCGATCTGTTGCCACCACCACGTTACGTGCATGCGGACTATCGTTACTATCCATTAGTGTTGTCTGCTCCGCGAGCATTGTCGAAAGCAAGTCTCGTTTCGAATGGGAGCGGACTCAACCTGCATGGAGGCGCTCGAAGTTGGAAGGCAAACGGGACGCCAGTCCACTTTCGCGTTGGGCCCGATGAGTTTCTTTTCGGCGGGCTTCAAGAAAGAGTTCATTTGCCGACACTCGCGGATGGGTATCTTCCAATCGTTGCAATCGAATATGTCCATCCATCGCCAGTCCAATCGGAAGGCGCTGTCCCATTGCGTCAAGAGAAAGTTGTGCGTGAATCGGAAACGTACCGGTTGGAAGCCTTCGCCAGCACGGATCCAGCGTTATCCGCCTACGGCGTCGTTTTTCTGAAGTTCTCTTTGATTGCCGGGACTTCGGGAATAGTCACCCTGGACTTCCAGGATGTCGAGAAAATGACGTTCGACAAAGACTCGATCCTCGACGCATCGGGAGACATCTGGGCAAACTTGGATCCCAAGTGGACCTGGGCTCGCGACCGAGCGCAGACAAAGCTCAAACTTGGAGACGCAGTCACGGTTGCCATTGCAACCAAGGCTTTGCCAACGACGAGCCGATCCATGGTGCAGGCAACTCAATACCAAGAGCAACAAGTTTTGTGTGAGCGAACATGGAAGGAAATCTTGGCCGGCGGAATGAACGTCGTGTTGCCTGAGAAATTAGTAAACGACGCTTGGAGAAACACGCTCATCCAAAACTATGCATTGATGCGTGGCGATCGCATCCATTACAGTGCACTAAACCAGTATGACGCGCTCTATGAATCCGAAGGTAGCGACGCACTCCTTGCCGCATTGGCATGGGGTCATGAAGCGGAGGGACGTCGAATGCTTGAGCCGTTGCTCGACTTTCATCGCAAGGGCCTCGAGTACCACAACGCTGGGACGAAGATCTTAGACGTCTGCCGATACTACTGGCAAACTCGAGATGCGGAGGGGGTGCGGAAATTGCGGTCGCGCTGGGAACCTGAGATGAAGCGGCTCGTTGACAATCGCACATCTCTGAACGGTCTATTTCCAAAGGAACGTTATTGCGGCGATATCAGCACTCAAGTTCATAGCTTGAATGCAAATGCGAAAGCTTGGCGTGCTTTGCGCGACCTGAGTGCTGTTCTTGGCGACATGAAAGAATCGGAGGAGTCGATTCGATTGACTACGATCTCGAAGGAATTTCGTTCCACCGTCTTAGAAGCCATTGCCAAAAGCATCAATCGCGAAACCGATCCACCCTTTGTGCCGATTGCTCTCATGGATCAAGAACCAGCTCACGATCCGATCACGAATGTCCGAATCGGAAGCTACTGGAACATCATCATCGGGTATACCGTAGCAAGCGGCATTTTCCCACCGGGAAGCGTTGAAGAAACGTGGATCCCGAAATACCAAGAGCGGCACGGCGGGGTCTGCATGGGGATGATACGCTCGGGGGGCGCTGCATTCAACTTTTGGTCGGGCGAGCATCGGGTCAATCCTTTATACGGTACTCGATACGCTATTGATACGTTGCGGCGTGACGATCCAGAAAGGGCACTTGTCAGTCTCTACGGGATGCTTGCTCAAGGAATGACACGCAACACATTCATCGGTGGCGAAGCGAGCACTTTGCAGCCGGTGGATGACGGCGGGCGCTTCTTCTACTGTCCACCGAACAGCGCGGCCAATGCGCATGTCTTGTCGATGTTACGAAATCAATTGGTTCAGGATTGGGATCTAAACGATGACGGTAGGCCTGAGACGCTTCGATTGCTGTTCGGGACCTCGCGTCGCTGGTTAAATGATGGAAATAGCGTTCTCATCGAACGAGCTCCAACCGCCTTCGGCCCCGTATCGCTATCGGTGCAATCCAACTTACGACAAGGCACCATAACCGCAACACTTCAGCTGCCCGCACGCAACGTTCCCGATTCCATTTTGGTAAGGTTTCGAATCCCCAGCGGTTGGAAGATCGATTCTGCAACTTCCGAAAACAGGAAATTTACGGTCGATCCGTCCGGAATGATCGATCTTTCAAAAATGACGGGTTCGATCCCGATCGAGCTAAAAGTAAGCCAGTTACCGTCAAGTAGTAAAGAAACGGATTAGGATTTGGCACCGCGGTGATTGACCGCAAGGGCAGACGCATTTCTCAACACTTGCGATGATTGGCCCAGTGGCCTCGATCGCACAGTTGTGCTTTCGCCCAAATTAGAAACCCGCGATCAGTAGGAGTATCGATAAGAACATGATGAAAAATCTGAAAAAATCTGGAGAAGTCCAAACCGTGAGATGCATCCTGCTCTTGTTAATATCCACCCCATGGCTCGCCGCCGCGGAACCCGGTACACCAATAAGCAAGTTTCAACAGTTGGATCAGACGTTGCCAACGCCATCGGCGCAGCGAATCGCTTCGGGCGCTCCTGGGACCGCTTACTGGCAGAACTCGGCGGACTACGATATCGCTGTCGAATTGGACGATGTGAAGCGAACGATTACGGCTGAAGCGACCGTGACGTATCACAATGCCTCGCCGGATGCGCTGAATTATCTCTGGGTGCAACTCGATCAGAATTATTTTTCGCGTCACGCCGATTCGCGGACGGTGCCAAACACCAAGCGTGGGATCGACCCGACCAAGATCAGTTACAGCGCTCTGGATCGCCTGCTGTCGTATGAGAATTACGATGGCGAAATGAAGATTAGCAAACTCACCGATGCGCAGGGGAAAGCTTTGCCGCATGCGCTCGTGAAGACGATGTTGCGGCTCGATTTACCGGAACCACTCATGAACGGTCGTAGCGTAACATTCAAGATCGCTTGGAGCTTTCCGATCAACGACTGCAAGCACGTCGAAGCCCGGACTGGCTATGAATTCTTCGAAGAGGACGGCAACTGCATCTATACTATCGCGCAGTGGTTTCCTCGCATGGCGGCCTACACAGACTACGCCGGTTGGATCAATAAGCAGTACCTCGGGACGGGTGAGTTCACGCTCGATTTTGGAAACTACCGAGTCAGCCTTACCGTACCGGACGATCATATCGTCGCTGCGACGGGTTCGTTGCAGAATGGGCAAGTCGTATTGACCAAAACGCAAAGTGAACGACTAAAACAAGCGCAGAGCGAACTGAGAACGCCCATGTTCATCGTCACGCCAGAAGAGGCGATCGCGGCGGAGAAGGGTAAACCGAAGGGGAAGAAGACTTGGGTATTTCAGGCAGACCATGTACGTGACTTTGCGTTCGCTTCATCGCGCAAGTTCGTGTGGGATGCGATGGCGGTCGAAGGTGCCAGGGTGAATGGCAAGCCGGTTATGGCGATGTCCCTTTATCCGAAAGAGGGGATGCCGCTGTGGGACAAATATTCGACACATGCCATTGCTCACGCGATCCAAACGTATTCTCGCTTCACTTTCGACTATCCTTACCCCGTCGCATGGTCGGTACATGGACCGGTGGCTGGAATGGAATACCCGATGATTTGCTTCAACGGCCCACGGCCTGAAAAGGATGGCACTTATCCCGAAAAGACAAAGTACGCGCTCATCGGCGTCGTGATCCACGAAGTCGGGCACAATTATTTTCCGATGATCGTGAATAGCGACGAGCGGCATTGGACCTGGATGGACGAGGGGCTCAACTCGTTTTTGCAACACCTCGCCCAAGAAGAGTGGGAGAGCGACTTTAAGCACCGCCGCAATCCGCGCGCGATCTTCGACTACATGCGGACCTCGAATCGCGTTCCGGTGATGACGAATCCCGAGTCGATCATCGACATCAGTCCCAATGCCTACAGTCAACCTGTCGTGGCCCTCAATACCCTGCGCGAACACGTCCTTGGTCGCGAGGCTTTCGACCATGCTTTCAAGACCTACGCAAAACGCTGGATGTTCAAGCGGCCGACGCCGAGTGATTTCTTTCGCACGATGGAAGACGCCAGCGGTGTCGACCTCGACTGGTTCTGGCGTGGATGGTTTTACAGCGTTGATCATGTTGATGTATCGATTGACGAGGTCAAGTGGCTTCAACTCGATACGCGCGATCCCGCTATCGAGAAGAAGAGAAAGAAACAGGAAGAAGACGATCTGCCGAAAACGACAACCAAGGAACTCAATCAAGCGTTGCCGAAGCGCGTGGACCGTTTTCCCGAGCTAAAAGACTTTTACGACGAAGTTGACGAAACGACCGTGCTGCCAAGCGAGAAGAAGAAGTTCGATACGCTCCTGAAAGAGCTTCTCGAAGAAGAAATCGACCCCAAGTTACTACAAACGAAGCATAACATCTACTCGATACAGTTACGCAACGTTGGCGGAATGGTCACGCCTGTAATTCTCAAGATCGAATACACCGACGGCAGCATGGAAGAATTGAAGCTGCCTGCCGAAATGTGGCGGTTCAACACCGAGAAGGCCTCCAAAATCCTCTTTACGAAGAAAGAACTGAAGTCTATCACCTTCGACCCTCGACAGGAACTCATCGACACCGACATAGAAAACAACTTCTGGCCCCGCCGCCCAGTGAAAAGCAACCTCCAACTTTTCAAGGAAGACAAAGAAGTCAATCCGATGCGCGAGATCACCAAACCGGAGAAGAAGGACGACACAGAAAAGTAGGCATGCATGGCGACGATTCAACGCTTGTTGGCCTCAAATGTCATGGCTCATGCAATCTCGTTGGCCCCTCGAACGTTACTTCTTGGTGCAGATGGGCCACAACAAATTGCGTACGGGCAAAGAGTACCGCACCTCGAAGTATATCGTGCGTATACGCACGATATGCTTCTGCCAAAATCGAAATGACCGGAAGATGATTAGGTTTCGTGATCACAGACTAAACGCTTGAAACAATTCGCAACTCTGGTGTCGCAATTCAAGATCGTGACCGCGTATATACGAGTGCTTCGTCACACC